>JAYOBL010000032.1:0-10626 GCA_038104835.1 Gammaproteobacteria bacterium | reverse complement strand
GCGCGCGACCTCATCGAGCAGCCTTATCCTTTCATGATCAACGGGCGCCTCGGAGGAAAGCCTCGAGGGCAGTCCATTCATGGAGTCGAAGTCTCTCTCAAACAGCTCAAGAGCGAGTTTGTTGGCGTAGTTAAACAAGGGGTCAGCTTCAACACTGTGGGACAGCAAGCCGCACTCGGCGGTCCAGAGCTGCGCTGCCGAGGGCTTAGGATTACCGTCTATCAGCGGCCTGCCTAAAAGGCGCGCGAAACTCTCAGCCAGCAGTGCGCAGTAAGCCTCGATCGCTACCCCACCGCTGAGTTCCTGCGGACAATCCACGCGCCTCTAGCCCAGCCCGACTCGTTTTGCGAGTCTGCGCAGCCTGCTCTTAAACTTGTTCACAGGGTGCGCCTCGGGCAGGATAAAATCGGCGTGAGCCGGGATCCAAAAAGGCTTGCGGCCTGCTGCCCCGTCCGGCGTGCTGAGCAGAGGCGTAAAGTACTCGCAGCCTTCGAAATAATAGTGGGTCACCTGTGAGTGTCGACTTCGGCTTAGATCTCGCTGCGCAGCGCCACCGTGGAGCAAATTTGAATGCCAAATCAGCGCCTGACCACGTTCGATACAGCCGTATTCGGGGGCTAAGCCCTCGGCCTCCACGAGTTCATGGATGTGAGTTTCATAGGCCGGGTAGTTTTCGTAACCGGGCTCCAAGCCAAAGTCTTGCATGGTGTAAACCGGCAGCGTCTGACTGCCCGGATAGTACTGTAGAGGCCCGTTCTCGAGATCGATATTCTCCAAGGCCACCCAGACCCCCGCCATGAAACCGCTAGGTCGAGAATCGAAATGCACGGTGTCAGAGTGTGTGCGCTGGCGCGTGCCAATGGGAAAGTTCAAAGTTTGGAAAGGCAGCGCCGCGCGCCCGAATAGCTGCTCGAGCGCGCCGAGGACCGTAGGCGAGACGGCGAGCTCGCGCACCTCCTCCACCTGTTTCCATGCGTCCTGCACCCGGGCGGGGGCCGTAGGATTCTGCAAACGATCTTCAGGATAAAGCGGTTCGACCTTGTCGATAATCGACTGCAGCTGACCCTCGTTTAAACCCAAATCCAACACGACAAAGCCGCGACTACGAAACTGCTCCACCTGAGCCGAGCTCAGGGGATCGTTGATCTTGGAGTAGTTGGGCACTGCCGAATTATCCTTAGAGAAAGCCATAGATTGAGCGCTGCCTTTTGTTGTCACTTGGCCCGAAGTTTTCTCCGCCTACGGGCGAGTCAAAGCGCGGACTGCTATACTCGATTTATATCACAGGCGAGGCGGGTCGCGGAGCCTTGGCGCAAAGTCAGTTTCGCAGGCCTAGCTTGGCGTTCTTGAATTTGAGCCTTGAACCAAAGCCTGCCGGCGGGAAGCTCATTGCGATGCCTGCCCGTGACTATTGGTTCTGAGCGCTGAATGCGCTGCGTAAGCGATCGATGCGGGGAGTGCTTATTTTGAAGGCGCGAGGATTTAGGCGAAAAGCAAGACCAATGCTGCTTAGTGGAATTGCGACTATTGGTCTGTTATTCCTTTTTTTCGCAGCCGGCGTCGCAATCTCAGAAGAAGCCGAACTCGGCAAGCAGCTATTCATGGACAACTGCGCCGAGTGCCATCAGCCCGATGGCCACGGCCTCGCCGGCATCTATCCTTCATTGCGAGCGAGTGAGATCGTGCGCGGCAGCGGCGTCGATGTAGCACTGCAGCTGATTATCGGCCGCGGCGAGATGCCTTCATTTGCCGGCGCACTATCGGCAGCGGAAATGGCGAAGCTGATTAACTACGTTCGCGTCACATTTAGCGGCGTTAAGGAGACGATCAGCGCCGACACCGTTGCGGCGCTGCTCGCTCAATAGCTCAATAGCTCAATAGCCTAAGCTAGACGAGCTTGGCTCCGGCCTCTCCCGTCTCTACCACGTAACTTGCGCGGGTGCGCAGGGCGGCACCCTTCTCAGTGACTTTGTCGACAATCTTAAAGTCGGTCTGCCACTGCTGCGCATCAACGCGGGCTAACATATAGCCACGCTGCGCGTTATAAAATTTCACGTGCGGATTGTTAGCGAGCAAAGCTTCTCCGTAGGAAGACATATCCACTCCATCGCCACCGGAGGATATCGAGGTGCCCACAAACTCGGTCCCTACCAGCGCCGAGCGCTCGTCGTCGAAGTCTAGCTGCAAGTCTGCGACCCAGTTGGAATGAATGTCGCCGGTTAGCACCACGGGATTAGATGTACCTCTCTCGTGCAGATGACGCAGCAGCTCGGCGCGCTCGAAGGGGTAGCCGTCCCAGATATCCATCGGCCAGAGCTCTTCTCCTGAGTCACCAACAGAGCGCAGGCTTGCCATCATGATCTGCTGTGCCATGACATTCCACTTAGCGTCGGTGCTAGCAAGGCTATCGAAGAGCCATTTCTTCTGCGCCTGCCCGAGCAGCGTACGGCTGGGGTCCTGATGCGCCGCGCAGCTTGACTTGCGTCCGTCACCGCAGGCCTGATCGCTGCGATACTGCCGAGTATCTAACACGCTCATCTCGAGCAAATTGCCAAAACGCAGGCGACGATGAATAGGCATATCGGGGCCCTGTCGTCCTACAGGCAGGCGAATAGGCGTGAACTCATAGAACGCCTGATAGCCAGCGGCTCGACGCGCAAGCAGCTGGTCGATGGTTTGATCGTCTTCGGCAATGTCCGCCGCGTAGTTATTGTCGACCTCATGGTCGTCCCACGTGATGATCCAAGGCGCGGCCGCGTGAGCAGCCTGTAGATCAAGGTCGCTCTTATACGTTGAGTAACGCGCACGATAGTCGCTCAGCGTATGAATTTCGGGCCCTTCGTGGTTACGCACCAGCACTCGACCCCAGCTGCTTTCATAGATGTAGTCGCCAAGGTGTACGACAAAATCCAAGTCCTCATTGCTCATATGCTCATAGGCCGTGTAGAAGCCCTGCTCATACTGCTGACAGGAAGCGACGGCAAACCGCAGACTGTCTACCGTTGCACTCGCCAGTGGCGCGGTCTTAGTTCGCCCCACCGGGCTAATTTCACCGGCGAGGCGCCAGCGATAGTAGTACTCCGTCGCCGGCTGCAAACCTCTCACCTCGCAATGGGCAGAGTGTCCAAGCTCAGCCGGCGCGACAACATTGCCGGTGCGCACAATACTTGTAAAGCCGGGATCGCTCGCGACCTCATAGTCGATCTGGAGCCCATCGTTGGCTGCGTCTTGGCCCGCTATCGCCGCCTGATCAATGCGCGTCCACAGAATGACTGAGTCGGCGGTTGGGTCGCCGGACGCCACGCCTAAAGTAAACGGATAAGCAGAAACGCGATTAAGGCGCTTGCTGGCGCCGAATACCGCCGCGGGGAGACCGCTCATCGCGAGCGCACCGAGGAAAGTGCCCCCCATTTGCAGAAAGCGGCGCCGCGTCAGTCGCGGACGTGCGCGCTTTAGTGAGGCCATAGGAATGGGTGCTGCGGATTTCGAGTGACGCGGGCGCATAGTTGATTCCTCGTAGTGACTGGTTTTTGCCAAGGCCCAACGCTAGCGCATTTTTATGAAGCTTCTATGACTAATTCGCTCTTTTACTGAAGCAAAAATTTCGGAATAAAAAACGCCGGCATTAAGGCCGGCGTCAAACTACAGGGGAGAGACGCAATACTTTACGTCGGGGAAAATAGTAGATTGAATTTTTTACATAGTGATGACGGCTGCTAAGAAAATTAGTTTTTCTGCGCAGTCCAATTCTCTACAAATAAAAAAGAGCGTAGGGATAAGCTACGCTCTTTTCGTTTTCTTCATGGCCCGCTCTAAGCTGGCCTGCACCATCAAGCGATTTTAGAAATCCATTGTCATTGCGAATGACGCAGTGCGCGGCGCGCCGATCCATGCGCCGAAGCCGGAGATACCACCCAGATACGACTCATCGAATACGTTGTTCACCACGAAGCGGAACTCGAAAGACTCCAGCACGTCACTAACCGCGCCACCGTCGATGCCGAGGTAGAGGTCAGACACAGTGTAGGCATCAGTCTCAATAGCATTGGCTCTGTCCATGAAGCGCTCGCCTACGTACTTTGTTGACAGGCCTGCGAGATAGCGATCGCGTGTCCAGTCTAGAGAGACAACCCACATAGTGTCAGGCGTGTTCACAACCGTATTACCCGCCGTGACACCAATAGCCGCGTCGGCATCGGCGCCAAGGCCAGTACCAATGTAAGTCGCATCGGTGCTTGTGTAAGAACCGTAGAGCGACCAGTTTTCGTTGATCTCATAGGTACCCGCAAGCTCGAAGCCGTTCGAGCTTATACCACCCACGTTGTCGAAGCGGCCGGCAAGACCGATTGAGTAGTTGGGAATGTTGCCAGCGATCTGCGGGCCGAAGAACTCGAG
This sequence comes from Gammaproteobacteria bacterium, assembly GCA_038104835.1. GTDB lineage: Bacteria > Pseudomonadota > Gammaproteobacteria > Pseudomonadales > Pseudohongiellaceae > UBA9145. Next base: position 6,231 of record JAYOBL010000032.1, on the reverse strand, counting down.
ACGGTTGTTAAACTCGTTGTCGAAGTAAACGGCGCTCGCGTTCAGGCGTGGGCTAACGTAGCGTAGGCCCAGCTCGAGGTTCTCAGCTTGCTCTGCCTCGAGATCCGCGGCAGCAGTTCCTTCACGCTCGAGCAAGGTATCCAGAAGCGGCTTAGCGTTTTCTGAGTAGCCAAGGAAGACTTCCATGCCCTCAACCGGCAGCTTATACGTCGCACCACCACTGAAGAGAGTATCTGTGTTGGACGCAAGCGTTTCAGTTGCCGCTACACCGAATAGATCGACCTCAGTGTTATCGACGTCGTATTCCCGCAGACCTGCTGACAGAGTCAGCTCACCGATTGTGAACTCATCCTGCAGATACCACATAGTGGTCTCGCGGTTGAAATCACGGTCGTACTGAATCCAGTAAGGCATCTCGTTGAACTCAATACCTACTCGCGCATCGGTCAGTTTGTGCCAGTCACGGGATTCAAGGCGCGTCGAATCTTCTATCCACACACCGCCGCGAACTGTGTTCTCGCCGCCTGCGAAAGACGCGGTGAAATCGAAGTCGGCAGTGAAGCCAGTGCGATCACGCTCGTAGTGAGTGTGGCGGTAGGACTGCACGGGGATAGCGCCGGGGCCGTAGCAAAGTGGGTCGCTCTGAGGGCCTGCGCCCCCGTAGGGGAAGGTGATCGAAGATACGCAACTGGGGTCTGGCGACAGGGCCTCGCCGGCAGCGTTTACGAAGTTAATCGCACCGATAAGACCGCCACCGATAACGGGCAGATTGCCACCTACTTCGTATTCGGGACCGCCGTTATCATCTACCAGATCGCCGATGTAAGGAGGAATCCAGTCGCCACGCCCTTCCATTTGATGATCATACACACCGAAGGATGCGTTGAAGTTGTCGCTAGCCTCGTAGTCGAGCTTCAGGTAACCGAAGCGGTTCTCACGCAGCGTTGACCAGCCCTGGCGATACACCTGATTGATATAAGGCACGTTAGTCCAGTTACCATTCAGGCGATCGCTATCGGGATCTTCAGCGAATTCCGAAGCGGTGATGCGCTGATAATTATCTTCATGAATGTCGTCGTAGACGTAGTAGCCTGTTAGCGTGAAGTCTTCGATCTCAGTGACAAATTTAGTTGCGAAATGGTCGCGCTCGTTCTGCGCTGAGCCTTCCATCCAGTCGGTCGCCTCATTGTGGTTCAGAGAAACCCAGGCCTTGGTTGTGTCGTTAAATATGCGCCCGGTGTCATAGCGGCCGTAGTAGCGCTGAGATTCGAAATCACCCTGTACTAGCTGCACACGGAGGCGCTCTTCTTCCTCAGGTGCGTTAGTGGTGAAGTTCAAAGTACCACCAAGAGATTCAGTCGTGCGGGTATCGATAGCGGCGATACCTTGGTTTACCTCAACACCGCCGGAGTTCATGGTGTCGATGTAGCGATTCGCCTTGGCGCCGCCGCCATAGTTAGAGTCACCGTTAGGAAAGCCGTCGATCGTAGTGCCGACCTGCTGCTCAGAGAGGCTAGTCTGGTATCCACGCAGATTGATCGTGGTCGACCAGTCGTCAAAACCGAAGGTGTCGCCCTCGGTGATGTTGACACCGGGGAGATTGTCGATAGTAGAAAGTATGGAAGTGATCGGGCTTTGCTGATCGTTCATTGACTGAGTGGTGGCGAGTGCGGAGTAGCTTCGCGAGGCGCCCACTACTACAACTTCTTCAATGCGCTGATCCTGCCCCTCTTCCTGAGCATTAGCCACGTGTGACACGAGGCTCGCTGCGGCGAACAGGGGAAGGACGCCGTATTTTGTCTTGGAACTAAAGTAAGTCATCTAACTCTCCAAAATCGATTGGCACACGCGGTGCCGATGAATAGCATTTGATAGATTGAGTGACGCACATGGCGCCTGCCTCGCCCGGTGGAAATATTTTTATTGAGGAAATAGGAAAGGCGGCGAAAGTGTAGGCCGGGCGTGTGACAACCCGGCTACAAAGTGGTGTACTTTTTATAGCAGTTTGGTGACAGCGACAGAGTCGTTAGAGAAAAATCTAAGCGGCTTCCTCGACCTTTGGTTTGGCCCCTGCGGCGACTTCACCGTGAGCTTGGATACTTAGCAATGCGCTTTCTCCGATAAGCTCCTCAACTTCTGAGAGAGTCGAACGCTGAAATTCCTCGGCCCAGTAGATAAGCTCTAATCTGCCGTCTGGATGCTCAACCATCGACGTGCAGCTCTCCACCCAGTCGCCATCATTGCAGTACAGCACATCGTCTATCTGGCGAATCTCTGCGTGGTGGATATGCCCGCAAACCACTCCGTCGACGTTGCGTTCTTTGGCTACCCGCGCAAGAGCTTTTTCGAAGCTGGAGATAAACTCGACGGCATTTTTAACTTTATGCTTCAAGTAGCCAGCAAGGGACCAGTAAGAAAAATTAAAAAAACGGCGATACTTGTTCACATAGTAGTTGAGACCGAGGAGCAGGTCGTAGGCTTTGCTGCCGAGTTTGGCGAGCAAGCGGCTGTTTTTTACGATAGCGTCGAACTCGTCCCCATGAAGCACCAAGAGACGCTTGCCGTCTGCCGTTTCGTGAATACAGTCGCGATGAACTTCCACATTGCCAAAGGCATGGCCCACATACTGGCGCATCACTTCGTCGTGGTTGCCCGGCACGTAAATTACTTTAGTGTTGTGTTTTGCTTTACCCAGAATCGAGCGGATGACATTGGTGTGCTGCTGGGGCCAGTAGGACGTTTTCTTCAAAGACCAAAAATCGACGATGTCGCCAACCAAATAGAGATATTCGGCTTCGGTAGAATGAAGGAAGTGCAGCAGCGCGTCAGCTTGGCAGCCGCGGAAACCAAGATGCACATCGGAGATAAAAATACTTCGAACTTTGAGAGTCTTCATGGCGTCGCCCTTGCGATTCGATAGTGGATAATTAATCGATCGGCGAAGTGTGGTCGGATCTTATTACCAAACCATGAAGTTTTGATGAAGAATTAGTGACATGGCGCCTGCGACCGCTGCGGGTTGCAGCGCGCAGCGGTGCCCGAGGGCAGACGAACGCTGTAGCCGCTAAAGTCGGCTCGCGGCAGGTAGTAATCCGTCGAGATATAGTGAGCGCCCGAAGCGAACGCTGCCTCTCTCGCTGCAGTGTCGTTCTCGCGAGCCTGGAAGGTATTGGCGTCGGCGCGCGTGCGCACTAAGAAGCCCGCTTGTACGGCTTGGCGAATTCTCTTCTGCTGGCCTACCGAGTCATTGAGGGTGAAATAGGCGGCGTGGGGCGCGTCTTCTGACACGCTGTTGGGAAAGATAAGCTTGCCCTGCGCCGACTCATTTTGGCCCAGGTAAACGGCAACTTTTTCTGGCCCTTCATCCAAAGCAAAAATTATTTTACCGAGACTCCGTTCGAGGTTCGGCCATCCGCGCGCAAGCACTGCTTCGCGCAGGGTTGGGTAGTCGCCCCGTATGTCGTCAGGGGTAATGAGCTTCTCTCGGGGAAGAACCGTCAATATCTCGCGCTCCAGTTCAGCATAGGCCTGCGCGGTGAACGTCAGAGCCTGCTGAGAGCCCGGGAAGGTGCCGCCCCCTTCTTTCGCATTGAACATAATCAGCAATGGAATATGCGCAGGATTTTCGTCTGACCACTGCTTGATAAGTGAAAGACAAAGGATCCATGTAACACAGCTGCTGCGCACATCGATGTCCTGGGCGTGGAGCACCTTAAAGCCGGGGGCATCTAAGCCCTCGCTGTCGAAAACACTCGCGCCGCTCTGTTCGCGCGCAAGCCGCGGGAGCAGTGGGTCGCTGTAGCGCCCCCCTTCAGGATCGTAAAGAATGTCCAACTCGATTTGACGCAGACCTAGGTCAAGCTGCTTGCTCAGTTCGATGTGGCTGTAGTCCAAGGTCATCGCAGCACGCGGGTTGACCTCGGCGATCATCGCAAGCTCGGCCTCGGGTATAGCGAGCTTGTAGCTATTGTGTGAGCCAACAGACTGCAGGTCATTGAGCTTCAAGCCGTCTTCGCAAAGCGCGTTTGCAGGTAAATCCGGAGTACAACTGTCAGCGCTCGCGACAAGCGGGGCGAGTGTAACGATGGCTGACCCGGCGAGAAAAAAACTTAGGAGGCGGCAGGCTTTGGTGGTCGTACTGCGTAGCTGGCTTTTCATACTTGGTTTTTAATACTCGGCTCGTTAACTCTGAAGATAGCTGGGCTCGCAGGCTTAGTTGGGCTTAGTGGGGCTGAGTCAAAGAATCACTGAGTCGACCGCTCTGGGGTTCGCTAACCGTGCAGGGATGATCAAAAGACTGCCATAGCTGCGCAGCTAACTCACCCACCGCGGGTCGCGGCTCCTGCACTAGCCAGCGTGATAAAGCCTGAGCGACATTAGGATACGCAATTGGCGGAAAACCTTCCTGTGACAGCCATTCTCGAAGCGCCTTGGAGTCTAGCTTCGTCATCACTTTCGCTCTGCTAAGTTTCTGCAAGGCGAGCGCATTGCACAGCTGCTCGTACTGACCGTCTAAAGGCTTGGTTAGAATTTTTTTACCCAGCTGCAAGCACTCACTCGCAAGCTCGAAGCCCGTATTACAAATCACGCCGGAGCAGCGCTCGAGCGTTCGATGGAATACCTCGTGGGAGAGCGGGTTTATTGTGATATGCCCCTGCTGCACCTTCTGCTTTACCTTGGCAAACACTTCGAAACGATAGTCTGTGAATGGAGCAAGCAGTGCGACGACTTCGTCCAGGGATTCAAAGGCCATGTAGACTAGTACCAGCTGCGGGTCTGTCTCAACGTGTGCGTGGTCTTCGATGATCGGCGGCAGTACCGGCTGGTCGAAATGATGCCAGTGAACGCCAAGGCTCACGCTGGACGGCGCGAAAAGAGTCATGATCAGTCGCGAGAGTCCGTGACCTGTGACTTTCGGCACATCGTGCTCGAACGCCGACTGATGGCTGATGCCGATGCAAGGCACCCCCTTAAGCTTCGCAGCCCAGGCGCTAACCGGTTCGAAATCACTAATAACCAAGTCGATATTGGAGAGATCTAAGCTCGCAACATCGCGGGCAAAACGCAGCAGTGAATTTTCCATGAAGGTCTTAATAGGCCTGACCTTACCATTGGCGATGCTCATGGTGAGGCCACGCCGATAGCCGTAGCCTTCAAATTCTTCCATATTGAAGAATTGATCCTCGGCGCGGCCGCTGAATAGGAAACTGAGTTCGATACCCTGCTCCCTTAGAGCAGGAACCATGCAGCGCGCACGGGCGAGATGGCCGTTACCGGTACCCTGTATTCCATAGAGAACGCGCAGAGTCATAGCAGAGCTCCAAAGCCCGTTGCGATATACACTGAGAGACTACCTAGCGCCGCGCCAGCCACTACGTCGGTAGGATAGTGAACGCCTAGAACGACCCGCGAAACGCCAACCATGCTAGCCCAAAGAAACGCCAGATAGGAAAGGCCAGGTAGAAAGACAAACACCAGTGACGCTGCAACGAAGGCCGCGGCGGTATGTCCGGAAGGCATGCTGAACTGATCACTTGGCGTTAGCGCTGTTTTCGACTGCGCGAGATGCACGAACGGCCTATCGCGGCGAATGGCTTTTTTTAGCAGTATAAACGCAGGGACTTCGATGCCGAACGCCAAGACCGCTGTCTTAAGCGCCAAGGCTGCCTGATCGTTTCCCCATACCATCGCGACTAGCGCTATCAGCACATAGAGCTGACCATCGGCGCTGCGGGAAATGGCTCGGTAGGCGGTGAGAAGCGCGCGGCGCTCCTGCCATTTATTGAGGGCGATGTACGAACGTTGATCCACTTCCGACACTGCCAAGCGCATAGCAAGCCTCTCTTCGCGTTATTTGCGTAGGATTACGTTAAGCGATGGTCATTGCAGTTTGGTGAAATTATGATGACAGTTTAGTGACCAAATAGACCCTTAGATTTTGGTTTTTACGCTTGACCCCCCAAGTTCATCGACCCTACACTTCGCTCAAGTTGACGGGCGAACGTAGGGCTCGACAACTCAGTGCTAGCCGACACGATGAAGGCCAAAGAATGAATAGTGAATTCAATCACAGCGTAGCGCCGCAGGTCTCGGGTACCCAGCCAGAAGCGCGTAACGCCGAGCTAAGTGTCGACCCGCAATTTCATGCCTATCTGCGCGAGCCTCCGAGAATTAGCTACACCCAGCCCGACGATCCGTGGCTTAGGCGACGACTCGTTTCCTCTCTAGAAG
>JAYOBL010000031.1:7300-22330 GCA_038104835.1 Gammaproteobacteria bacterium | reverse complement strand
CGGCGGCCCGTGAGAATTTTATGCGGGTAAGCTTGATGACCGACGTCCCACACTAGCGTGTCGGTGGGCGTATCGAAAACATAGTGAAGGGCCAAGGTGAGTTCGACAACGCCCAGGCCGGCGCCGAAGTGCCCGCCGGTTTTGCCAACCGAAAACAGCAGAAACTCTCGCAGCTCGTGGGCCAGCTTCTCTAATTGATCGACATCTAGTTCACGCAGGTCAGCGGGTTCGTCGATCGAGTCGAGTAGCGGCGTGTTCGGGCGTTCGAGAGGTATCGCATCTAGCATTGATCGGTGTTCCTTGGCGGCCTAGTGGAGGCGCGCAACAATAAATTGGGCGAGTTGGCGCAGCGGCTCGGCGGACTCATCGAAGTCCCTCAGGGCGGCAATGGCCTCCTGTGCTAGCTCGTCGGCCTTGCCGCGCGCGGCGTCCAGGCCTAGCAGAGACAAATAAGTTGGCTTGTTCGCCTCGCTGTCCGAACCTTGGGGCTTGCCGAGCGTTGCGGTGTCGCTAATCTCGTCGATGATGTCGTCGCGGACCTGAAACGCAAGGCCGAGCCTATCGGCGTAGCTGTCCAGCGCCAAGAGCTGCGCATCGCTTGTAGAAGGCTGACTTAGCGCGCCGAGCCTCACCGCAGAGCGGATTAAAGCGCCGGTTTTAAGGCCGTGCATGCGCTCGAGCTGCTTAAGGCTTTGCTGCGCTCCCACGGCCTCAAAGTCCAGAGCCTGCCCGCCTACCATGCCCTGGGCGCCTGCCGCCGAGGCAAGGCTGCTAATCATATTGAGTCGCCGCTCAGCACTGACGCCGTTTCCGTCGGCGGCGAGGAGTTCGAAGGCTAGCGCCTGCAAAGCGTCGCCAACGAGAATTGCCGTTGCCTCGTCAAAGGCCTTATGCACGGTGGGTTGGCCGCGGCGCAGATCGTCATCATCCATAGCCGGCAAGTCGTCGTGCACTAAGGAGTAGCAGTGAATGAGTTCGACAGCCGTTGCTGCGGCGTCGCAGCGCTGTACTGTGCCGCCCACCGCCAGTGCGCTCGCATAGGCCAGTAGCGGGCGTATGCGCTTGCCGCTTCCGGCGCAGGCGTGAATCATTGCGCTCTGCAGGCTTGTGCTGGCGTCCTCGCTTGCGATAGCCCCATAAAGCCGTGCGTTGATGCGCTGCTGGCAGGCGCGCATAAACTCGTCCCATGCCATAGTGAGGCTAGGAGCGGGCAGGGCGCTGGGGCTTTGCGTGGCTGTCGTCATGATTGATTCGCTGGGGCCTTTGCTTATGGTTAGCGACTGGCTGGCGGGTAAAAGTTCGTCAATTTTCCGCCGTGGCCTGCGCTGTGTCTCAATGAACCTTGTGTCTCGATGATAGAGTCGCCTGAGATAGGCGGCTCTCGAATTGGCCTGTGCTGTGGAGGCTTTTCGAGAAAGCGTTGTTGCTAAAAGTAGTCGCTAAAAGTTGTTGCTAATAGTTCTCGTTAAAAAGGCGCGTCGTCTTCATCCCCATCGGCACTCATCGAGCGGGTTGTGCCGGACTCGTCGAGTAGGACTTGAACCTTCTGCTCGGCGTCTTTCAAGGCGGCCTGACACTCACGTGTGAGCTTGATGCCGCGTTCGAAGGCGGCGAGCGAGTCCTCGAGACTAAGCTCGCCTTCTTCCATGGAAGACACCAGCTCCTCCAGCTGCTCAAGGGACTGCTCAAAATTAAAAGCGGTTTGCGCTTTGCTCGCTTTCTTAGCGGTGCTCTTTGCTGCGCTTTTCGCCTTGCCTGAGGCTGCTTCGGTCTGGGTCATCGCTACGCTCTCATTGGGTCATTAACTGCCCGCGATTATACGTCATCTGGCCCTGCTTTTGCGCGGGCGCGTGAGGGCATACGCGTTTGCTATAAAAGTCGTTCTGCCTAGGGTTTGCTTTGGAGGGCTCGGCTGCTAATTGAGGCCTGCGCCGCAGGCTGTGTTATTGTCTCCCACGGTCGTTAATCCCAGTCTACCAATCAATAGGAAATCCCATGGCTCCAGTCGCAATAATCGTTGTTCTCGCCCTTCTCCAATATATCTATTTCTCTCTCCAGGTCGGCAAGGCGCGCGGTACCTACGAGGTCAGCGCACCCGCAGTGAGTGGTCATCCGATATTCGAGCGCCACTACCGCGTGCAGATGAATACTCTGGAGCAGCTAATCGTGTTCATTCCGGCGGTCTTCCTGTTCGGCTACTACGGCAATGCCATGGTCGCTGCCGCGCTGGGTGCGGTTTACCTTGTGGGCCGCTTCCTCTTTGCCAGCAGCTACGTGGCTGATCCCGCCAAGCGCTCGCTTGGCTTCATGCTGAGCTTTCTGCCTACGGTTGTGTTGCTTGTTGGTGGTCTGGTGCAGGCCGTGCGGGTTCCGGTCTAGAAAGCCACGCTATGATCTTGCCGCTGCGCGCGGGGCTGGGCTATTCTGGCCGACTCAAACGCCCCAATGAACGAACAGAACTGAGCGCATGGCGATGACTAAATCACACACTCCTGCCGGTGACGGCTTCACGCAGTCGGCAGGCCGGCAGCTCGCGGCTTACGCGCTGGCGGCAGTTGCGGTGCTCGCGGGCATTATGATGATGATCTCCTTGGCCCTTGGTGATGCCGGCGGCACGGGCGGTGGTGCGGTCGATTTCGAAAACAACAGTATTACGATTACCCTTCGCCAGGAACCGCCGCAGCTCGACGCCGGCCGCTCTACCGACGCCGCGAGTTTCTCGGTGCTTGGCCATGTTATGGAGGGGCTGATTAGCTACGACCGAAAAGGACAGCTAATACCCGGAGTCGCCGAGCGCTGGGAAATCCGTGAGGACGGCGCCACGTTTTGGCTGCGGGAAGATTCCCTATGGAGCGATGGTCAGCCTGTCACGGCGAAGGATTTTGTCTTTGCCTGGCGCCGAGTAGTGGACCCCGAGACAGCCTCCCAGTACGCCTTTATCACCTATCCGATTAAGAACGCCGAGGCGATTACCAACGGCGAACTGCCTATTAATACGCTTGGCGTTCGTGCTGCAGGGCCGCGCCGACTCGAGGTAGAGTTCGAACAGCCAACGCCGTACTTCGATAAGCTCGTCGCCTTCATTACCTTCCTTCCGCTGCGCGAGGACTTCTTCCTCGCGACCAACGGGCGCTATGCGGCCGATGCCGACAAGATGCTCTACAACGGGCCCTATGTGCTGAGCGAATGGGTGCACGGCGCTTCTATGCGCTGGGTAAAGAATCCGCTGTACTGGAACGACGACAAGGGCTTCCTCGACGAGATCGATATCGCCTACATCACGACGGACGTAAACGCCAAACTCAATCTATTTAAAGACGCGCAGATCGCGGACACCGATCTAGTCGCCCCCATGCTGCCCGAGGCCATGGAGCGGCGCTGGCACATCGACCGTTTCATGGACGGCACGGTATTTTTCCTAGAGTTTAACCACCGCGACGGCCGAGTGACGCGCAATCGAAATTTCCGCCGCGCGATGCAGTTGGCGCAGGATCCTTCTGAGCTCGTGTACAAAGTCCTAAAAGAAGCAGCTTACATTCCCGCCGAGAGCCTGTTTCCAAGCTGGGTGCAGGGCGCAAACGATCTCTTCCGCCGCGAGCATCCGCCTACCAAGCACGAGATGAATGTCGAACTCGCCCGCGAGCACTTAGAGCTGGCAAGGCAGGAGCTTGGCCTAGAGGAATTCCCACCCATCATCTTGCTTGCGGGTGATACGCCGGTCTCCATTCTCTCCGCCGAATATTATCAAGAGCTTTACAGACGCACGCTAGGGCTTGAGGTGCGTATCGACCTGCAGACCTTTAAGCAGCGGCTGGCCAAGATGACCTCGGGCGAATTCGACTTGGTGCTCTCGGGCTGGGGCCCCGACTACGACGACGCGCTGACCTTTGGCGATCTATTCTCGTCGTGGAATTTGAATAACCGCGGCCGCTACGCCAGCGCCGAGATGGATCGCAATGTCCGCATTGCTCAGTCTGAGCTCGACCCCGTGAAGCGCATGCAGGCGTTTAGCGAAATACAGCGGCTGAGCTATGAAGACGTGGTGGTTCTGCCCATGTACGAGCGCGGTTGGTCTTTCGTCGTTGATCCGCGGCTAAACGGGCTAATTCGCCGCACCGTGGGGCCGGAGGTGGACTACACCTATGCCTCGATCAATCCCCAAGCGCAGCTCTAGATTGCGCGGGATTCAATGCGCAGAACTATAAGGAAACAAGCAGTCGATGTGGAGTTTTATTCTTAAGCGCCTAGTGCAAGGCGTGATCACGGTGTGGTTTATCGCAACAGCCACGTTTTTCGCGATGCACAATGTACCCGGCGATCCGCTGCTTAACGATAGGGCGATGACGCCTGCGATTCGAGCTAATGTCGAGGCAAAGTACGGTCTGGATAAGCCGCTGGGTGAGCAGTATGTAATCTATCTGAGCAATCTCGTGCGCGGTGACTTTGGTATTTCCTTTACGCAGGAAAACCGCGAGGTAAATGACATTATTCGCGAGCATTTCCCCGTGTCCGCGACGCTGGGTATTCTCGCCGTTCTGTTTGCGGCCGCCGGCGGTGTGCTGTGGGGCGCGCTCACCGCGCTGTACCGCAATCGCCTGCCCGACTACCTCATCATGTTCTTCGTTATTCTCGGTATTTCGGTGCCCAGTTTCGTTGTGGCTGCGGTCAGTCAGCTGGGCCTGGTTGGTGTTAACTCCGTGCTCGGCATCACGCTTCTGCCGGTCGCCGGCTGGGGCACGCTCTCGCATATGCTGCTTCCCGCTTTGGTGCTTGGCTTGGGGACGATGGCGTATCTCACGCGTCTAATGCGCTCGTCGATGCTCGAGGTAATCGGCTCTGACTATGTGCGCACGGCCAAGGCGAAAGGCCTACCTGCTGCCAGAATTTTCAGCCGACATCAGCTGCGCAATGCCATTCTTCCGGTGATCACCGTGCTAGGCCCGTCGATCGCTGCTATTACTACCGGCGGCTTTGTCGTCGAGCTCGTGTTCGCAATACCCGGGTTGGGACGCTACTTCGTGCAGGCGGTGCAGCAGCTGGACTACACGGTCATCATGGGCACCACGGTGTTCTACGGCGCGTTCTTGGTGTTCATGGTTATTGTGGTTGATGTGCTCTACGGCTTCATTGATCCTCGCGTGAGGATGAAATGATGAGCAGCTCAGATTTAGATTTTTCGCCGCTCGGGATCGGTGAGAGCGCGCAGCAGCTCTCCAGACCGTCGCTGTCGTACTGGCAAGATGCGTGGCTGCGGCTCAAGGCTAATCGCCGCGCGCTGTTCTCCCTATTCTTAGTGATTGCCCTGCTGCTCTTTACGCTCGTGGGCCCCTGGCTTTGGCGTGCGGACCCCGCCGTGCAGGATCTCGATCAGATCAGCCAGCCGCCGGGTGTCGATCGCAGCGCGCTTATAGTCGAACCTTACCAGCCGTGGAGCGTTGGCGAAGTAGCGGGCAGCGGCCTACGCCTTGCCGAACCGGCGACCACTCAGGCTGTGCGCTTGGTCTGGGAGGCGTTGCCCGACGCCCATGGCCACCGCGTTTATCGCAACCTTTTTCCTGTTGGCCCCGAACGCGCCTACGGCATTCCGCGGGCCGAATTCTTCGACAACTCTACCCTGAGTTTCGAAGATCGCTTAGATATCAAGCCGGGGACTTACTACTACACCCTCGTCGCGCTTAACGCCGATGGCAGCCTAAGCGAGCAGACCGCCGCGCTCACGGTCAATGCACAGCGAGTAACAACACTCGCGGAGGCGGTTGAGCGCGGATTAATCGCTTCGCAAACCGACGCGCAGGTGGGCGATGCTATCGAACTCACTCTGCATCCGCTTGGCACCGACTATCTTGGGCGTGACATGCTTGCGCGACTCATGGCGGGGGCGCGGGTGTCGCTGTTTATTGGCATTGGTGCGCCGCTGTGCTTCGTTCTGTTTGGTGTTTTGTTCGGCTCGGTCGCGGGGTTTGTTGGCGGCAAGGTTGACTCAGTGATGATGCGCTTCGCCGATTTTGTTGTTGCGCTGCCGTTTCTGCTGTTCATGATTCTCTTTAAGATCGCCTTCGGAATCGGTCCGGGTGAGAGCGGCGTGATGCCGATGCTCGTCGCCCTTGTTCTGTTGATGTGGCCGGCGACGGCGCGCCTGGTGCGCGGGCAGATCCTGCAGATTCGCGAGCAGGGGTACATCAGCGCCTCGCAGCTGCTTGGGGCTAAGACTCACTACCTCATTCTGCGTCACATGCTCCCGAATACATTGGGTGTCGTGTTGGTGACGCTCACCTTCGCCATCCCGAGCGCGATTTTCACCGAGGCATTTCTGTCATTCATTGGTATGGGCGTAGCACCGCCGACGCCGTCCTGGGGCTCGATGTCTAACGAGGGCATCAAGACGATGCTAACCACACCCCACGAGCTTATCTTCCCAGCGGTGCTCATCTCCATCACGGTGCTCGCGTTTAATTTGTTAGGTGATGGTCTGCGGGACGCGCTAGACGCGCGTATGAGGAATCGAGAATGAGTCAGGGCGCAGAGCTACTGCAGGTAGAAGACCTGCACGTTGAGTTCGACACCTATGGCGGGGTCGTCAAGGCCGTGCGCGGCGTCGATTTTAGCGTGGCTGCCGGTGAAACGCTGGCGATCGTGGGCGAATCCGGCTGCGGAAAATCCGTGACTGTGCAGAGCATCATGGGGCTAATTCCCATGCCTCCGGGGCGTATTAGCCAGGGCAGCGCGCGCCTGCGGGGGGAGGAAATTTTAGGCCAGTCGCGCATTCAGGGGCGAGAGATTCGCGGCGCGCAGATTGGCATGATCTTTCAAGACCCAATGACCTCGCTGAACCCGACGATGACTATAGGCGATCAGATCGCCGAACCTTTGCAGGTTCACCGCGGATTGAGCCGCAGCGACGCAGCGCGAGAAGCGGTGCGCCTGCTCGAGGTTACGCGCATTCCGGAAGCGGCTAAGCGCGCCAAGCAGTATCCCTTCGAGTTCTCCGGCGGCATGCTGCAGCGGGCGATGATCGCAATGGCTATTGCCTGCAAACCAGACCTTCTGATTGCCGACGAGCCGACCACCGCGCTGGACGTCACAATCCAAGCGCAGATTCTGGATCTGCTACAGGAACTGCAGCGCGAAACTGGCATGGCGATCGTGTTGATCACTCATGATCTTGGCGTAGTTGCCCGCATGGCGGATTCGGTCGCGGTAATGTACGCAGGTAAGGTGGTAGAGCGCGGCAGTGTCGACGATATTTTCTACCGCAGCGCGCACCCCTACACCCTCGGCCTGCGCGCGGCTATGCCGAGTAATGACCCTAGCGTTGAGCAAAGCCTACAGCCCATTGAGGGCAGTCCACCGGATCTGTTCGCGCCGCCCCCGGGCTGCGGCTATGCGCCGCGCTGTCCCTTCGCTATGAAGGTGTGTCAGAGCGATCCGCAGCTGACTCGTCTGTCCGACGCAGCGCCGCGGCCCCACAGCAGTCTATGCTGGCTGCACCACGAGCAGGCGTCGGTCAAACCTGAAGCTCTGTACTTCGCTCCTCGAAAAGAGGCAGAAGAATGAATAAAGAAATGAACGATCAGTCAATACCGCTGGTGGAAGCCAAAGCGCTAAGTAAGTATTTCGACATGGGGCGCGGTCAGCGCGTGCATGCGGTGGACGAAGTGTCACTTGCCGTTCATGAGCGAGAGATCGTCGGCTTAGTTGGCGAGAGCGGCTCGGGGAAATCGACCTTCGGCAAGACGCTGCTAGGCCTGCATGATAAAAGTGCGGGCGAGGTCATGTTTCGCGGCGAGCGCCTGCCGATGAAATATGGTTCAGCGGACTATCAGCGCCTGGCCAGCAATATGCAGATGATTTTTCAGGATCCGTATTCTTCGCTAAATCCTCGTATGACCGTGGGTGAGATAGTTGGCGAGGGGCTCGCTCTGCACGCCAAACTCAAGCAGTCACAGCTGCGTGAAAAGGTCGCTGACTGGCTGCAGCGAGTTGGCCTGCAAGCCGATCATATGTCGCGCTACCCCCATGAGTTTTCCGGCGGCCAACGTCAGCGTATTGGGATTGCCCGCGCGCTGATTCTCGAGCCTGATTTTGTTGTGTGCGATGAGCCGATTTCGGCGTTAGACGTCTCGGTGCAGGCGCAGGTGGTTAATCTGCTAGGCGAGCTTAAGGAGTCGATGGGACTGACGCTGCTGTTTATCGCCCATGATTTGTCGATGGTGCGCTATGTCAGCGACCGCATGGCCGTGATGTACCTAGGCTCGCTAGTGGAAGTTGGGCGTGCGGACGAGCTGTATTTCGATCCCAAGCATCCTTACACCGAGGTGCTTATAGGCTCGAATCCAGAACCGGATCCCCAGAGTGAGCGCTCGCGCCCCTCAACGGCGATACAGGGGGAGATTCCTTCGCCGGTTAACGTGCCGGCGGGTTGCCGCTTCGCCAACCGTTGCCCGAAGGTGATGGACGTGTGCCGAACCGTTACGCCGAAGCTCGTACCGCTAAAAGACTCAGACCGTGAAGTAGCCTGCCACCTGTACTAATCGTCTTCTTGTTCTAGCTTCCATACGTAGTCGGTCAGGCCGCGGAAATCCGTCTTGCCGCTGCCCATGCGAGGAAAGCTCGACACGGTTACGTATTTGCGGGGCAGGGCGATATTAGGCAATTCATCGGCGAGGCGCTTGTTTGTTTTGCTGGAATCGACTTCTTTGCTAGTCACGGCGACGATCTTCGAGCCCCGTTTCGCATCGGGCAATTCGACCACGCAGCATTCGCAGTCCATGTCGGTAACCTCATTCAGACATTCCTCGACCGCCACCAGCGACACCATTTCGCCGCCTATTTTGACGAAACGCTTTAGTCGGCCCTTGTGATAGAGGAAGCCGTCGGTATCCATGTAGCCTAGGTCGCCGGTGTCGTACCAGCCGGACTTCAGTTTGAGTGACGACTCTTCAACATCGTTGAGATAGCCGTTCATCACGCCATCGCCGCGTACCAGTATTTTTCCCGTCTCCCCCGGCGCGCATTCTTCACCGGTTTCGTAGCTGAGGATTTTCACCTCGGTGCCGGGGATTACCCTGCCGATACTGCCGGGGCGATTGTCATCGCGGGGGTTCGCAGAAATAACCGGCGAGGTCTCGGTAGCGCCGTAGCCCTCGTGTATTTCGAGACCGTGCTTTTCACGAAACAGCTGGCGCAAGCTGTCGGGGCATTTATCGGCGCCGGACACGGCGAGTTTGATGCTCGAGAAATCCCCCGCCGCCGACTGTCGAACATAGCCTTCAAGGAAAACCGGCGTACCAACTAAAAGCTCAGGCTTGGTTTCACGAATGATTTGCGCCACCGTTTTGAACTCGAGCGGATTGGCATAGGTGATCGAAGTCATGCCTAGGCACAGCGGAGTCCACAGGTTAATCGTGAGGCCAAACACGTGGAAGTAGGGCAGGACCGCGAGTAGCCTGTCCATGCCGTAGATTTCCATGTGGGTGCAGAACGAATCGATATTCGACAGGATGTTGCGCTGAGTCAGCTGCACGACCTTGGGATCTTTTTCGCTGCCGCTTGTGAACAGAATCACTGCCGGCTGTTCTAGATCGACGCGGCCAACGAGGCGCTTAAGCAGGACATCGGGCACTTGAGTCTTCGCAAAGGCTAGCGCTTTTTCGAACGGCTTGAGTGTGGCCAGAATGTCCTCGATAAACAGCATTTCCGGCAGCTGCGGGCAGCCGGTTTTCTCGAGCAGGCCGCGGGTTGTAATAATGGTATGGAAGTCGCATTGATGCTGCGCGTATCGGCAGTTTTTCTTTGCCCCGGTTGAGTAGTTGATCATCACCGGCGTGAGGCCCGCCATCACCGAGCCCAGCACGGCCAGAGCACCGCCGCCTGATGTCGGCAGCATAATGCCTATGCGGCCGCGTTCCAGCTTACTAAAGCGCCGCGCAAGAATTAGCCCCGCGATGCGAGCCTGCTTAAACGTGATATCGCGACCGGTCGTGCGGTCGATGAAGGCGACTTTATTGGGAGACTGCCGCGCAGAGTCTAGGAATCGATGCTGTAACATGAGCCGAGTGTATCCCAAGCTTGGGCAAGGGGGAACGCTCTGCTCGGACCCGGGTTCACGCGGCAAGCTGTGCTGTCAATAACTGGCGAGGACAGCAGCCCGAGGCAGAGCGCCGCCTACCGCCGATTCGCTAAGCAGGCTCTAGCGCGAAGGTCGCAGAGATCTCAACACAGGCATTGAGTGGCAGTACATTGCTGCCCAGAGCCAAGCGGGTATGTTTGCCGGCCTCGCCGAAAACCTCGACTAAGAGGTCCGATGCCGCGTTGATCACGCTGGGCTGCGCGGTGAAATCATCACTGCTTGCAACGAAACCCTGCAGTCGAACGCAGCGGCGTACGCGATCCAAGTCGCCGTCGCAGGCGCCCTTTAACGCAGCCAAGATATTTATCCCGCATTGACGCGCCGCTTCTCGCGCCTGCTCAACCGAGACCTGTGTGGGCACGATGCCAGGGTGTAGAAGCGTGCCTGCGCGCATGGGAATCTGGCCCGCGATATACGCCATGTCGTTCTCAACGGCATAAGCGACATAGTTCGCCAGCGGCGCAGGCGTAGGGGGCAGTTCTATACCGAGTTCCCGTAAACGCGTCTCTACCTTGCCACTCGCAGCGGGCAGCGCCGCGGTGCATCGAGTCAATGCCGCGCCGGCACCTAAGCTCAAGGCAGCGCGCAGAAAACTTCGGCGATCGGCGCCAAGCGATAAATGATTGTTGGGCACGGTTTGTCCTCTTTTTTGGTCGTGTTCTTAATAAAATGCAATGTGGCGGCATTCGCTTTATGACTTGTTGAACTGCCTCGCTATAGGAGCTGCCGGCTACGGTTACTCATCTGCGCCCAAAGAAAACTGATTTCACAGCTGCCCATTGCAAGATGCAGGCGCGGCCGCTATTCATCGACTGGAGCCTCGGTATCGCGCAGGGCGAAGCCGATGAGTTCTGGCGAGTGTTCGCGATCGCCAATGGCCACAGCGATGAACTGTTTGCCGCCAGCAAGATAGCTTACCGGCGCGCCGCTAGTGCCGGCAGCAAGCTCTGTCTCCCAGACTACCTCACCGGTGTCTTTATCGTAGGCGCGGAACATAGGCCCGCCGCTGTTAGTTGCGATCTCCACCGGCATGTCGACAGGGATGCGTCCACCCGGGCGCTGATTGGTCAGGCCTTCACCGAGGAACAGCAGCGAGCCGGTTAGCAGCGGCGACGGTCGGCCCGGCACGCCGAGCTTCTCAATACCCAGGTGGGCGATGGCGGGATTGTCTACAGGCCCAACACCATTGGGCACCATCCAAACGTGTTCGCCGCTGTTCATATTGATGGCAGTGATACGGCCGTAGGGCGGCTTGAAAAGCGGCAGGCCGCGGGGCCCCGCCAGCCAGCGGCGCGCGCCTTTGATATAGCGAAGGTCTGTCTGTTCGGGGTCGCCCGCTTCGATGTCGGCGACAAAGGGCGCGGTGATCGACGGGATGTAGAGCATGCCTGTGTTGGGGTCGAAAGCGGCGCCCTGCAGATCGGCTCCACCCTGAGAGCCGGGCAGCTGAATCGTGCCGAGCGTGCCGCCCGGGGATTCGTCACGCACCGAAGGTGGCGTATATAGCGGGCCCGTAACGTAGCGATTGAAAATCGTCAGCGCCTCCGCTCGCAGCTCGGGCGTGAAGTCGATGAGGTTTTCTTCCAGAGCGCCCTGCCTGTCGAAGGGAGCCGGTTTGCTCGGGAAAGGCTGGGTTGGTGAGGTGACCTCGCCCGGAGTGGTCGATGCGGGGACTGGGCGTTCTTCGATCTCCCACACCGGCTCACCGGTACGGCGATTGAATACGAAGGCGAAACCCTGCTTGGTAATCTGGGTGACCGCTTGTACCGGCTCGTCGTCGACAACGAGGTCCATAACGATGGGCGCGGCGGGGGGGTCGTAGTCCCATAGGCCGTGATGAACCATTTGATAATGCCAAACGCGCTCCCCGGTCTCGGCGTCGACCGCGACCAGGCTCTGGCTGAACAGATTGTCGCCAAGCCGATGGCCGCCATACATATCGTTGGTTGCTGAGGAGACGGGCATATACACGTGTCCCAGCTCCTCGTCGGCGCTAAAGAGCGCCCACATGGGCGCGTGGCCGCTGTAGGACCAAGAGCGGTCCTGCCAGGTTTGCGTGCCGAATTCACCTTCTTGGGGGATGGTATGGAAGGTCCACCGCAGCTCGCCGGTGCGCACATCGAAGGCGTTAACGTCGCCACGCGGCGCACTCTTGCTCGAGAAGTTGTCCGACATTGCCTGACCAATCACGATTACGTCGCGCACGACCATGGGAACCCCGCCCCAGCGAAAGCGTTCAAACTCGGCGGGTATGCGCTGTAGATCAACGCTGCCGTCGCTGCCGAATTCCTGCACCGCTGCGCCGGTGCTCGCATCGAGCGCGTAAAGCGCCGTGCCGCGCTGCACGAAAATCCGGTCACCGTCCTCGCCTCCGCGCCAGTAGGCAACGCCGCGAGTAGGGGCGCCGGGTAGTCCTTCAACACCGCCCGGCGGCTCTTGCACCCAAACAGTGGCGCCGCTGGCGGCGTCGAAGGCTTCCACTAACCCTAGGGCGTTGGGGATGTAGGCAATGCCGTCGATTACCACCGGCGCTGCAACGTAGTTGCTAGAAAAGCGCTGCTTAGGGTTAAGCGAGGTGTAGTAGGGGTCGACGGCGGGACGACGCCAAACGACCTCGAGGGCTTCGATATTGTCGGTGCGGATCTCGCTGAGCGAGGTGTATTTGCTGCTGCCTATATCCGCCGCGTAGGCCGACCAGTCGCCGCTTTGCGCCACCGCGCCATCGGCTGCCAAGCGTTCTTCTTCGAGTTTCTCCGGGCTCGCCGTGGCCTTTGCGGAGCCAGCGACGTTTGAAGATTCAGGGGTGCAGCTGTAAAGGCCCACGGCCGCGAGAAGACCTAACAGAAGAGTAAAAAATGGGCGCCGAGGATGCGGCGAGGTCGAGGCAAGGGGCGTCGGGCACGACGAGTGAAACGCGTGAAGAGAAGGGTTCATGGCGCTACCTAAGATCAGGCTCGTTAGAGCGTTGATCCTAGATAATACCGTGTCGTCCGATGAATGCCAGACGTAGAGTTAGCGGTCGTGAAACTGCTAGTTGGCCAGCCGCTGCTTGATGCGCTTGATGATCGAGCCGAGCATTGGGACGTTTTCGTAGACGAAGGCGCCGAGATCGAAGTAGTCGCGGTGGTAGTAGATGCGGTTGTTGCGCACTTTTAAAAAGCTCGCGCCCTCCACTCTGACGGCCTCGCTGCTTTTCGGGCCCTTAGGCTTCAAGATCATCGTCCAAGCGAGAAAGATTTCGCCGCCTGTATCGAGTGTCTGATGGAACTTGAAGGTGCAGCTATCAACTTTGCCGTAGAGGTGTTGGAAGCGCTCAACTAGAGCCGCTTTGCCTTGAATGCCGTGCGAAGGGTCTTCGAAGTAGACGTCGTCACTGTAGAGTGGGGCGAGCGCTGCGGTGTTACCTGAGGCGAGCCCTTTGTAGGCCTCTTTTAAGGCGGTCGCCAGATCGACAGTATCCGAGCCTTCTGCTGATGCAAGCGTGTCGGGGTGAGCGGTAGGACTATTTTGCTCCATAGCTGCTCTCAAATGACCTTAGTGGTTGATTTAGGGGATATTAAGATGTTCTGCCAATACGGGCTTTGATACAAAGTGGATCACAATGCAGGGTTAGTGATCTGCCGCCTCGAAGGCGGCGTTGGATAAGTCATGCATAATTTGTCAGCAGGCTTAGAACCCATTACGATAAGGTCTCCGCAAAGAGGTAGACCTTCAGTAGTGACTATTAGCGATGACCAACCTCCCGCGGATGCTGCCGAGCCCACCGCTTCGAAGACTGCGAGCACAGTGAGCGTAGACGGCCCAACAGATGAGGAACTCCTCCTAGCCGTTGGCGTCTCTCAGGACCGCCAAGCCTTTAATCAGCTGTTCGTGCGCTTCAACAAGCGCATATTTGCTATGGGGATGAAGCTCACGCGTAACGAACAGCTCGCTCACGATCTTGTGCAAGAAGCGCTGATGACGGTGTGGACCAAAGCGCCTCTATACGATCTCGATCGAGGTACGGCGCAGAGCTGGATTTTCACGCTAACGCGCAACCGCTGCTTCGACATGCTGCGTAAAAAGAAACGTCAGCCGCAAACAGTGAGCGCAGACGATATTTGGCCGCAGGAATCAGACGCCGAGATGAGCTTCGTACATGAAGAGCAGGGTTCGCAGGCTGTCGAAGTGGCGCAAATCGAAAGACTTTACGAACACTTGCCGACTGCACAGCAGGCGGTTATCGAGCAAATTTACATATTAGACCGCACGCACGAAGAAGCAGCCGCGGCCTTAGCCATACCTCTGGGTACGCTAAAGTCCCGCCTGCGCCTTGGTGTGGCGAAATTACGAACAATGATCGGGGTCGAGCAATGACAGCTGCCAATTTCCATCCGAGCGATGAAGTTTTACAACAATTCGCTCAGGGCACATTAACCACAGGCATGAGCGTGGCGCTGTCGGCGCATATCGAACTCTGCACGAGCTGCCGCAATCGCAGCAGCGAGCTCGAGTCTCGCTCGATCATGGCCTGGCTTCAGGAAGATGAGCCTGTTGCAGCTCCTGACTTCGCGGGGCTAGCCGAGCGAATCATGGCGACGCCGCAGCTTAGTGAAGAGCCAGCTAAAGATAAGAGCTATGCATCGGAGGAAGATTTCCCTGTGGCCGAGATTCACATGCTGGACCGCTCTTTCACCCTGCCAAGGGTCCTTGCTCGCGCTGCGTCGAAGGGACTCAAGTGGCATAAGTTAGCCGGCGGGATCAATCAGGCGCAGGTGCAGATTGATAACGAGACACAGTGCGAGTTCCTTTACATGACCCCAGGCAGCCAAGTGCCGGTGCATAGGCACCAAGGCAGCGAAGTGACTCTGGTGCTTGATGGGGCATTCGAGGATCAGTTTGGTCACTACGGTCCTTCGGAC
>JAYOBL010000031.1:0-7290 GCA_038104835.1 Gammaproteobacteria bacterium | reverse complement strand
GCCTTCTACCGAGGAAGGTTGCCTCTGTTTCGCGGTGCTGGACAGCCCGCTGACGTTTACTAGCGGACTCGCGCGTCTGTTTAATCCAATAAACAACTACCGTTTCCGCAGAGCAACTTCACAACGCTTCTAAGCGCCTGCCAATAAGCGGTGACTTATGCTGCCGTTCTTTCACTGCTTCTTACGACACCCGCTGCCTCTAATTGTTTGCCTAAATGCCCCGCTGACTCTAGTTCAGCGTGGCTTGGCATCGATATTAATTGCGATAGATATTCTCTGCTTATCACCCCTGTAGACTTGTACGCCATGGCGTAGCCAAGCTGGGAAAACAATCATATTTCCTTCGCTTAGCTTGAGCTGTGTTTGCACCTGCTGGGGTCGACCCTGGCCATCGAGTAGCCGGAACCCGGGATTGTGCATCGCGGCAAGCGGAAATCGCGGGTCTTCCAGGTAGAAATTCCCGCCGCTGTCTTGCTCACCGTCTGCTTGCCTGCCGAGGTCTAGGTAGTAGACCGCCGCCCAGAGGTTCCCCGGGTGCGCGTGTAAGCTGTTCAGGCCGCCGGCTTCCGTGACATTCGCCCACATGCTGGCCTGCCAATCGAAGTCATCGACGCCCGCACCTTCAAAATGGCTCATCTTCTTTGCCACGCTAATCGCCGTGTCCGCGAGTTTCTGCGCCGCCGCGCCGCCCCACTGCAGCATCTCGGTGTCTGAATGCCAGCCACCTTCGTTGGAGCGCTTAATTCCAGGGGTTTGCGAGCGCCGCAGCTCGATGGCGGCGAGCAGGTCCCGGGAGAGATCCTCCGCCTGCGTTACCGTGGCGTAGGCCACGGGGGTTTCGAAGAGAGCAACAGGCTGAGCCTGCACTTTGATGCGATAGTCTGCTTTTTTCATGGTTCTAGCCTAGTGCGCGAAGGTGACAGTGAGGTGACGGTTCGGTAATGCCGGCGTAGGGTCTGCGCCGCAAAATTCTTGGCTGAGTGCTTGTAATAAAAATGCCATAAAACGGTCGCACAAGTGAAATATTTGCGCTCTAGTATTGGCTTTCGTCATTTACTGACGAGTGCACGTCGATCCCGCGCGGCCAAACACTGCCGGTATCGAGCAACTCGAAAACGACACCCGAACACACATTAAGACCTAGGGACTAGGAGTCAATATGAAACTCGAACTAATGAAAACTAGCGCAATTGCGACCGGCGTTGCACTCGCATTCGCTTCACTCAGCGCGCAGGCAGCAACTCAGCCTAGCTTAACAACAGCGGGCGCTTCATCGTCAGCTGTATTCACTGGCGGCGCGACAGTTAACGACGGTGCGAGCTACCTGGCTGAAGTCCCTGCGGAAGTTGCAGCGGATCTGATCGCTACAATCGCTCCAGCAGCGGGCGATGTAGGTAAAGAGGGCAGCCTCGTGGTGATCGCCGAGGTAGGCGACCTAGGTTGGTTCACTAAGCTCTCTGGCGGCATTTGGATTCCATGGGATGGCTCTACAATCTCTCCTATGAAGACAAAGACTCTGACTGCTTCAGAATCCGTGAACGTTCTAGACGATCTGGTGGGTAACGACACGTCTCTGGCCGGCCTTACTATCAAGGCTTACGTCGGTTACTACACGGGCACAGACGCTGCTGCGACTATCACCTACAACGCGGCTCCGATCGAAATGACGATCGCTGAGAAAGCAGGCACAGCCTGCCCTACCAACACGACTGCGCTGACAGGCACTACGTTCGCAGGCAAGCCTGTGTGCCAGCTGCCCGCCGGCGACGCGATCCTGACTGACACACACCTTACTAACAACTTCTCTTACTTCTTCGACGGCAACGTGTTCGTTGGCGCGGACGCTGACACAGCTGTGGCAGACAAGGTGAAGCTGACTATCGATGCCGGCACGACTGTCTTCGCAACCGAAGGTGCGGCGGCAATCACTATTCGACGCGGCGGCATGCTCTTCGCAAACGGTTCTAAGAACCACCCTGTCATTATGACCTCTGAGCTCGACGTTGAAGGCATCGACGCGTTGAACACTCGTGGTAAGTGGGGCGGACTGGTTGTAAGCGGCAGCGCAACCCTAAACAGCGCCGACGGCTTTGGTGTTAACGAAGGCGTGGGTGATACTTACGGCGGCGGCACTAGCCCGCGCGACAACGACAGCAGCGGCGCGCTGACCTATCTGCAGATCAAGTACGCGGGTTACGCATTCTCAGAGACAAATGAGCTAAACAGCCTCGCTCTGTCAGGCGTCGGTAATGAGACGATCGTTGACTTCGTTCAAACACACAACGGCGCCGACGACGGCATCGAGTTCTACGGTGGTACGGTTAACGCTAAGCACCTGCTAACAACGGGCACTGACGACGACGCTCTCGACTGGGTTTTGGGCTACAGCGGCAAGCTTCAGCACATCCTGGTTGATCAAACTAACTCGGGCGATAACTGCATCGAAGCGGATAACCTGGGTGCTAATCCCACCGCGACTCCTCGTTCAATGCCGACTGTGTCAAACCTGACATGTGTAGGCTCTGAGGGCATGAGCTCAAAGGGTCACGCATTCGAGCTGAAAGCCGGCACAGGCATGAAGCTTTCGAACATCGTACTTGGCGGGACATTCCCTGCAGGCAACGAAGGCTGCATCCGAATTTCCGGTACAGACACCTTCACTCAGTCTGGTGCAACAATCGCAGAACTGAACGGCACGCTCGAGATGCGTGATAGCCGTATCACTACTCAGTGCTCGAACAACCTAGAAGGCGGCTCCGCGACGCTATCAAAGCCAGCGGAAGGTCCTTGGACTGCTTTTGACTGGTACGGCGCGCAGACTAACAGCACCGTGGGCGAGGTCGATCTCGGTGGTAAGAACGGTTGGGCCAACGGTTCAACTCTGAACGCCATTCCTGCCAACATCCCTTCAGATTCGTTCTTCGATCAGGTCGATTACATCGGTGCGGTCAAAGACGACTCATCCGACTGGACTGAAGGCTGGAGCTTCACGGGTTACAAGTAGCCCACGGAAAGCTCGGGTTAGCGCCCGAATAGCAGTAATAGAAAAGGCGCTTCGGCGCCTTTTCTCATTTATTGAGCGCTTTTTTGGTGCTGAAATATAAGTGTCACATTTTAGTCATATGATAGCGACCTCAAATATCAATTACGGATATCTCGTCCGTAGTACTCGGAGCAAGTCATGTTGAGTAAGAAGTTGTTTGTTGCAGCTATCGTCTTGGTT
The DNA here is from genome assembly GCA_038104835.1 of Gammaproteobacteria bacterium. Lineage (GTDB taxonomy): Bacteria > Pseudomonadota > Gammaproteobacteria > Pseudomonadales > Pseudohongiellaceae > UBA9145. Next base: position 4,067 of record JAYOBL010000031.1, on the reverse strand, counting down.
GGGAGTTCGTGTGTCGTAGCTCAGCAGCAGCCTAATCTTATTGAAGAGATTTCGGTGATCGGGCAGTTCGTGCCGGATGAGAAAAGAGGCACCGACCAGATATCCAATGTTGTCGGCGAAGAGCAGTTTACCCGCTCCGGCGACTCTAATATCGCCGAGAGCCTGAAGAGGGTTTCGGGCCTGAGCACGGTGGCGGGCAAATATGTTTACGTGCGCGGCTTGGGCGAGAGATACGCAACCACGCTTCTCAACGGCGCTATTTTGCCGAGCCCCGAGCCTCTGAACCGCGTTGTTCCTATGGATCTTTTCCCAACCGGAGTTTTGGAGAGCGTGTTGGTGCAGAAAACTTACTCTGCAGCCTACCCCGGCGAATTCGGCGGCGGTGTTCTGCAAATGCGAACCAAAAAATCGACCGACGAATTTTTCTGGAACTTCGCCAGCACCGTTGGAGTTGTCGACAATGCAACCTTCAAAGATGGATTCACTGTGCCGGGTGGCGATACCGATTGGCTTGGTATCGACGACGGCTATCGGGCCCCGTCAGCAGAGTTGCTGAGCGCGACGGCCAATAATAATCCGCTAAAGATAAAGAGTCGCTTTACTGGCGTCGGAGTGCCGGTTGAGGAGTTGGAGGCCGTAGGTGAGAGTTTTAATAATCAATACACTCCGTCCGTGGAAGAGACTCCGCCTAACATCAATGTGTCTACTGCGTTGGGTAACTTCTACGACCTCGGCTCATCAGGTATGAAATTAAATTACCTAGCGTCCTTAGACTACAGCAATAGCTGGGATGTCAACCGGATCGAGCGAAACACTTATGTACCTGGTTCTGCGGGCTTGGATATTCAGGAAGACTTAGATTTAGTTGGCACGGAAAACAGTGTTGATTTAAGTGCCATTGTTTCAGCTGGTTTGGACCTCAATGAGAATAATAATGTCCGATTCACCTCCCTCATATTGAGGCAGACCGATGACCGCGTATTTCAGATAGAAGGCGAGACTCTAGACGCTCCTGACCTTGAAACAACCGAGCTGCAATGGGTTGAGCGTCAGATAGCCTCCAGCCAACTTCAGGGCGACCATTATTTCCCGGCGTTTAACGAGGCAGTGATTAACTGGCGCTACTCTGACATTACTGCAACTCGAGAGGCGCCAGATAGGCGCTACTATCGCTTTGACGGCGGAGAATTTTCGTCTCGTGTAGATGGCAATATTCGAAGCTTTGATGATCTCGAGGACAATGCAACTGAAATAGGCGTAGACCTGACCATGGTTTTTTACGGCCCGATGAACTCAATCATTACCCCGAAGATCGGTTATGTGTCGTCAGAGAAAGAGCGCGACTCAGAGGTTAGGCGCTTTGGCTTTGCGTTCAACGGCCCAATAGCAAACGATAACGAGCTGCTCTTGAAGCCGTTAGAAGAAATTTTAGCTCCTGAGAATATTACCGAAGACGGTTTTGTTATGCGTGAACTCACGCGGCCGACAGATAGCTACAAGGCGAATAATTCGCTGGAGGCATTTTACGGGCAGGTCGAATTTAATTTCGATGACAGGCTGAGACTCACCTTCGGCGGCCGCCAAGAGGACTTTGAGCAGGAATCCACCACCTTCGATTTGTTTCGCCCGACCACTTCAATTTCTGCAGACTTGAGGCAGAAAGAGTTTCTGCCGGCCTTTAGTGCAACCTTCATCAATTACGACCACCAGTTCCGATTCGCCTACAGTGAAACAGTATCGCGGCCCGATTTCAGAGAGCTGTCAACGTCGCCGTTTATTAATCCGGAAACCGGGCGTGAAATATTCGGCAACCCGAATCTCGACATCACCTCGATTACGAGCTATGACTTCCGCTGGGAATGGTATTTCGGTTTCGCCGACTACGTCTCTGCCGGCTACTTCTATAAAGAGTTCGTCGACCCCATCGAGGCGGTTATCTTTAGCCCAGTAGATCCACGAGTTACTTATATCAAGGCCCAGTCCGCCGAGAACCAGGGCATAGCGGTAGCGGGCTACAAGCGACTCGACTTCCTCGGCCCCTTAGGCGAAGACTTTTATGTACAGGGCAACGTGTCGTTCATCGACTCGCTCGTGAATATTCGAGAGTCAGACCTAGGCTCCCTAACGAGCAGCAGCCGCGCGCTGCAGGGTCAGTCGGACGTGCTGTTTAACGCCCAGATCGGCTACGAGCCTTACTCGGGTACTACGGCGACGCTGCTTTACCACTACTTCGGCGACCGCATCGATTCGGTGGGTATTGAAGGCGCTCCGGATCTGATTCAAGAGGGTTACGGCGAGCTAAACTTTATCTTCATTAAAGAGCTCGATCGCAACTGGCAGATCACGGCCAAGGCAAAGAACATGCTCGACGCAAGGAGCGAAATCACTCAGGGCAGCCTGCTAACCAACGGCTTCAACCTGGGGCGCGAATTTTCGCTGCAGGTGCAGTACCGCTTTTAGCGTCGGCTAGAAACTTAGATCCCAAAACGGAGCTTTACGGCTCCGTTTTGCGTTAAGTGCTTGGCATTTCGCTGCGGGTTTCTCGATGACAAAAAACGGGCGCTCGTTACCGCCCTGCATTGTGTTTGTCACGCAAATGTCATAGTTTGATGATTAAATCTGTGGGTAATAAAAGACGAAAGTCTGAATAGCTTGGAGCGTGATAAAGTCAATTAATCACTCGTAAGTTCTTGCTGAGGCGCTGACCCCCATGTCCGAATCCACCATCTTAATTGTCGACGACGAAGCCGCTATCCGCGACATGGTCAGCATTACTTTGGACCTCGCAGGCTTCAGCAGCATCAGCGCCGAGAACGCCCATGACGCCCACGTGTCGGTTGTCGATAAGAAGCCCGATCTCATTCTACTAGACTGGATGCTGCCAGGCGGCAGTGGCATCGAGCTGGCACGTCGCCTGCGCCGTGACGAGCTCACCGCTAACATCCCCATCATCATGCTCACCGCCAAGAGCAGCGAAGACAATAAAGTGCAGGGCCTAAGCGAAGGCGTAGACGACTACGTCACCAAGCCTTTCTCACCCAGAGAGCTAGTCGCGCGCATCAAGACCGTGCTGCGCCGCATAGAAGGCAAGCAGAAGAACAAGGCGTTAACTGTGTTCGACCTAAGCCTTGACCCAACAAGCCACCGCATCACAATAGAAGACCAGCCTGTCGATATGGGCCCAACCGAATTCCGGCTGCTGAAATTCTTCCTGCTCAATCAAGAGAAGGTATTCAGCCGCGACCACATTCAAGACGCGGTTTGGGGAGGTAATGTCTACCTCGAGGAGCGGACGATTGACGTGCATATCCGTCGCCTGCGCAAAGCGCTGTCTTCGATCCCCGAGACCACAATCGAATATGACAAGCTCGTTCAGACCGTGCGCGGCGCCGGCTACCGGTTCTCGGTGCGGCCTTCTTAGCAGCTCAGTAGCTTAGGGGTTGCATCACCTTTCCTCGCTTCGATGCAATCCAAAGGCCGTTCATAGACTTTTCTCTGTACTTAGCTCTTCAGTTAGCTCTTCAGTTAACTATTCATCTAATTATCCAGTTCGGTAAACCAGGCGCTCAAGCCACTTGAGCCTGCCACGCTAAGCCCCTCCAACCGCTCGACTACGTCGGGGCCCTCAATTCCTCCTACCTCTCAGCCATGAAAGGTTAATCTGCCGTCTGAGCAACGTCGCCCTTAAGTCGGCCTGCGTTTAGTGTCGTTAGCAAATCGATCTGTTGGTGCCGGGTGCAACCAGCAGTTCGAGCCGATAATGAGCAAGGAAGCCCGGATCCTCTGTTGATATATCGAAATAGTGCCCTTGAATGTGTCTTGTCTGTAAATCTGTCTGGAATGGTTGATGAATAGGTCAACGCAAGTGGAGTACCAAAGATACCTGCCGCCTCAACTGAACTCAGGGTGGTCTGTGTAGCAAAACTGTGCGTTATGTCGCGAGACGGTCATGAACCGGTAATACAGGCCTTTCCAAGGAAACGTTTATTACCGGTTAACGACTTGCCAGCGCCCAATAATGGCCAAAATGTGACCTTTTTGTATCAGTTTTATGATGAATTCGTTCA
>JAYOBL010000122.1:0-4375 GCA_038104835.1 Gammaproteobacteria bacterium | reverse complement strand
ACTCTGTCCTATACGATCAGCCCCGTCCACACTATCGACAGTTGGCTCGCGCTGGCGCGTCAGATTGAAGACATGGGCGCCGACTCTCTTTCAATAAAAGACATGGCGGGCTTGTTGCGCCCCTACACTGCTTACGAGCTTGTAAGCCGCCTAAAAGAGACCGTGCAAATTCCAATCCATATGCAGTGTCACGCGACTACAGGCCTATCGACGCCAACTTACTTAAAAGCGATAGAGGCAGGCATCGACAACATCGACACTGCCATTTCGTCAATGAGTATGACCTACGGTCACTCGCCCACGGAAACAGTTGTTTCTATTCTGCATGAGCAGCCGGGGGATACGGGGCTGGATATCGTTCTGCTTGAAGAGATAGCGAGTTATTTCCGCGAGGTGAGGAAAAAGTACGCGAAGTTCGAAGGTGCGCTGCGCGGAGTCGATTCGCGCATTCTCGTCGCCCAGGTTCCAGGTGGCATGTTAACGAATCTAGAAAATCAGCTGCGTGAACAGAATGCGAGCGAGCGCCTTGATGAGGTGCTTGATGAAATTCCGCGCGTTCGTAAGGACCTAGGCTATATTCCCCTGGTCACTCCCACCTCGCAGATAGTCGGCACGCAGGCAGTGTTGAACGTGCTAACGGGCAAGCGCTACAAGTCTGTTACTAAGGAGACAGAGGGAGTACTGAAAGGGGAATACGGTGCGACGCCTGCAGAGGTAAATACTGAGTTACAGGAAAAGGTACTCAAAGGGGCGAAACCGATAAGCTGCCGTCCTGCGGATTTACTTGAGGACGAATTTATTGCTCAGCGGACTGAACTGCAGCGCGTCGCCGCTGAGGAAAGTTTCGAGCTTGAGAGCGTCGAGGACGATACATTAACCTACGCACTATTCCCACAAGTGGGGCTTAAGTTTCTGAAAAACCGCAACAACCCGGAAGTTTTCGAACCCGCCCCTGGTATCGAGCCGGTAGCGATTGAAGGCCATTCTTCTGCACAGGGCGTGTACGCCGTAGAGATGAACGGTGGAAGATACGAGGTGCGCGTGTCAAACGGCGGCGAGCTATCCAGCATTACCGAGACCCACGCCGCTGCGAGCGCAATCCCGGCAGCGGCAGTGAACGTAACTCATGCGCTATCCGCGCCGCTTGCCGGCGATGTCTATCGTGTAGAAGTGGCTGTGGGTGACAACGTTGTGGAAGGCGATGTCATCGCCGTGCTCGACGCCATGAAGATGGAAACGGAGATTAGGGCTACGGCTGCGGGCAAGGTCATCGACGTTGCAGTGAAGGCGGGAGACTCGATTAACGTGGGTCAGACGCTGGTCACGCTGGGGTAAATCGCCGAAACATTTGGTAGAAGCCAAGTCGTAGCTGCGACTAGAGACTTTGATCCATTGTCTCGGCGGGGCTGGGCGCTGCACACTCACCCACTTCCCGCGCGGGCACTCCGACAACCGTCGTGTGAGCCCGCACATCCGCGAGAACTACGCTACCCGCGCCTACCTTGGCACCACGGCCAATTTCGATATTCCCCAACACCTTAGCCCCCGCAGAAATCAAAACACCTGAACGCACCTTGGGATGTCTGTCGCCTTGCTCATTGCCCGTGCCGCCTAGTGTTACGTTCTGCAGCAGAGAGACATCGTTCTCAATGACACAGGTCTCGCCGATGACAATGCCCGTGGCATGATCGAACATAATCCCGCGCCCCAGAGTGCAACCTGGATGGATGTCTACCGTGAACACCTGTGCATTACGACTTTGAATAAACGTAGCAAGATCGCGCCGGCCTTGAGTCCAGAGATGATTGGCGAGGCGGTGACTCTGTATGGATTGGAATCCTTTTAAGTAGAGAATCACAGGCAGATAGCTGTCAGTCGCCGCATCTCGTTCGAAGACGGCGCGAATGTCCGCGCTCGCCGCGGCCAGTAAGTCCTGATCGGCTTGAAAGGCGTCCTCGAATAGTTCACGAAGGACGACGGCAGACATGACTTCGTCCGCAAGTTTATTGGCGAGTATGACGCTTAGAGCCGATCCTAGGCTGTCGTGAGTGAGCACACAATTGTAAATGTAGCTGGCGAGCACAGGCTCGCGCTTAATCACAGCTGATGCCTCAATACACAATTTTTCCCATACCTTCTCGGGTGATCTTTCATCTACAGTTTGTGGCACTCCTCCTCCTCGGCGCCAAGCTCAAGTTGCTCAGACTAGCTAATGGCGGCCTTCTTCAAAATAAGTTTAGTCTTCTCCAGCTCTTCCTCCAGCGTGCTGCGCGTAGCTGTGTCGATGGTAGGAAGAGACAAAACGAAATAGACGGTGCGAACGACTTCCCGCCAGCGCGGAACCTTTGGGAGCTGTTCGATACGTGAGTAGCGATCGAATGTTCGAGTGCGGAGGCGACCGTCGTCTACGCTGACCGCCCAGATCCGACTTTCTTCGGCAAGTTCGATCTTGGTCTTTTGCGTGGTTACTTCCCAGGCGTTGAGAGCGCAGCGCATAAGGTTCACAAGCTGCTGGCGGTACTCACCGTCGCTGCTGATTTCGGGTAGCGACGTGTCGAGATACTCGATCAGCTGTTTCAACTCTTCGAACTGAGTGACAAGACTTGGGTGTGCGCTCAATTCGTCTGGAGTGAGCACGTTTAGTCTGGCGGCAAGGCGGCGAACATTTTGCTGGGCTTGGCCTAGCGTCCCTACAAGCGAAACGCTATCGCTGATAGCAGGGTTCAACAAGCTAGGCTCTTGAGCTGTCTCCTTCGAGCTCTCAGGAAGTAAGAACAGCACGCCCGTTCCCTCACTGTTGCCGAAGAGCGTTAATTTGACACGAGTCTTCTTAGCCAAACACTCGGGTTCACCTTGTGCTTCTGCCGCCGGGTGAGTGAGCCAGAGATCGGCGTGGCCATCGAAGGTGCGGGGCGAGGCTGCGCTGCTGTCAGTGTCACCTGATTCCCAGGCGGCAATCGCGGTAAGTAGTTCAGCATTCTCTTCGGTATCGGCGAAAATACTGGTGATGTCTTGAGACTGCAGACTTTCTTTGTCGCGTTGCAGCAGCTGCGCAGCACGGTAGTTTAAAGAAAAGATCTTACCCGGCAACTCGAAGGCGATAAAACCGTGCTCCAGTGTTTCGAGAACTTTCTGCAGTTGTAGTCTTGAACTGCGCAGCTCGGAGTCAGCCTCAGAATAGGACTTAAGGAGTGAACGGAGCCTTATGTTGTCTTCGTTAATTCGATGGAGCGTGCTTAGTTTTAGCTGATTCTCCACCCGAGAGCGCAGCTCTTCGTTGTGGAAAGGCTTGGGGAGATAGTCATTCGCCCCAGTGCGAAAGCCTTCGGTTAGATCCTCTAGGTGATTCTTCGCCGTCACCAAGATGATAGGTAGTTCGATCTGGCTATAGCGCAGGCGCAGTTTCTGACAGACTTCGTAGCCATTGATGCCTGGCATCATGAGATCGAGCAGCACTAGATCCGGTTTAGATTCTTCAACCGCGGTCAGTGCGTCGAGGCCAATAGAGCAGTTAACGATTGAAAACTCGGCGAGTTGCTGCCCCATAACCACTCTATTTATCTCGTCGTCATCAACGATCATGATGGTGGTGTTTGAGGCGTGCTGAAACGAAGCGCTTGGTGACGCGGCGAGCGCGTCCTGAAGAAAATCTGCTCGGCGTATCATCTGTTTGCTGACGATGCTGGCCTGAGAACTGCGCTCTTGGTCGAGGGAAACCCGAAGCTCAAAGCTAAAGACCGACCCTTCATCGAGTTCGCTTTGCATCTCAAGCTGGCTCTTATGCATCTCGATCAGGCGTTTCGCAATGGGCAGTCCCAGGCCTACTCCCTGCAGGTTGAGCTGCTTAGAGGAAAGTTTCTCAAAACTCTTAAAAATCGTTTCGTGATCGCTTTCATGAATACCGATGCCAGTGTCCTTGACGCTTACTCGCACGGCGAAACTCGAGGTTAGCGTGGCGCCTAGTTCGATCCTGCCGTCGTGAGTAAACTTAATCGCATTGGACGTTAAATTGACCAAGATTTGCTGAAGGCGATCTTCGTCCGCTGCGACAAGAGGAAGGTCGGGATCTATAGTGTTGACGAGTTCAATGTCTTTATCGCCTAGAAGAGGACGGCAGATAGCGACAACGAGGGTCCCGAGCTTGTTAAGGTCAACAGGCTTAAACTTGATATAGGATTCTTCGTCTTTGGTCGCTGAGAAATCTAAAAGGTCATTCACAAGCAGCGTGAGACGGTCTCCGCTAGCTTGGATGAGTTCGAGATTCTTAGTAATGAGGCCTACGTTTTGATTGTTTTGGCGGAACTCCCTCAGAGCGCTCTCCGCCAAACCGTTAATGCCGAACAAGGGAGTCCGAAGTTCGTGGGACACATTAGCG
>JAYOBL010000121.1:0-4411 GCA_038104835.1 Gammaproteobacteria bacterium | reverse complement strand
GTGTTATCTCGGTCATCATGCCTGTCGAAGACATGCCCTACGACGAGCATGGCGAGCCGGTAGATATCGTGCTCAACCCGCTCGGCGTGCCGTCACGCATGAACGTGGGTCAGATCCTCGAGACCCACCTCGGTGCTGCTGCCAAGGGCCTCGGCAACCGCATAGGTGCAATGGTCGACGCGCAGAAGAAGGTCACTGATGTCCGCAAGCTGCTTACCGAAATCTATAACAAGATCGGTAACAAGCAGGAAGACATCAAGAGCCTAAGCGACGAAGAAGTGCTTGAGCTTGCGAATAACCTGCGCGCTGGTGTGCCAATGGCTACGCCTGTGTTCGATGGTGCAGCAGAGACCGAGATCAAAGGCATGCTGGAGCTCGCGGGCATCGACGAGAGCGGTCAAGTTGCGCTTCGCGACGGTCGTACAGGTGAAGAGTTCGACCGCAAGGTTACCGTAGGCATTATGTACATGGTTAAGCTCAACCACTTGGTTGATGACAAGATGCATGCGCGCTCGACGGGCAGCTACAGCCTCGTGACTCAGCAGCCGCTTGGCGGTAAGGCTCAGTTTGGTGGCCAGCGCTTCGGAGAGATGGAAGTGTGGGCGCTCGAGGCCTACGGCGCGGCTTACACGCTGCAGGAGATGCTGACTGTGAAGTCGGACGACGTGGCAGGCCGCACGAAGATGTATAAGAACATCGTCGACGGCGACCACCGCATGGAGCCGGGTATGCCTGAGTCGTTCAACGTTCTCTTGAAAGAGATTCGATCTCTTGCAATCGACATGGAGCTCGATGTCAGCAAATAAGCTGACATCGACGTCGGTTCGTCAAGCGGGCTAGTACAGGCCTTAACGCAAGAATTAGTGAATTTAAAGCCAGCGCAAGTTTTGCGTCGGTGGAGGAATGAGAATGAAAGACCTACTAGGGTTGTTGAAGTCGCAGTCACCTTCGGATGAGTTTGACTCTATTCGCATTGGTCTCGCCTCTCCGGAGATGATCAGAGCGTGGTCATTCGGCGAAGTGAAGAAGTCGGAAACAATTAACTATAGGACATTCAAGCCGGAGCGCGATGGTCTCTTCTGCGCCAAGATCTTTGGCCCGATGAAGGACTACGAATGCCTCTGCGGTAAGTACAAGCGTCTGAAGCATCGCGGCGTTATCTGTGAGAAGTGTGGCGTAGAAGTGTCGCTCTCTAAAGTGCGTCGCGATCGCATGGGCCACATCGAGCTGGCGAGCCCCGTCGCGCACATTTGGTTCCTCAAGTCGCTGCCCTCGCGTATTGGCTTGCTGCTAGATATGACGCTGCGCGATATTGAGCGCATCCTCTATTTCGAGTCTTTCGTTGTGACAGATCCTGGCATGACAAACCTCGAGAAAGGCCAGATGCTCAACGACGAGCAGTACTTCGAAGCGATGGAAGAGTTCAGCGACGAGTTCGATGCCAAGATGGGCGCGGAAGCGATTCAAGCGCTGATGAAGGATCTCGATGTCGACGGCGAAGTCGCTCGCCTGCGCGAAGAGATTCCCGCTACGAATTCTGAAACTAAACTAAAGAAGCTGTCGAAGCGCTTAAAGCTGCTTGAAGCTTTCGCCGAGTCTGGCAACAAGCCTGAGTGGATGGTGATGAACGTGCTGCCGGTTCTGCCGCCAGACCTGCGTCCACTAGTTCCACTCGACGGAGGTCGTTTCGCCACCTCCGACCTGAACGATCTCTATCGCCGAGTCATTAACCGTAATAACCGACTCAAGCGTCTGCTCGATCTCAATGCGCCCGACATTATTGTGCGTAACGAAAAGCGTATGCTGCAGGAAGCTGTCGACGCGCTTCTGGACAACGGCCGTCGCGGTCGCGCAATCACGGGTTCTAACAAGCGCCCATTGAAGTCGCTTGCGGATATGATTAAGGGCAAGCAGGGTCGCTTCCGTCAAAACCTGCTCGGTAAGCGAGTCGACTATTCTGGTCGTTCGGTGATCGTAGTAGGACCGACGCTGCGTCTGCATCAGTGCGGCCTGCCGAAAAAGATGGCGCTCGAACTCTTCAAGCCATTTATCTTTGGCAAACTCGAGCGTCGCGGCCTGGCTACAACGATCAAAGCCGCGAAGAAAATGGTCGAGCGCGAAACTGCCGAGGTTTGGGATATTCTCGCCGAGGTGATTCGCGAGCATCCCGTGCTACTTAACCGTGCGCCGACACTTCACAGACTCGGCATTCAGGCATTCGAGCCAGTACTGATTGAAGGCAAAGCCATTCAACTGCACCCGCTGGTTTGTGCGGCTTACAACGCCGACTTCGACGGTGACCAAATGGCGGTCCACGTGCCTCTAACGCTGGAAGCACAGCTTGAAGCGCGTACGCTCATGATGTCGACTAACAACATCCTCGCGCCCGCAAACGGCGAGCCGATCATTGTGCCTTCACAGGACGTGGTCTTGGGTCTGTATTACATGACTCGCGCGCGTGTAAACGCGAAGGGCGAAGGCATGACCTTTGCCGATGCTAAAGAAGTGCAGCGTGCCTATGAATCGGGCAACGCTCACCTGCAGGCACGCATTAAGGCGCGTATCACCGACTACACAAAGAACGACGAGGGCGAGCTCGAAGCTAACACGTCTATCGTCGATACCACGGTAGGCCGCGTGCTGCTATTTAACATCGTACCCGACGGCCTCCCGTTCTCTATGGTCAACGTCAAGATGGCCAAGAAGCAGATCTCCGGCATTTTGAACGCCTGTTACCGTAACGTGGGCCTGAAGGAAACGGTTATCTTTGCCGACCAGCTCATGTACACGGGCTACAAGTATTCAACACGCTCTGGTTCTTCCATTGGTGTGAATGACTTTGTTATTCCAGACGAGAAAGCGGCGATTATTGGACAGGCTAACTCTGAAGTTGAAGAGATCGAAAGCCAGTTCGCTTCGGGTCTAGTAACCCAGGGTGAGAAGTACAATAAAGTGATCGACATCTGGTCGCGCGCCAACGACATCGTCGCGAAATCGATGATGGAAGGCCTCTCGACAGAGTCAGTAATCAACAAAGACGGCGAAGAAGAGCAACAAGAATCCTTCAACTCCGTTTATATCTACGCAGACTCCGGTGCTCGTGGCTCCCCCGCACAGATTCGACAGCTTGCCGGTATGCGCGGTCTGATGGCGCGTCCGGACGGCTCGATCATTGAGACGCCTATCACCGCGAACTTCCGTGAAGGTCTGAACGTTTCGCAGTACTTTACGTCGACGCACGGCGCGCGTAAGGGTCTTGCCGATACAGCCTTGAAGACGGCGAACTCCGGTTACCTGACGCGTCGCCTGGTAGATATCTCGCAGGATCTCGTGGTTACAGAGCAGGACTGTGGCACCGAAGAAGGCCTCACAATGGCTCCAATTATCGAAGGCGGCGATATCATCGCGCCTCTCGGTGATCGTGTGCTGGGTCGCACGCTCGCGGCGGATGCCGTGAATGAGGCGACAGGTGAGGTGATTGCGGAGCGCGGCACGCTGGTTAATGAGCGTATGGTCGACCTGCTCGAATCTGGCGGCGTAGATAAAGTCTACGTGCGTTCACCCATCACCTGCGAAACGCGATTCGGCATTTGCTCGGCCTGTTACGGCCGTGACCTTGCTCGAGGCCACGCGGTTAACGTCGGTGAGGCCATCGGTGTTATCGCAGCGCAGTCGATTGGTGAGCCGGGTACACAGCTCACGATGCGTACCTTCCACATTGGTGGCGCCGCATCCCGTGCGACTGCCAACGATAGCGTTCAGGTGAAGAACACGGGTACCGTACACCTGCACAATATGAAGACGGTTGAGAATGTTAAAGGCGAGCTCGTTGTTGTGTCTCGTTCGGGCGAGCTCATCGTTGACGACACTCAGGGCCGCGAGCGCGAGCGTTATAAGCTGCCTTACGGCGCCGTGATCACCATCGGTAAGAACACTGCGGTTGAAGCGGGACAAATCGTCGCAACCTGGGATCCGCATACTCACCCCATCGTGTCAGAGGTGGCGGGTGTTGTGGCCTTCAGCGCGATGGAAGAGGGCATTACCGTGCGCGAGCAGATGGACGAGATCACCGGTCTGTCTAGCATCTCCGTTATCGACCCGAATGAGCGTTCCTCGTCAGCGAAAGAGCTGCGACCCGCGGTCACGGTGGTAGATAAGAAGGGTAAGGAAATTTGCCTGCCGGGTACGACTCACCCAGCGCACTACTTCCTGCCTGCCGGCTCAATCGTGTCGCTCAAGGATAGCGCGGCATTGAATATTGGTGACGTGGTCGCGAGAATCCCGCAGGAAGGCTCGAAGACACGCGACATCACCGGTGGTCTGCCCCGTGTTGCTGACCTCTTCGAAGCACGTAAGCCGAAAGAGCCTGCGATCCTTGCAGAGATCTCGGGTACCGTCAGCTACGGTAAAG
>JAYOBL010000003.1:64950-82524 GCA_038104835.1 Gammaproteobacteria bacterium | reverse complement strand
ATAAGAAGCAGCTCGGTCTCCAAAAGCCATGAATCACCGCAAGCCTCGGCGCGGGCAGTAGACAGCAGCTGCGCAATAGTGGGCATTTCAGGCTAGTCGTCGCCTGCCAGACCCGCGAGCTGATCGGCTTGGTATTCGTTAATTAGCGGCTGAATGACCGCGCCGAGATCGCCGTTCATTACCTCGCCTAAGTTGTAAAGCGTAAGCTTGATACGGTGATCGGTGACGCGGCCCTGCGGATAGTTATAGGTGCGGATTTTCTCGGAACGATCACCGCTGCCGACTAGGGCCCGCCGGTTATCTGACTCTTCCTGCTGCTGTGCAGAGGTTGCGGCATCCATGAGCTTCGCCTGCAGAAGTGACATCGCGCGGGCACGGTTCTTATGCTGAGAGCGCTCATCCTGGCACTCCACCACCACGCCGCTAGGAATGTGAGTAAGCCGAATAGCAGAATCGGTTTTATTCACGTGCTGACCGCCCGCACCGCTTGCACGGAATGTGTCTATACGCAGGTCGGCCTTGTTAATCTCGATCTCTTCGATGCCTTCCATCTCCGGCATGATCGCGACCGTGCAGGCAGAGGTGTGGATTCGCCCTTGGGTTTCGGTCTCTGGCACACGTTGCACTCGGTGAGCGCCTGATTCAAACTTGAGCTTCTCGTAGACGTTCTTGCCTTCGATGCGCACGACAAGCTCCTTGTAGCCGCCGTGCTCACCTTGGCGCTCGGTAATCACCTCCAAGCGCCAACCCTGCAGCTCGGCATAGCGTGAATACATGCGATAAAGGTCGCCGGAAAAAATAGCGGCTTCGTCGCCACCGGTGCCGGCGCGCACCTCCAAAAAGACGTTGCAGCTATCTTTTTCATCCTTCGGCAGCAGCAGGGTTTGCAGCGACAATTCTAGTTCGGCGATGAGAGCCTCGCTAGCCGCGACCTCCTCTGCGGCCATTTCCTTAATGTCGGGATCGCTGTCTTTCTGCATCTCCCGAGCCTGCTCGAGCTCTTCCTCGGCGCCGGTGTAGCGATCGAATGCCTGCACTAGCTCTTCTAGCTCGGCATATTCCTTGGATAGGTCACGAAAGCGATTCTGATCCGCAATGATTTCGGCATCGCTAAGCAGCGCTTCGAGTTCAGCGAAACGATCTTTCAAGTTGTCGAGCTTATGCCGTATTGAATCTTTCATTGAATAGTTTTTTTCCTGCGGATTTTGATCCCGTGATTACTGTTAACTCGCCATTAGTTTGTGCGACTCGTATTCTTGTTTCGCTCGTTGTCGCCGCGTAATCTCGAAGTCCGTTAGCGGGCTGCTGGATCTGATTTCAACGCAGGGTTTTTTCTATGACCCCTGAGACTCATCGTCTTTTAACTCGTAAATGCTACGGATAAGCCGCAGCTCATCCTCGCGTCCCTCGGCGCTCGCCGCCTTCATCTGTACGGTAGGAGCATGAATCAGCTTATTAGTGAGGCCCCGCGCCAGCGCAGTGAGAACTTGTTCGGGCGTATCACCCGCCTCGAGCTGCTTTAGCGCGCGTGCGAGCTCTGCCTCGCGGACAGACTCCGCCTGCGTGCGGAACGCCTTGAGTGTAGACACCGCGTTTAGCGCTCGCTGCTGTTTTAGATGCTCACGAACGCCGTTATCAATGATTTCCTGCGCCTGAGCCGCCGCTTCTTCACGGGACTTAACACCGTCTTCGATCACCTCAGCGATATCATCGATGCTGTAGAGGTAAGCATCGGCTATATCCCCAACTTCCTCTTCGATGTCACGGGGAACCGCAAGGTCAACCAGCAGCATCGGCTTGTGCTTGCGCTTTTTCAGCGCGCTTTCAACAGTGCCTTTACCTAAAAGCGGCAGCTGGCTATTGGTTGACGACACCACCATATCCGCTTCGATGAGCTGCTCGGGAATTTCCGAAAGCAGTGTGCCGTGCGCGCCAAACTTGCCGGCGATCTCCAAGGCATTGTCCAGTGTGCGATTGGCGACCACCAGTTTGCGCACGCCGCGTTCGTGCAAATGCGTCGCAACGAGCTCGATAGTTTTTCCCGCGCCGATAAGCAAAACGCTAAGCTGCGAGAGATCAGAAAAAATTCGCTCTGAGAGCGTTACCGCGGCGAAGGCGACTGATACAGGGTTCTGCCCAATAGCGGTGTCGGTTCGCACCTGCTTCGCCACCGAAAAGCCGTCTTGAAACGTGCGACTCAGCGCGGGACCCACCGCTTTGAATTCCCTGGAGACTGCAAAGGCGGATTTTATCTGACCCAAAATCTGGGGTTCACCGAGCACCATCGAATCGAGGCCGCTGGATACCCGCATAAGGTGTCTCACTACCTGATCATCGAAGAAAGCGTAGCTGCTCGCCTGCACCTCGTCGACGGCCAAAGCGTGGAAATCCGCCAGCCACGTGAGCACGGCCTGCTTCGATGAATCGGCGTCCAGCGTCTCGCAGTCTAAATAGAGTTCGGTCCGGTTGCAGGTCGAAACGATCACCGCCTCGTTAACCACGGGAAGCTCGCGCAGCTGCGCCAGCGCCTGCTCGACGCGCTCGGGCGGGAAGGCAACCTTCTCGCGTAGCGCAATCGACGCCGTCGTGTGATTAATACCTAGGAGTAACAGTGCCATCGTTTGCCGTGCGCTTTGTCGCGGTAAACTCCCATGTTACTAAAATTGCCATGGCCTGCCCATTAGAGAAGCCCCTTGTCTGGCGCTAGCAACCGGCAAGGCCCAAGCGTTATGATGAGGCAAAGTCAGACAGGGCAAGCGATCTGCGCTCATCGCTTGGCGTGCCAGCGCCGTACTCGTATTAAACTGCCATTTTCGCCATCAGTGAAGGAATCCTGTGTTGCTAGCTTCCCTATCCTATAACCCCGAATCATCCTCTGAAGCTCAGGCGCCCCGCTGCGATGCATCCGTCGGGTTGGCAAGCAGACTCAGCGGGCTTTTTTTAGCGCTTGCGCTGCTAGGCGGCTGCGCCACAGCCCCAACAGCGCCTATAGCAGCGCAGGCACCAGAGAGCGATGAGGTTTCCGCTTCAGAGGCGGATCAAGCCGACACCGAGGACGGCGAGATTGAGTATGGCAACTTCGAAGAAGAAGAGCTGTACCGCGCGATCGTCGGAGAACTAGAGGCGAACAGAGGCAATTTAGAGGGAGCCGGAGACAGCTATCTCGATCTTGCGCTGAGCAGCAAGGACCTAGGAGTAATCCGCCGCGCCGTGCGCTTCGCCTCGCTTGCGAATGACACTAACGCCATACTTCAACTGGGACTGCTTTGGAGCGAGGTCGACCCCGAGGATCCGCAGCCGCAGCTGCTTCTGGCCATAGAATTTCTCGACTCCGGCGCCTTCGACCGGGCGTTGCCGCGCATGGCACGGGTGCTTGAACTGGGCGGCACCATAGATTTTTCTGCGCTTTCCTCGCGCACAGGCCAGCTGAATCCTCAGTCCCGCGCACTGCTGGTAGACGCTCTCCAACCGCTGATCGATCAGTTCCCAGATAACGATAGCCTCCTGCTTGCCCGAGTGCAGTTGCTGGCGCAGAGCGGCGAGTTCGACCAGGCGCTAGCGGCATTTGAGGCCGTTGAGGACGAGGTCACAGCCACCGCCGGCACCGTGCTGCTAGAAGCACAGATACTGCAAAATATGGATAGATTCGACGATGCCATTCGCGTGATGCGCAGCGGCGTTAGGCGTTTCGAGCAGGATCCTGTTCTGCGTTCTACGTTAGCTCGCCTCCTTATCTCGCAGGACCAGCTCGCATCGGCGCTGCGGGAATATGCCACGCTAATCGAGCAATTCCCGCAAAACTGGGAAGCACGCTATGCCATGGCGATCACCCATTTGGAGCTCGAACAGCACGGTGAAGCGGTCGAGCAGCTACAAGCGCTTATCGACGCTGATCAGCAGGTAGATGAAAGCCGCTACATGATGGGGGTCGCCTTCGAGCGCGACGAGCAGTTCGAACGGGCCATCGATAATTACCGCTTGGTGTCGATTGGCACTAATAATTTCCTCGCAGCGCAGCAGCAGGCAACGCGGTTGAGCATTGCTCAGGGCAACTACGATGATGCCCACGACTGGCTGCAGCGCGTATCCCGCGGTCAACCACGTCTTGAGATACTCCTCATTACTCTCGAAGCTCAGCTGCTACAGCAGGCAGGCGAGGGCGAGCGTGCTAAACGGCTATTAGATACTAGCCTCAACCGCTTCCCAGGCGAGGTCGACCTGCTTTTCTCACGCGTGCTGTACTTCGACTCGCAGGGTGATCTCGAAGGCTCGGAACGGGATCTACGCAGCATTATCGAGATCAAACCCGACGATGCCCGCGCGCTGAACCACCTCGGCTATATGCTAGCGAATCAGACCAGCCGCTATGACGAAGCTCTGCAGCTTTTGGAGCGGGCTATTGCGCTCAATCCGGGCGATCCTGCAACCACAGACAGCCTCGCCTGGGCCCAATACAAACTGGGTCGCTACGACGAAGCGCTGGCGAATATTCGTCGCGCCTTTGCAGCCTTCCCTGACCCCGAGGTCGCCTCGCACATGGGTGAGATCCTCTGGGCAATGGGACGCCGCGAGGAAGCGCTTGCGGTTTGGGAAAGAGCCTTGGAAGAAGCACCCAATGACCCGCTGGTCACTGAGGCGATGGAGCGCTTGCAGAAACAAGGCCCGCAGACAGACGAGCAAGAAGACGCGGCGTGATGGAACACCGATCTCTAGGACGCGCGGGCCTTGCCGCCGCGCTCCTTCTTTTACTACAGGCTTGCGTCAGCGCGCCGCCCGCGGCGAGCAACCCCAACTGGGCAGCCTTGGAAAAACGGCTTGAGTCACTGGAAAGCTGGCAGCTACGCGGCCGCGTTAATGTGCGCTATCAGGGTGAATCTCACACGCCCAGAATCGACTGGCAGCAGAACGTCGACGATTATCGAATCCGTGTATGGGGCACCTTTAACGCCGGCAATACGCTTATTCAGGGCAATAAAAAAGGCGTGAGCCTGGAGTCCCAGGGCAGAACCAGTCAGGCAGCCACCCCCGAGGGCCTGATTCTTCGCGAGCTCGGCTACGAACTTCCGGTCTCCTCGCTTAACTATTGGATTAAGGGGCTGCCTGCGCCGGACTCACGCTACGAGCTTGCCTTCGACGAGCTCAACCGGCTCAGCGAACTCACCCAAGACGGCTGGCTAATTCGCTACCCTGATCCCCGACAGTATGGCGCGCTATCGCTGCCTCGAAAAATAGAAGCGAGCCACGGCGAGCGTGATATCTCTCTCACGTTTGTCGGCCTCAATTGGACCCTAGACTAAATGCCAAGCCCCGCCCTTACCCGCCTCGCCCCCGCCAAACTAAACCTGTTCCTCCATATTACCGGCCGCCGCGCGGACGGTTACCACGAGCTGCAAACGCTGTTTCAGCTGCTTGATTACGGCGACGAGCTTAGCTTTGACCCGCTGCCGAACGGCGACTTGAGCCTGCACGCCGAAGGCCCTACCGCCAGCGCCATGCCTTTGGACGACAATCTAATACTGCAGGCTGCGGAGCTGCTGCGCCAAGAAGCTATGGATCCAATGCTGGGCGCAGCGATAAGCATAGGCAAACGCCTACCCGCTGGTGCTGGGCTAGGCGGGGGCAGTTCCGACGCGGCCGCCACACTGCTAGCACTCAACGAGCTGTGGCAGCTTGATCTTTCCGAAGCGCAGCTATGCGAGCTGGGGGTAAAGCTCGGCGCAGACGTGCCGGTTTTCCTTCGCGGCCGCAGCGCTTGGGCCGAGGGCGTCGGCGAGATCCTGACGCCGGTCGAGCTACCAGACGCCTTTTTCCTAGTCGTAACACCGCCCTGTTTCGTGTCAACTAAAGAGGTGTTTTCCCAAGAGAATTTGACACGCAACAGTCCAGCGATCAAAATGGCCGACTTTCTCGCGGGACGCTCCCGAAATAACTGCGAAGCGGTCACCCGAGCGCTGTACCCCGCGGTAGCAGAGGCCTTGGACTGGCTCGATCAGTTTACCGAAGCGCGCATGACCGGCACCGGCGCCAGCGTGTTCGCCCGCTGCGAGAGTCGCGCTGAGGCAGAGCAACTGCTCTCGAAGCTGCCCGAGCCGCTAACGGGCTTTGTTGCACAGGGCGTGAATACTCTTCGGGGCTAGCGGATAGTGTCTAGCGGAAAGCCAGAAGCAGGTAAGAGAAGAAAATAGACAGTTCGCTACGCTCGAGCGTAGCGATAGCGTCAAAGACGGTGTAGAATGCGCCGCTCGAATAAAGAGTAGCTCGCCTCATGCGATCTACTGACACAGGTTGTTGGGGTGTCGCCAAGTGGTAAGGCACTAGGTTTTGATCCTAGCATGCGCTGGTTCGAATCCAGCCACCCCAGCCATATTCTAGCCGGCAGCAGATCGGCTCTCGCATCGGCGCTTCCCGAGTGCGGCACTAACACCCCAAGCATGTAAGGACGCTCCCGTGGCTAACAACTTAATGGTCTTTAGCGGCAACGCTAACCCAGCCCTCGCCGACGCTATCGCAAAGAACATCGGCCTCCCTCTTGGCTACGCGAGCATCAGCAAGTTTTCCGATGGCGAGATAAGCGTCGAGCTCAATGAGAACGTTCGCGGCAAAGATGTGTTTGTGATTCAGCCGACCTGCGCGCCGACCAACGACAGCATCATGGAATTGCTGCTCATGGCCGATGCCCTGCACCGCGCCTCGGCCAACCGCATTACTGCAGTCATCCCCTATTTCGGTTACGCGCGCCAGGATCGCCGCGTGCGCTCAGCGCGCGTCGCCATTAGCGCCAAGGTCGTAGCCGACATGATCAGCGCAGTTGGCGTCGATCGAGTCCTCACGGTTGACCTCCACGCCGAGCAGATTCAGGGATTCTTTAGCATTCCTGTGGACAACGTGTATGGCTCACCGGTGCTGACCGATGACATAGAACGCCAGGAATACGAAAACCTCACGGTTGTCTCGCCCGATATCGGCGGCGTGGTGCGCGCGCGTGCCGTAGCCAAGAAGCTCAATGCCGACCTCGCGATCATCGATAAGCGTCGCCCTTCGGCTAACGTCGCTCAAGTTATGCATATCATCGGCGATGTCGCCGGCCGCACCTGTCTCATCGTTGACGACATGGTGGATACGGCAGGCACACTTTGCAAAGCCGCAGATGCACTTAAAGAACATGGCGCCGCACGCGTCGTAGCCTACAGCACCCACCCGGTGCTCTCGGGCCCAGCCATCGAAAACATCATGGGATCAAGTCTCGACTCGCTCGTGGTTACAGACACGATCCCGCTGAGTGAAGAGGCTAAGAGCTGCCCACGCATTCGTCAGCTATCAATGGCCAAGCTGCTCGCCGAATCAATTCGTCGAGTGAGCAATGAAGAATCCATCAGCGCGATGTTCGATAACACCTAGTTATTCGCTCAACGCGTGGACACCCTGGGCAGGGTCGCTGTTGACCTCGCCTTTTACTAAACGCCTTGGCTTGCCGGTCGCAAGCAAGTCACGGAATCCCTTCGGGGAACTTTGGAGAACATCATGTCTAAAGATGTATTTGAACTAGATTGCACGGTCCGAACCGACCTAGGGAAAGGTGCGAGCCGCCGCCTACGTCGTTTGGAAGGTAACATTCCTGCCGTGTTGTACGGTGGAGGCGCTGAGCCTGTTTCGCTAACGATTCCCCATAAGGACATCGTCAAAGCGACAGACAACGAAGCCTTCTTCTCACACGTCATCACGCTGAATGTTGGCAAGAAGAAAGAAAAAGCGGTTATCAAGGCGCTTCAGCGTCACCCAGCTAAGCCCTTCATCCTGCACGCCGACTTTTTACGCGTGAACGAGAACGAATCGGTACTCGTGAAGGTGCCTCTGCACTTCATCAACGAAGATAAGTGCGTTGGCGTTAAGATCGGTGGCGGCAGCATCCTCAAGACGCTCAACGAGATCGAAGTGAGCTGCCTACCTAAGGATCTGCCCGAGTTTATCGAAGTTGATATGCTTGAGGTGGAAGTGGGCACCACGGTACACATCTCCGACATCGCTTTGCCTGCGAACGTGACTAGTGTGTCACTTACACACGAAGATGGCGACCTTGCGCTAGCTACTGTTAAAGCAGCTAAGGGCGAGAAAGCGAGCAAGGAAGACGACGCCGCTGAAGGCGAAGAAGCTGGCGAGGAGTAAGCTCCTACCCGCTCGGCGCTACCTTGCGCGAACCAAAGGTCGAGGCACTGCGCCTCGGCCTTTTTTTTGCCACGGGCTTTTCTGTCGCCACGGGCGTTTCTGTCGCCACGGGCGTTTCTGTCGCCACGGGCGTTTCTGTCGCCACGGGCGTTTCTGTCGTCACGGCATTATTTCGCCGTGGCCTTCCCGCGAACCCTGTGTAAGTTTGAGAACCACACCGCAGGCTGCAACGCTATTCGCAGCGCATTCCCTGCTATACTTATTCTCCATTTTATTTTCAGTTTAGCCTCTCTATGCAGAACACAGCCATTAAGCTGATAGTCGGTTTGGGCAACCCCGGCCCAAAATACGATTCGACTCGACACAACGCCGGTGTCATCTTTCTGCATCACCTCGCCAAGGCCTATGGCGGCGAACTACGTGGCGAGAGTAAGTTCTTCGGTGAGTTCGGCAGCATCACAATCGCGGGCCAAGACGTAAAGCTGCTGTTTCCAACCACCTTCATGAACGCCAGCGGCAAGTCGGTAGCCGCGGTGTGTAACTTCTATAAGATTGCCCCCGAGAACATGCTAGTTGCCTACGATGAAATCGATTTCGATGTAGGCATAACACGCTTAAAATACGACGGTGGCCACGGCGGCCATAACGGCATGCGCGACATCATTAGCGCGATAGGCGCGCGCAATTTTTATCGACTGCGCATTGGCGTAGGCCACCCGGGGCATAAGTCGATGGTGGCAAATTACGTGCTCGGTGATCCTTCCAAGTCTGAAGCCGAATTAATCATGCGCGACATACACGAATCGATTCGCGTCATGCCCAAGGCAGTAGCAGGGGAATGGGAAGAGGCCATGCGGCTTCTACATACCGCGGTCTAGAATCGATTCACTCAACAGTTCAATCTAAAGCGAGAAAACACAATGCCAGTACAATGCGGAATCGTCGGCCTACCTAATGTCGGCAAATCGACGCTGTTTAATGCACTCACCAAAGCGGGCATTGCCGCAGAAAATTTCCCCTTCTGCACTATCGAACCGAACTCTGGCATCGTTTCGATCCCCGATGCCCGGCTGGGCCAGATCGCAGAGATCGTGCAGCCGCAGAAGGTCATTCCAACCACTGTTGAGTTTACCGACATCGCAGGTCTTGTTGCTGGGGCATCCAAAGGTGAGGGGCTAGGCAATCAGTTCCTCGCAAATATCCGCGAGACCGACGCTATCGCTCACGTGGTGCGCTGCTTCGAAGACAGCAACGTCACCCACGTAGCCGACGCTATCAATCCTGCAGCCGATATCGAGACTATCAACACTGAACTGGCCCTGGCGGATCTTGAGTCCGTAGAGAAAGGCATCGACCGCCTTAACCGCCTATCTAAGAGCGGAGACAAAGAGTCCGCAAAGCACATTGCGGTGCTGCAGCGAGTCAAGGCGCACCTAGACGAAGCCCTGCCAGTGCGCAGCCTAGAGCTCACCGAAGACGACCTCGCTGCCATAAAGAGCCTTCACCTGCTCACCATTAAACCTGTTATGTACATCGCCAATGTCGACGAAGAAGGCTTTGAGAAAAACCCCCACTTAGACGCCGTAAGGGCGATCGCGGAATCCGAGGGCGCACAGGTAGTTCCGGTGTGTAATAAATTAGAGGCCGAGATTGCCGAATTAGAGGACGACGAGCGTGACGAATTCCTGGAGGAAATGGGAATGGAAGAACCGGGTCTCGACCGCGTGATACGCGCAGGATACGCGCTGCTTGGCCTGCAAACCTACTTTACCGCAGGCCCGAAAGAAGTCCGCGCTTGGACCGTTAAGCAGGGCGCCAGTGCACCTCAGGCTGCGGCGGTCATTCATACCGATTTCGAAAAGGGGTTTATCCGCGCTGAGATCGTTGGCTTCGATGACTACATCAGCAATAAAGGCGAGAACGGCGCCAAAGACGCAGGCAAGTGGCGCCTAGAAGGCAAGGAGTACATCGTTCAAGACGGCGACGTAATCCACTTCCGTTTTAACGTCTAATCTTGACAAAAGGCCGCGAAATCGCCAGAATTCGCGTCCTTCGAGCGTTGTTCAGCCCCCTTCCACGGGACACTCAACTCTCGGTGTCGTCCACAAGATTCGATTATTTGCTCAGCACCGCACGCCTATTCACGGCGCTATCAAGCAAGTTAACCGAATACGACACATCCCTTTGTGGCTACGTAGCTCAGCTGGTTAGAGCACAGCATTCATAATGCTGGGGTCGGTGGTTCAAGTCCACCCGTAGCTACCATCTAACTTTAAAGGGCCCTTTAAGGGGCCGAACCTTTTAAATGGCCCCCTTTAAATGAGCGCGGCCTCCTTCGCTTCACCGATTTTTACGCCTGCCCCCGATTTTTCGCCGTCAATTTTTGGGGTATCAGTCCGTATACTTCCGTGGAAATTCAGAAAGGAAGTTCGAGATGCTCCATCGGAAAATCATCGGCGCTCTGCTCTCCTTCGCCAAAAGCCCCTTTGTTAATTAGAGTGCTGGTCTAGTACTAATCTTCACCGCGGCCTCTGAAATCATCGAGGTAGTCGAGTCCGCCGAGGAGACTGGCATTGGCGCACACCATGGTGTACTTGGTTTTGGCATCATTCACGCTCTGAAAGCACCACCCGAATCACTTCACGGCATAGTCGCTTTGATCAAAGCTGATAAGAATGAAACGGAAAGCGATCGATAGTCCGTAGTAGACAAATGCCGCTGCTTAGCCCTCTCGCTTCACAGGCCTATACCGCCAAACCCAAAGACTAAGCAGAATGCCGAAGACCTGCAGCAGCAATCGGATAACATGTCCGCTGCTCGACAGCGAGCTGCCATCACCTAGTTCAATGTTGTACATCCACATATAGATATTGGCAGGATAAACACACACCAAGAACACGGCGCTGCCCAGCCCAGTTATATTCCTTAGGCGTGGCAGCAGGAACCCGATCCCGAGCGCGAGCTCGGCAGCACCGCTGACATAAACCCAGAACGTCGCGGAACCTGGAATCGGAGGAACGATAGGCGCAAACCATTGGGGGTCGAGAAAATGAAGAGTGCCTGCGTAGAGCCAAAACGCGGCGGCGAGCAGCCCCACCGCATGCCATATCAAAGTTTTCATAAAGATCTTTTCCGGAGAAGGCTCTTAAAGGCGTTGATCTAACAAGTTTTGGAGGTTGCCCGTTAGTGAGATACCGCGGATTGTCATCGAGAATGAAAAGTTGCCGAGCTAGAGCGAATCAGGAAAAGGCGAGCCGTAGATAGCACTAGATCCGTAAGGGGAGAGCTGTGCTTGCGATGCTCCGCACTAGTTTGTGCAGAGCTCGCCCTTCGGCAGCCACCATTTCTTTTGCATCTCGTGTGCAGTGACAATCTCGCTGAGCATCTACCTATTTCAAATTGGAATAGTCAGTCGAGCTCATCATGTAAGACTCGATCGAGAGCGGAACTGCGTACTTCGCTCTAAGCTCTAGCCATTCGGGGTCCTTTGCGAAGTCCCCGAACACCTGATCTCGGTGCGCGCGGTTTTTATACGCAAGCATCCACACGAGCGTGTTGGGATTGTCTAAACGCTGCCAGGTCGCGATAACCTCGGCGCCGTGCTTTTCGAACAGCGCGATCTCGAGCTCGCGAAATCGCTGATGTAGGTCGTCAATGCCGCCCTTGCCGTCTACCGCTTCTTCCGCCGTGTACATGCGAAGCTCGAAGCAGCGGGCATCAGCGCCAACATTCTTGGAGAATTCTGGCGATAAATCATCTGCCGGACCGCAGGGCTGCGCGCCTTGCTGAGCGTATGAAAGGCTTGCGAAACCAAAAATTATGGCGAGACTGAAAAGCAGCTTATTCATATGGGCTTCCTATTTTCTGTGATGGAGCGATGGGTGTTTCTATAAAAATTACGGTTGGCAATATAACCCATCAAGCGGCTATGTTACCTGTTGATATGACCTAAACAACAACCTGCGTCACTGGCAAAGATACAAGGCTATCAATAAATCGAAGCAGTGGCGATTCTCTGAAACAAACTAGACCCTTGTAATTCTTACTCTCCAGCGAAAGCCAGCTGCCCTGCTTGCTTAAATCAGCGGCGAGACCCAGAGATTTAGGCCCGCACGACGGGTATGACCGCCACAGTGAATCTCGACACACACACGAGTCGCTCTCGCTCATCACGGATTTTGATGCTCCACACCTGAGTGGTTTTCCCAATCGCCTCTGCCGAGGCGGTAGCGAAAACCAGGCCCTCTTTAACCGGTCGAATATGATTCGCGTTTATCTCGAGGCCAACTCCCGCACTAACGCGCGAATCAAGCGTTAGATTCGCCGCAATAGATCCGACAGTTTCCGCCAGCGCGACCGATGCGCCGCCATGCAAGCGACCGTGGGGCTGAATAGTGCGGTGATCTACTGGCATGCTAACCGTGATTGAATCTTCGGTAATGGCTGTCACACGCATCTCGAGGTGTCCTACGAGTGTGCCGTGATTATTGGCATTGAGAGAATCGAGTGAGGGTGTTGAGTCAAACCAGAGTGTCATTGGTGAATCCTTTGAGAGCGAAAGTGCCAGCCGCAAACGCGGCGCATTGGTCGTAGGTTTGAGCGTTGGGCTCAGTTCTGGGTCACGATTGCATTGCGAATGTCTTCGGTGAACGGCCTGCTCTTCTTCGGCTTGGTGACACAGCAGGGGTCCCGCGGGCAGTTCGCGCTGCGCGGGCAGATGATGTTTGCCTCGCGCTCTAAGCCTCTGCTGATCCACTCAATATTAAGAATATTGGAGACACTGCGAATCATCTTTGCGCTTGCGCTGGGAACCGGAGCAGAACCTCCGCTTGCCTGACAAGCATCAAATATCTCTGCTATTACTTCGTCGATATCACCCCCCTGTGACTCGACGGCTGGGCCTAAGTCAACCCCAGCACAGACCACATGATGATTGCCGGCAGCGTCACGAACTCGAATCGACTCGCAGCTGTACAGCCGCGCATCGTCTCCATTTTTTAACACAGAGATCTGCGCTGCAGGAGCCTCCGACTGACTACCCAACATATTGAAAACAGACCAGTGCTGGCAAGGATCATTCATCTTCTTCAAATTCCCCCAAGGCAGAGGGATGCCGTTGCCACGATACACCGCGCGAAGCTTGCCTGGCGGGTACGCATCGAAATAATGCCAGTGCGGATAAGGCGAGACGGCCGTCATCCGACGCAGCAGGACCGCAGTCGTTACATCAAGCAGCTGTGCACTCTTGAGAGAATAGGCGTTGCGGCTCAGAAACTGTCTACTCGGAACCTTGGGACACAGTAGCGCGCCTGCAAAGAAACTACATTCGAAGTCGCGCCAGGCGTGCAGAATATCTTTAGCATCGACTGTCTGCGCCTGACTGCTCCATGACTTCGCGTCAAATGTATTGCCACCTACTGCCGACACACTACGCAATCCATCACGGCCGTGCAGAATGGTATGTCCAATATGAGTCGCTAGATCGTACTTGAGGCGCGCGGTACTCTTTTGCAGCCGCTGGTTGATATAGAGTTTGCCAGGGGCCTCGAAGAACGATCGCATTAACGTTTTAAATCCACTATCGTCCGCGTCTGCAATGATGTCTGGTGCTCGGTCGAACCACTTAATCTCGAGTCCGAGCTGCTTGCAGATAGCGAGCAAATCCTCAACGCTGAGGGGCATCCTCTTCTTCCCAATCTCCTCAGCGGCTTTTTCTAAGTCTGGAAACCTATTCTGGTGGTGTTCTTGATGCGCGCGGATTAAGAGATGTCCGAACTGCCTACCACTAATCCCTCCCTGCGAGAGCAGTTCTGGAATCGCAATCTGGAGATGGTCTTTGGAAAATAAAAACCCAGGTTCTAGCGCTATGCCTGCGACACCTCCAGCCTTTTTCTTGGGCGTCGTCACTGCCTCTTGATCTACCTTCTCATCGTAGAACCAATGAAGATCTTTCTCGAATACGCTAGCGATTACCTCAAGCATGTCCTCAGACGGGACGCGCTTACCGGTCTCGATCATAGAAAGATAGGAGACTGAGGGCGCCGATTCGGCGTCGCGTTGGACGCAGCGAACAGAAAGATCATCGAGCGTCAAACCATTGTCTTTTCTAAGCTTTCTTATCTTTGCGCCGAGAAAGTGCGCTTTCCTTATTATCGAGTGGCCCGTCATTTTTTATTTTCCTATCAACGCGCAAGGTCCCGACTCGCCGGATTTAGCATAGTCTGCTCGTATCAAATCTCGCCAAGTTAAACCGACAGCAGGCCTACGCAACTCGACTATGTGGGTTTGAAGATCTGTAAAATTTACAGTGTCAAATTTTTATTGTCAATTTCACTGAATTATTGCACTAGACTCCATTTCAACGTCAAGGCACGAGCCTTAGCGAGACAACAGCGATCTAGCGCAATGCGCTTACTTATCAAGTTACGGGAAAAATAGTGAGGCAAGCAATGAGAAACTTCAAACACGCAAGTTTATCCGAATTCTTTGATCCAGCATTGGAAGAATCGAACGGCCGTTTCCAAGCCTATCTCGATTCTTATTTCCCTCTACGCGAGGGTTCACATGCCGACGTGACTCAATATCGCGTGTACTTCGATCGCCTTATCGCGCACCTAAATTCAGGCCGCTGTGTCGGACTAAGCAACCCCGGTAGCTTTGTGGAGTTTGATGGGGATCGGGAGTGCCCGTCGCTAATTGCCCTTGCCTCGCAGGGTCACCAGATAGAATTACACTTCGCCTGATTGGCGACACCCAACGTGCCGATCGGGCTGCGGACCGAGCGAAAAGATCGCACAAACTCGAAAAAGAATTGAACAAAGTGGAATGAATAATGACAACTTATAACGACGACATCGCTCAACTGAACGCCCTGAAGCAAACCGCCGGCCAGCCCTGGGCAGCTATAAACCCAGAGTACGCTGCGCGCATGCGCGCTCAAAATAAATTTAAAACAGGCCTCGATATCGCTCGCTATACTGCATCAATAATGCGCGCAGATATGGACGCATACGATCTTGATAGCGCCAACTACACTCAGTCCCTAGGATGCTGGCACGGCTTTATCGCACAACAGAAAATGATCGCGATCAAAAAACATCACGGCACAACCGACAAGCGCTATCTTTATCTCTCAGGCTGGATGATCGCTGCTCTGCGCTCGGAGTTAGGCCCGCTTCCAGACCAGTCCATGCATGAGAAAACGTCAGTGCCCGACCTGATCGAAGAAATCTACACCTTCCTGCGGCAGGCTGATGCGCGCGAGCTGGGGCATCTATTCGAAGACCTAGACAAGGCTCGCGCGTCAGGCAACGACGTTGCCACGCAGCGAATACAGAAAGAGATAGACAGCTATCAAACACATGTAGTTCCGATCATTGCAGACATAGACGCTGGGTTCGGCAACGAAGAGGCAACGTATCTTCTGGCTAAGCGAATGATCGAGGCTGGTGCCTGTGCGATTCAGCTCGAGAACCAAGTGTCGGATGCAAAGCAGTGCGGCCATCAGGACGGCAAGGTTACCGTTCCTCACGAGGAGTTTCTCGCCAAAATTCGTGCAGTTCGCTATGCCTTTCTCGAGCTTGGTGTCGAAGACGGAGTTATCGTCGCGCGCACAGATTCCCTCGGCGCAGGTCTCACTCAGAAAATCGCGACTTCGACGCAGGAAGGCGACCTCGGGGATCAATACAATCGCTTCTTGGAGCTTTCTCCTGTAACGGAAGCGGCGAGCCTCCAGCACGGCGACATCGCGCTTCGAATCGGCGGAGCGCTGCAGCGCACCACAACCCTGGCGAATGGTTTGTACAAGTTCCGCGACAACACCGGTGAGGATCGCTGCGTTTTAGACTGCATAACGTCGCTCGAAAATGGCGCCGACCTGCTGTGGATTGAAACATCTACACCGAGCGTTGCCCAGATCGGCGGCATGGTTAGCAAAATCAGAGAGCGCGTCCCCAACGCAAAACTAGTCTATAACAACAGCCCCTCATTTAACTGGACCCTGAATTTCCGTCAGCATGTATTTGATCTATGGCAGAGTGAGGGTCGCGATGTGAGTAACTATGAGCGCGCTAATCTTATGGCAGCGAGTTATGACACAAGCGAGCTTGCGACAGTGGCTGACGAGCGCGTGCGCAATTTCCAGCGCGATGCGGCGCGCGAGGCTGGCGTATTTCACCACCTCATCACTCTGCCAACTTATCATACAGCGGCGCTGAGCACTGATAATTTGGCGAAGGGCTACTTTGGAGACGAGGGAATGTTGGCCTACGTTGCTGGAGTGCAGCGTCGTGAGATCCGCGAAAAGCTCGCCTGTGTCAAACACCAAGACATGGCAGGATCGAACATAGGCGATGACCACAAGAGCTACTTCTCCGGCGAAGCGGCTCTCAAAGCTGGCGGGGCAGAGAACACAATGAACCAATTTGCCTAATTTTTTTCGTAATGAGGGGTGGCGTCTAGATTAGCTAGCGATCGCAGCCCCTCTATAAGCGCCAACTTACGCCCGCTCTGGCACTCTGCTGGCTCGGGCGTTTTCGTAAGAGCACGCTCCTTAGTCGAACTGCTAATACGAGAATAACAGTTAAAGGATTATTTCATGTTCCATCCTGATTTTGAGCGCTTCGTAAACGAAGATGTTCTCCCCCTCAGTGACCTCGACTCAGCCTGCTTCTGGCAAGGACTCCAGACTCTTGTAGATGAATTCACGCCGAGCACATCCGCGCTGCTAACGCGCCGATTGGACATACAAGCTCAGATTGACAGCTGGCATGCTGATAACCCTGAGCACAGCGAGACTGACTACTTTTCATTCCTCCAGTCTATCGGTTACCTACTGCCAGAGGGTGAGGATTTTCAGATCGATACGGCAAATGTTGACGCCGAAATAGCTTCGCTCGCGGGCCCGCAACTCGTGGTGCCACTCAAGAACGCGCGCTTTGCGCTTAATGCAGCTAATGCACGGTGGGGAAGCCTTTATGATGCGCTCTACGGCAGCGATATTATTATCGACGATCCGATGAAATCTCGAATGCCAGGTTACGATCCAGAGCGCGGCGCCAAGGTCATTGCCTACGCGCATCGATTTCTAGACTCGACAGCACCATTGCAAGACGGCTCGCACGCCGATGTCGCAGCTTATTTCGTCGATGAGGGCTTGCGGGTAAAGCTACGCAGCGGCGTCCTCACGCAGCTGCAAGATGAATCCCAGTTTGCCGGTTATCGAGGCCTGCCCGACGGGCTGTCGGCCCTATTCCTTAAGAATCATGGTCTGCACATCGAACTCGTCATAGACCGTGCTGGCGCCATCGGCAGTGACGATCTCGCCGGCGTGAATGATGTGCGACTCGAAGCAGCACTGACCACTATCATGGACTGCGAGGACTCCGTCGCGGCGGTCGATGCAGAGGACAA
>JAYOBL010000003.1:51762-64940 GCA_038104835.1 Gammaproteobacteria bacterium | reverse complement strand
TCGATGTCTACAGAAACTGGCTGGGTCTGATGACGGGGTCTCTTAGGGCAAAATTTACGAAATCGGGTGTAGAGATGACTCGCGCACTAAACAGCGATATCGAATTTTTTTCTCCAAGTGGCGAGCCTTGTTCGCTTCCCGGTCGCAGCACACTCTTCAATCGTAACGTTGGCCACCTAATGCAGACAGAGCTTGCACAAGATTCTCTTGGTTCGAACGCGCCGGAGCATGTTATTGATGCGGTAATGACTGCGCTAATTAGTTCAATCGATCTCAACTCCAACCATGGCTATAACAATACGCGTCACGGCAGTATCTATATCGTTAAACCGAAGATGCATGGACCGGAAGAAGTCGCATTTACCTGCGAGCTGTTTTCGCGAGTCGAGGCGCTCCTCTCACTTCCTGTAAACACGCTAAAACTTGGAATCATGGATGAGGAGAGGCGTACCTCCGCCAATCTGAAGGAGTGTATCCGTGCTGCAAAGTCTCGCCTCGTGTTCATTAACACCGGTTTCCTAGACCGTACGGGTGATGAGATCTACACGAGTATGAACGCCGGCCTATTTCCTCCGAAGGGCAAGATTAAAGAGCGTGCATGGATTGAGGCCTATGAGAATCGAAATGTAGAGATTGGCCTAGATTGCGGACTACAGGGCCGCGCTCAGATCGGCAAGGGGATGTGGGCAATGCCCGACGAAATGGCTGCGATGATGCAGGCAAAGATCGCGCACCCGCGCTCGGGTGCAAGCACCGCATGGGTTCCCTCTCCAACCGCTGCGGTGCTGCACGCGATGCATTATCACGCGGTGAATGTACGAAGCGAGCAAGAGAGAGTTCGCGCGCGCGCGAAGTCCTCGTTAGGCGCCCTTCTCACGGCTCCTTTACTCGAACGCGGAGCGAAGATGGATGCCGGCACAATTGAGCGCGAACTCGAGAACAATATCCAAGGCATACTCGGCTATGTCGTGCGCTGGGTGGAGATGGGCATAGGCTGCTCCAAGGTTCCCGATGTGAACAACGTTGGCCTCATGGAGGACCGCGCGACGCTTCGAATCTCGGCGGTGCATGTCGCTAACTGGCTGCGGCATGGCGTAACGAGCGAAGCGCAAGTAATGCAGATAATGCGACGTATGGCGAGAGTGGTAGATGAACAAAATGCCGCCGACCCGGACTACAGCCCAATGGCAGCCGATTTTGAGCTCAGCCCCGGCTTTGCCGCGGCTAAGGAGCTGATCTTCGACAACGCTTCACTGCCCAACGGTTATACCGAACCGCTGCTTCACTCCCATAGGAGAACCTTCAAGACGCGCTGATTACGGCTCAATCCACATTGAGTCTATTGCATCCTGATAGTCTTTAAAGCCTTCTAGCCACGGTATGCCTCGACATGCCGCGGTTAATTGTGACACGGCGCCTCTAGCATCGCTCTGCCGACAAGGGTTTATTCGACGCGCAAGAGCGCGCATTATGTTGGCATTGCAAAACCATTGGGAGCGCGCCTTGACTGACTACACCCCTATAGACCTTCCCAACAAAGCTCAGCTAAACGACGAAGAGATGAGCAGTCGGGCAAAAGAATACTACGCGCATGTCAAAACTCGGCACAGCGTTCGAGAGTTTGCGTCAACGGCAGTCCCTCGCGAAATCATCGAAACAGCAATTCGAGCCGCAGGCACAGCGCCAAGCGGAGCCAATCATCAGCCTTGGCATTTCGTGTGTATTAGCGACCCTGTTAAGAAACGCGAGATACGGCTCGCCGCCGAGGCCGAGGAGCACGCCTTTTATGGCGGCAAAGCGGGAGAGCGATGGCTAAACGATCTCAAACCGCTAGGCACAGATGCCGAGAAACCCTTCCTCGAAACGGCCCCCTGGCTCATAGCGGTTTTTATGGAGCGTCAGGGTAAGGACGAAGAAGGCAATCCGCGCAAGAACTATTACATGCCCGAATCCGTTGGCATCGCTACCGGCTTTTTGCTCAACGCCCTCCATGCGGCTGGGTTAGCCACCCTAACCCACACGCCCAGCCCAATGAAATTCCTTAGCGAAGTTCTCGAACGCCCGTCAACAGAAAGGCCCTACTTGTTGATTGTTACGGGCCACGCGGCAGAGTCTGCCAAAGTGCCAGCGGCGGCGAAGAAGAAAAAGTCTTTGCAGCAAATAGCCAGCTTTATCTAGGTGCAGGCCTCTAAGTTAGCAGACTACCGAATGAGCTAACCCTTGCCGCTGCTGAATCGTCTGCTATGCTTTCACTGCATTCTAAACAACATGATTTACAGCGATGAAGATGCCATGAAAATACTCGTGATGGGCCTGCCAGGGGCCGGCAAAACCACGCTCGCCGAGCAACTGCACAAAAAGCTGGGTAACTGCACCTGGCTGAATGCCGACGAGGTCAGGAAACAAGCCGACGACTGGGATTTTTCTGAGGAAGGAAGACTGCGCCAGGCGCGCAGGATGGGTAGCTTCGCCGACGAACTCGTGGCTCAGGGTAAAACAGCGCTATGCGATTTCGTTGCGCCCACCGCAGCGACCCGGGGGGAATTCAACGCCGACTTTACAATCTGGCTAGACACCATCGACGAGAGCCGCTTCGCCGACACCAACGCCCTCTTCGAGTGGCCCACCGCCTTTAATCTACGGATCGCCGACTGGAATTACGATGTCGATGCGATTGTTGAAAAGCTTAGCGAGAAAAACTAGTTTCCGTTTCTAAAGCGCGCAGCTCCGTGCGCTGACTTTCGAGCTAGTTTTCCTGCTTAATATCGGTATGCAGCAGGTGCAGGTGGTTTTCGAACTGCGTGAGAATGTCGCTCATTAGCTCCTCCTTCGAATAACCTGCCACGTCGTACTGCTGCGCTCCCTCTAACAGAGTCACCTCAGCGCGCCAGTAGTTGCGCTCCGATTTCTTAGTAGGCAATTCGGGGAAAGCCACCGAGGGTAGCGAGTACTCACGAAGTTTAATCTCGTAAAGGAAATCGAACTCTTCACCTTGACCTGCAGTTAAGCGGATCAAATGCTCCTCTTCCTCGATACCGGCTTGCAGAATATTCTGCGTGGTCAACTGCGCCAGCACCTCTTCCATCGCCTCGCGGGCGGTGGTTGCCAAATAATCCTGCGCCTCGCCCTCGCGGAAACGCCCTAGCATCGCCTTAAGACGCGACTGCCAGGCCTTCGATCCCGCGGCCGCCACGGGCACACTGGAAGTTGCAATGGGGCGTAACCCGCGCACCGAAGGCTCGGCGCTCAGCGCCTTCATAAGGCCATAGCACACTAGAATCATGACGATGATAAGCGGCAAGGCGCTAGTAATCGCTGCGGTCTGCAACGCAGCGAGCCCTCCAGCAAGAAGTAGCGTTGCTGCCACCGCGCCCTCGGATACTGCCCAGAAAATCCGCTGCCAAACTGGCGGATTCTCTGCTCCGCCGGAGCTAATAATATCAATAACTAGCGAACCCGAATCAGACGAGGTCACGAAGAACGTCACTATCAGCATAGTTGCGAGAGCCGAGGTGACTGTCGTTAACGGAAGCTGCTCGAGCATTACGAAGATTGCCACGGGCATATTGGTTTCAACTGCTGATGCGAGACCAACCCCCATATCCTGCATCTCGAGCCACAGACCGCTGTTGCCGAAGGTTGTAAACCACAAAAAGGTAAAGCCTGAGGGAACGAAGAGGACGCCGAGAATAAATTCGCGAATGGTGCGACCACGGGATATGCGCGCGATAAACATGCCGACAAACGGCGACCAAGAAACCCACCACGCCCAATAGAAGAGCGTCCAATTGCCAATCCAATCATTGGGCTCATAGGCGTAGAGCTTGAACGTCATATCGACAAAGCCCGACAGGTACATGCCGATGTTCTGTACGAAACTACTAAGAATGTTCACCGTTGGGCCAGCCACGAGCACAAACACAAGCAGAACAAGGGCAAGCAAAAGGTTGAGCTCGCTAAGGCGCCGAATACCCGCATCCAATCCCGCAACAACAGACATCGTTGCAGCACAGGTAATTGCCGCAATCAGACCTACCTGCACTAGCGTAGAAACAGGGAGACCGAATAAGTAATTCAGCCCCGCGTTAACCTGCATCACACCTATACCCAAAGACGTTGCGACACCGAACATCGTGCCCAGAATGGCAAAAATGTCTACAGCGTTACCCCAGGGACCGTGGATTTTTTCGCCGATGAGCGGGTAGAGCGCAGAGCGCAGGGTCAGCGGGAGGTCGTGGCGATAAGCAAAATAGGCAAGCGATAAGCCGATGACAATATAGATGGCCCAGGCGTGAAGTCCCCAGTGGAAGAATGTCACCTGCATCGCATAGCGCGCAGCCTCAGCGGTACCTCCCTCTCCGACCGGCGGCCCGAGGAAATGGGTCATCGGCTCCGACACGCCGTAAAAGAGAAGACCGATGCCCATGCCCGCACTAAACAACATTGCGAACCAGCTTCCGTAACTGTACTCCGGTTCTGAGTCGTCAGCTCCAAGCTTGAGATGGGCGAAGCGGCTAAGGGCAAGATAGACAACTAATATGAAGAAGCCTGCGACCGAGCCCATGTACAGCCAGCCCATGTTTGTGAGCAACCACGACTGCAAATTGCTAAAGGTGACCGCTGCGTGGCGGCTGAAAACGGCGCCATAGAAACAGACGGCGATAATCAGGGCCGCGGAGATGAAGAATACCGGCTTATTGAGCGTCGACTCTTCGTCCGCGCCGTTAGGCCCGTCAGGGTTTGACTGTGTGTAGCTTGTATTCACCGAATCCAACATAGCATGTCTCATCTTTTTTTGTCGCCCCGCGCCAAATAACCTGGCTTCAGGGTTTATTGCTGTAAGTCGCCCAGCGCGGCGCGCAATGGGTCGAGAAATTCACTATAGCTGCGCCACTGGTCTACACCGCTGCGGCTAATCGGCTTGCGCACCTGCTCGGAGCTTGGCGTGCGGACGCTGCGTTTATTCTGATGATAATCGACACAGCCCTGTTCGAAAGGCAGGCCGCAGAAATCGAGCAGCTTGCGCACTTCACCTTCGAGATCGTCGATGACGCGCTCGTTTTCTATGCGATGCACAAAACCGGGCAGAACCTCATCCCAATGCGTCATGAGATCAAGGTAGTCGCGGTAATAGCTGCCGATATCGTGGAGCGAGTAGCTAAACTCCTGGCCTTCGGCGAACAGCTGTTTGAATCCGCTGAAGCAGCAGGCCATAGGACCGCGCCGCGCGTCGATAATTTTGGCATTTGGGAGAATCAGCTTGATCAAGCCAATGTGGCGAAAATTATTCGGCATCTTATCGATGAAGAGCGGCGCACCTGCACGGTGTATTGCCGTCTGCTCGATGAACTCCTCACCGAATTCGGTGAGCTGCTGCGAAGAAAGCTGGTGCAGGTTCGCCGGGTAATCTTCGTAATTCACCCCAGGCTGCGCTGTCTTAATCGCCGCCCTGCCCTGACCCAGGCGCCGCAGACGCTGGGATAGCGACAAAATATTGGGCAACTCTAGCGTGCCATCGACCTGCGAATGGGAGGCGAGAATCTGCTCGATCAGTGTCGAGCCGGCGCGTGGCAAACCTAGAATAAAAATAGGGTCTGGGCTTTGACAGCCTGCTCCTTCGAACTTTTCAAAAAGCTCAGCCGTGCAGGCGCTTTTCTGCGCCGCGAGATCCTCTGTCATGGCTTCGGCGCGATACCGGCTCTGTGCTTTTTTCAGCGCATTGCCTTTATCGTAATATGAGAAAGACTCGGCGTAGCGTTCACGGTCTTCGAACGCCTTACCCAAGGCAAAGCTCATGTAAACCTTGTCATTGGGCGGCAAGCGCGAATGCTCAACCGCTGCGATCATCGCTTCGACTTCGCGCTCGGAAAACTCGTAGACCTTGAGATTGGCCAGCGAATAATAGGCTTCGCCGTGATTCGGGTTGCTCGCCAGTGCACGGTGATAGGCTTCTACCGCAGCGGAATAGTTACCGCGGGTTTTTTCGGCGTGGCCCACCGAAGTCAGCGTGATGAAATCCTCAGGCAATTTATCGAGAACTTTATTAAACAGGTTCAGCGCCTCGTCAAAATCACCGCTCTGCATGGACTCGACTGCTGCGAGGGAGATGAATTGAGGATTGTCCGGACCGCTGGCGAGAAGCGCCTGCGCTTGACTTCGGGCCTCGGCGAAACGCTGACGTTTGCGCAAAGTTTGAATGTAATCGATATGAATCTGTACGTTGCTTGGCGCCAGCTCATGGGCGCTCGCGAGCAATGTGTCGGCGTCATCGAGCGCGCCTAGCCTAGTACCGATATCCGCGAGCAAGCGCATCGCTTCGGGGAGCGCAGGATTCCTCTGAAGGATTTGTCGGCACAGCTCTTCGGCCTTAATTAGCTTGCCTTGGGAGATTAAGTCCACCACGGCAACGAGCGGCTTAGGCTGAGCGAGCAGCTGTTTAAGCTGCGCCTCTACCTGCGCGACCGCCTGAGGGCGATTCATGCCCTGAAGCGCTAGCAGTTGGCCGCGATAGCTCGCCTCTAGCGCCGGGTTGTAGTGACAGGCCCAGGCGTAGGCAGTTAGCGCCGCGTCCCTGTCCCCCAGAGCCTTGAAGTTATGCCCCTCTTCTTGGAAGCCGCGACCATGGGTAGGCGCGCGCGTGTGCAGCTGCGCAAGAGTCGCCAGCGCTTCTCTGTGCTTTTTCTGATAGCGCTGCGCAACCGCAAGAAAATAAAGCCCTTCTTCAAGCAGAGCGGCATGGGTGTCCAAAGAAGGAAGGCTTTCAGCAAGCAGAGTCTCGGCGTCGCAAAAACGCTTGGCAGCTATGGCCTCTTTCGCTTGAGCGAGAAGTGCTTCAAGCGGCGCATCGCGACGCGGCTCGGGGGTGTTTAACTCTTGGACAGTGGCTGACGTCATAGCTCTCACAGGCCACGCAGTTTGTCTAAGTTTCGAAGAATCTCAGAGTCTGGCGCAGCGCAAAGTGATTAAATTTCGCTGTAAGCGGGAACGAGAACGCCCCGGTTAAGGGGCGCTCGCGGTCTTGCCTTACAGCGTGCGGTAATTAGAAGTCGTACGAGACCCTAACACCCATTGTGCGTGGACGCACATAGTTCACACGCTGGCGGTCGAAGTTAAACGAGCGAGCAATCTCGGCGCGCTCGTCCGACAGGTTTTCGACGAACATCTCAGCGCTCCATGTATCGGAGGTGACACCGGCGCTAACGCCAAGCAGAGTCCAGCTGTCGAGGCGATCGCGGTTGATCGTTACTATGTCGCTGTAGGACTCGGCAGAGTAAGAGATCTGCGGCATGACGTGCGCAGTCAGGCCAGAGCCCACGGTCCACTCGTAACGCGCTCGCAGATTACCCTGCTGCTCTGGTGCGTAGGCGAGGGAATCCCCAAGGATTACATCGTTCGTCGGCGTGATCACACGCGAGATTTCCGTGTCGAGCAATGAGAACGCACCGGTCACAGTGAGACCTGAGATACCCGGCGGCGCCCAAATGAAATCGCCCTCGATACCGCGAACCTCTGCGTCTGCTGCGTTATCAGAGAAGAACAGGTTAGTAATCGACGGATCGAAAATCGTCGTTTGCAGACGCTCGATTTCGGCGAAGAATACGCTTCCGTTCAGTCGCAGCGTGTAGTCGAGAAGGTCAGTCTTCCAGCCAAATTCGTAGTTAGTCACATCATCTGTGTCTATTGAGAAGGGAACCGTAAATGTGCCCGCTGGATTAGTCGCGCCACCGGGGCGATTCAGCAGACCCGGGCGGTAGCCTTCGGAGAAAGTGACATAGAGTAGCTGATTGTCATTAGGCGTGTATGTGAGACTCGCCTTAGTAATGATTCCGTCGGTAGACGCCGTGTCCGGTCGCGGGCTTGAGAAGAGCGTGTCGAGATTATTACCCGCATTGTTGTCCTCTGAAGCACCAAAGTTGCCGAATGAACCCGCCGCGCTGCCCACCAGATCGACCTCTACGTCGTACCAGCGTGCACCTAGCGTCAAGGCCAGTTTCTCATTGAATTTCACCGTGCCTTCTCCGAATACACCTGTCTGCTCGTCGGTACGCAGAACATCGTTGCGGAAAATCACGCCGTCCGGCCACTGCTCGGGATTGCTAGATGATCCCTGTGCCGAGAAATTGGGACCGAAGCCTACGTTGCCGTTAAAGGCAATAGCCTGGCGCGAGCCAAGGTAGGTGAAGTCGTTCTTTTCACGCAGATCCAGCGAGCTGTAGAAGCCGCCAAACGTCGCGCTGAACATTCTGTCGGCATCGGTCGAGAAACGTACTTCGTGGCTATTCACTTCGGTCTGCGTGTTGCTGCCTACAAACATGTTCGGCGCCTGACAGGTGCCGCTTGGCGCCGCAGAGCCAGGGTAAGTCACGCTGCCGTCGCAAATGTAGTAAGGCAGGTACTGACCAACGAAAACATAGTCGGCGTAGTCGATGAACTGGTCTGTTTCACGATCGGTGAAGGCGCCGGTGTAGATTGCGTCTAGTTCGCCAATGCGGCCTTCGAGTGTCCAGTTCGTGTTGCTGAAGGCGTCTTCCATCGAGTCGTCTTCGAAGCGCTGAATTTCCAGATCGCCTAGCGTGGGGTCGGCGAAGAATACCCCGTCGGTTTCCAGCTCTTGCTCGGTGTGGGCAACAGTTAGCGACCAGTCGTCGTTGATGTTCCACAGGGCAGATAGGCGCACGCCAGAGTAGGTCGTGTCGTTAAAATCTTCCTCCACGCGAGTCGAGTTGTCAGCGTCAATAAAGTTTACGCCGCTGAGATCGGAGGTCGACTGGAAGCCCGCTCGAGTGCTTGCCACGGGCAGGCCGTTGCTGCGCATGGTGCCTTCGGGACGGAAACGAGCGCTTTCAGTGACACTGCGAGTTCCCGCTACGTTGTCGATGAAACCGCCTTGGTTGTCGACGTAAACCACGCCGCGCACAGTGAGCGATTCGGTCACAGGCACGTTAACCATCGCTTCAACATTGTTGCTCATCTCGCCGCGACGAGTGAAGCTTGTACCAAGATCGATGCTTGCGTAATTGCCGCTTGGATCTGGCTTATTAGTTATAAGGCGGACTGTACCTGCCTGTGAGCTCGCGCCAAACAGCGTGCCTTGCGGGCCAGAGAGCACTTCAACTCGCGCGAGGTCGGCTGCGTACACGTCGAGATTTCGACCCGGCTGCGCGAGGGGCTGCTCATCTAAATAGAGAGACACATTCGGTGCGAGACCCGACACGCCAGCCACCGTTAATCCGGGGGTTGTCGACGCCATGCCACGAATATAAATCGTATTCTGACC
Source organism: Gammaproteobacteria bacterium (assembly GCA_038104835.1). Classification (GTDB taxonomy): domain Bacteria; phylum Pseudomonadota; class Gammaproteobacteria; order Pseudomonadales; family Pseudohongiellaceae; genus UBA9145. The sequence continues at coordinate 55,663 of JAYOBL010000003.1, read as the reverse complement.
GGGGCCGCTGCCGCCGGCTGTCACATTAGGGAGCTGGAGAAGATAGTCTTCAAAGTTTGAGATGCCGAGCTGGTCGAGAGCTTCCTCGCCGAGGGCTGAAACAGCGACGGGAATGTCCTGCATGCTCTCAGTGCGTTTAGTCGCCGTGACTAAAACCTCTTCGATTTGCGCCTGCGCGCCAACTGCGGTTGTGGCTAGCGCAATCGCTAGACCGAGCTGCTTCTTATGGAATTGGCTTTTCTGACTCTTGCTATGAAACATAGTTCTCCCTTGAACTCTCTTTAGTGGGATCGCTCCACTGATGTGCCGCTAGCGTCGCAACCCCTTCTTAATATCGTGCTTCGAATCCCAACTAAGCGAGCCGGGCAGCACGAGACTTCTCAAATGAAGACACAAGTATATAGACTTGGAAGTATTTTGGCACCCCTGCAAACAGGGTCTCGAAGCGACCTGGCGCTTTTCGATAAAAAACTAGGTATATAACCGTGATAAATCAGATATTTATACTGTAATCGGGAGAGGCTGGAGGCATAAAGCCCGAAGCGCTGGAAAATGTAATAATTTGAAATCTAAATATCTTGCCTGCACAATCGCAAGCATCGCGACACAAGATTGGATTACACTTGGCCGAGTGGTGTAACAACACCTGCCCAGCTCGACCTTCAATTCACTCGACTCTGCAAGGACCCGCCGACCGAATGAAAGACTACGATGAACTCCTGATCTCTTTGCGGCGCATTACGCGTGCCATAGACCTGTATTCAAAAAGACTGCAAAAGAACACCAATCTCACTATCTCGCAGCTGCTGGTGATGGAAGCCATCGTCAAGATTGATAAGCCCACGCCAAGCGCCATCGCCAAGTCGATACTGCTCTCCCAGGCCACCGTCACCAATCTGATCGATCGCCTTGAAAAGAATGGGCTTGTGCAGCGCAAGCGCCTAGGCACCGATAAACGCACGGTCAATGTCGTGCTCACCGAGAGCGGCGAGGCGAAGTTTAAAGAGGCCCCTGAACTTCTGCAGTCGGGCTTTTTACGGGAATATCGCAAGCTGGAGACCTGGGAGCAGGCAATGCTGGTCAGCGCTGTAGGTCGGGTCGCATCGATGATGGACGCCGAGGATATCGACGCCTCCCCTATCCTCGCCCTTGGCGATATCGACTCAGGCTCGTCGGGCGGCTAATGCTGCCTCACCAATAACAAAAGAGCCCATGACAGAAGGGAGAATGTGATGGAGCGACTCAGCGATGACTACCTAACAAGCTGTCGCGTCGACAATGGCAAAATTCTGCGCGGCGAGAATATGAGCCGCATAGAGACCTTTGTCGATGCCGCGTTTGCCTTCGCTTTCACTATGCTGGTTATCAGCATCGACCAAATTCCGACGAATCCAGAGGAGTTGCTTGAGCTCTCGCGGGACATCCCCGCCTTTCTCCTTAGCGCCTTGACCATTGGGTCAATCTGGGTAGCGCATTCGAACTGGAGCCGCAACTTCGGTCTCCAAGACTCCAGCACCCTCGCATTATCACTAGGCCTGGTGATGCTGGTCCTTGTGTTTGTCTACCCGATAAAACTCATGGCTCAAGCTACCGTGCTCTATGTTTCCGACGGCAGGCTTGGTACGGATATCTTTGCACTAGGGGGCTGGGATGATAATCAGGTGGCGATCCTCTTCGTTTATTTCGGCATTGGCCTTATCGCGCTCTCGGCGATACTCATAGCGCTCTACCTCAACGCCCTGCGTTATAAAGACTACCTGCGGCTAACGCCATTCGAGGAGATCCTCTGCAAACGCAACTGTGCGACCTGGGCGACCGTCTCCTTTGTCGCAGGGGTGTCCTGCGCCATTGCCCTAATCTTCTTCGATGACAGAAACGCAGTCGTACTGGCCGGCAACGTGTACTTCAGCCTTTTCTTGCTGCTGCCGCTGGGGGATCGTTATCTAACTCACCGCTGGCAGGCCGGGCTGCATGGGGTGGACAGTATGGATTCTACACAGCCATTAGAAGATGAGTGACTGATCGAGAGCGATCGGCAGCGGCCTGCTTACCCGTGAGGTGGTAGGGAAGAAGGCGTAGAGAGAGATAGATTGAGATAGAGAGCAAGGCGAATCGCAAACAGCAAAGAGCAGGCGTCCCCCGAAACCGCGTAAAGAGTGTGGGGTCAACCTGCCTTCGGCCTACTCCCTAAAGCAAAACCTGCCTCCGGGGCCAAGCTCATGAATCAGGCAAATTTAGTACAGCAGCCTGCTGCGCAGCGTCTCGATATCCTGCCCATCAACCCCGAGCTCACGCTCAAGGTAGTTCGCAATCGATCCGTACTCGCGATCGAGTGCGTCCAGCACCGTCTCGATGTACAGAGGCCGCGACTCCATGAGGGGCGCTAAGAGTTCAACCGGCATGGCGGCGAGAAACGCATAGGGGCTCTCCTCAACGGTCTGCTCGGCTTGCGGGGCCGTGAACTCGCTCATGAAGTCTACGTAATTATCCGAAAGTGCATAATCATCAACGATGGTGTTCCGAGGCACATCGAGTGCCGACAGAATGAGCGCAGCGGCGACTCCGGTGCGGTCCTTACCTGCGGAGCAGTTAAACATTAGTGGAGCATCGTTCGCCAAAAGAGTTTCGAACATTTGCGAATACGTTTCTTTATGATCTAGCGCAATCTGCAGATAGGAATCCGCCATGATCTGCGCGATAGAATCAGGACTCGAATCCGGTGAGCGCAGCGCCGAAAACAACAGCGCCATACTCTCGTCACCCTCCAGCTGAGAATAGTCCCGCGCTATTGTCTCCACGCTGCCCGCTCGCCACCGCGTGGGTTCCGCGCTGCGCTCCTCGGCACTGCGGAAGTCGACCACAGTGGCAATGCTCAGCGGCGCAAGAAACTCATAGTCTTCGTCGCTAAGGCGGTTCATGACACCGGAGCGGTACACCTGCCCCCACTTCACTCTGCGCCCATCGCGAGATTCGTAGCCGCCTAGGTCACGAAAATTGCGCCCTCCCTCTAGGGGCAGTAGCCTCTGCGCGACTCTCACAACACCGGCCTCAGCTTCGCCATGAAGCGCAGTGGGCTGCAGTGCAAAATAGCTGCGAGAGCCAACCGTCTCCCCTGTAGAGAAACTGCCAGCTTCTACTGCGCTCGCTATCTTGCGCATGCGGCTTAGCGGTGCCTGCGGCGACTCAGCCTGATAGATGTCGACCTTGAGATTAGACGGTGACGCGATCCAACGCAGTGTTAGCGGGGCGTTGGCCTGCTGCAGAGAACTGCGCACAGCCTCCGCCGCAATAATGCTGTCAGCCAGCGCCGAAGCGGAGGCGATACTCGCGAGCAGGCCCGCGAATAAACATGCTAGGCGATTAATCGTTCGCTTCGACGCTGAATGCATCATTTAGAAATCCATCCTCACGCCAGCGGAATAGTAGCGGCCGTAGCGTTCGATCTGATTTGGAGTCGCAGGCGTGCCGAGGTAGCGCACGTCGATTTCATCGCCAAGGTTGTTGACGTTGGCGAACAGCGTCACCGAACCAAACGCCTGCTCGGGGAACGAGTAGCGCAGAGACATGTCCAGGCGAGTTTGGTCATCCCAGTACTCAGCCAGTGAATCAGACTCGGTTGAGGACAGCCAGGCTTCGCGCCACATCGTGTTAATGCGGGCCGAGAAACCTGCGCGCTCGTAGAACAATGACGCGTTGTAGATCGAATCAGAAGTACCCGGCAGGCTGAAGGTGTTGCCCGATAGCGTTTCGAATTCGCTGTCGATAAGCGTCGCGTTCAATGAGACGCCGAAGCCGGCGAAGGCTTCTGGCAGGAAGTCATCCGCCTGCGCCATAAGATTGAACTCGATGCCAGTCAGGTGACCGTCCTTACCGTTGACCGTACCTGAAAGCAGGTAGGGGA
>JAYOBL010000003.1:42920-51752 GCA_038104835.1 Gammaproteobacteria bacterium | reverse complement strand
TCTGTAGGAACGTAAAGGCCACCGTCGACTCGCGTAGTGTCAACGTAGAGCACATTATCGACTTCGCGGTGGAACGCAGCCGCCGTGAGTATGCTCGCAGGTGCAAAGTAATACTCCAAAGACGCGTCGAACCCGACCGAGGTCTCAGCCTGCAGGAAGGGGTTGCCGCCGTCTACGGTGCGTTCAACCGGGTTCACCACAGCCGAGGCCCTTGCTTCGTTATAAGTGGGTCGGCTGATGCCTGACGACGCAGACAGACGAAGCTTAACGTCGTCGCGTACATCGATATTTAGATGCGCCGACGGGAGCACGTCGGTGTAAGACTCGTTATGCACTACCCCAAGGTCGGGACCCGTTGTCGTAAAGTCAGTGTCCTCGATGCGCACGCCCCATACCAAGTTACCCCAGTCGAACTGATGCGTGAGCATGCCGTAGGCGGCGAGAATGTCTTCGTTGATATCGACCTTGGTGTCTTCGGGGAAGCTGTAATCAATGCCGCCTGGGCTTTGCTCCCACGCATTGCGCAGCGCTTTGTTATCCCAATAGCCACCGCTAATTGTGTTAGTGAAGTCTGTGTACCATGCTTCACCCGTGAAGGCCGACTGAATGTCGATGTCGCTGGGGAAACCGGTCACGCTGAGGTAGCCGCCGCCAACCACATCGCGGATATCGCTAAGCAGCCCCACTTTCAATGTTGAATCTAGGCCAAAAGGAGAAAGTTCGCGATCGGCGTCGACTTTGAATTTAACGTTGTCCGTATCCATTCCCTGCGCCACAGGAATCCCCAAAGTGAGCGCGTACTCCAAGGAGTTAACGTCGGTTGGCGTTTGCGTGCCCATGGAGAAAACATTGAGAACGGGATCATTTAGATTCGAGAGGTCGTAGCTTAATGCGGTCATGCCCGCTACCGAGCGAATGATAGGCAGGATAGTGTCGTTGGTCGTCTTGGTGAAATTGGCTCGCATCTGCACGTTCCACTCGCGTGCTTGAAAGTCTGCACCGAAGGTCGTTGTTCGCGTCGAGTTCTTGTACAGACCTGATTGCAACAGACGCGAGGCGAGCGCAACAGGCTGATAGCCCTGACCGCCTGTGACCGGTGTGCCGGCTAAGCCAAATCCAGGATTGTCGCCATCTTCAATATCGAATACGTACTGGTTGCGCTCTTCGTCGTCAGTAAATTCGCTGTACAGCGTTGAGACGAAAACACGAGACATCGCCGTAGGACGGTATTCCAGCGAGCCGCCAAAGGCTTGGTCTTCGCGGTCCACAAAGTAGCTGCGGAAGTCCAGAGATGTCGGTACCGGCGCGCCGTTGGCGTCGAGACTGAGCTCGTACTCGCGGTTGTCAGTTACCTGCTCGCGTGAGTTTTCCGAGGCATAAACGATGGCGCCGAACTTCTCGTTCGACCAGGACAGGCGCGCATTGGCTTTTTCAACGTCGCCACCACCAAGTTCCTGCTGCCCCATTCCCAGCTCAACGGATGCGCCGAAGCCCTCGGTTTCGAACGGACTAAAGGTTTGAATATCGATAAATCCGGCTACGGACTCTCCTGGCATGTCAGAGGTGATTGCCTTGCTGGCAGAAATGGAGCGGGTGATCACCGAAGGGAAGGAATCGAAACGCGGTGTGCGGCCGTTCTCGGCACCCAACACGTCGATGCCGTCGAAGGCAATGGAGGTCCAACGCGTTGGTGCGCCGCGGAAGTTAATATAGCGTGCCTGACCCTGATCACGTTCAATGGCGACGCCCGGTAGGCGTCCCAATGAATCGGCCAAGTTTTGGTCTGGGAAGCGACCCAGCGTATCTGCGGATATAACGTCTTTAACGTTTAGCGCATTGCGCTTGCTTTCAATGGCGGCTGCCTGGCTGTCGCGAATTGACGCGCCGGTGACAACGATCTCATCGATACGATCCTGAGCGCCGGCAACACCAGCTGCGGTTGTAAGTGAGGTAAGAAGCGCTGCTCGAATGGCAAGGCGTAAACGCATGGTGAATCTCCACTGCATAAAGTTAAAGTTGAGCGGAGTTTAGTGACCTTACATGACAGTGAGTTTAAGCTTGCTTGACGAATTCATGACAGCGCAACGAGTGCCACTGCGCAAGATGACTAGGTTGGCCGATACAATGAAGGGTCAACGACGCTAATAGATTAGGTGAGAACACCGTGCTTGATAAAACCGTAAAACGCATACTCAACGCCGACGTCTACGACGCCGCTGTGGAGACCCCTCTGGATCGAGCTACTGCCCTAAGCACGCGCTTGAACAACGAGGTGTTTATTAAGCGCGAAGACCTGCAGGAGGTGTTCTCTTTTAAGATTCGCGGCGCCTACAACAAAATGAGCAGTTTGAGTGCCAAACAGCGCAGCGAAGGCGTGCTGTGCGCCTCCGCTGGCAATCATGCTCAGGGGCTCGCTCAGGCGGCCAAGCTCATGGGCGTCAGAGCGACCATTGTGATGCCCGTTACCACGCCCGAGATTAAAGTAGCCAGCGTGCGCGCACGCGGCGCGAAGGTTGTGCTCTTCGGCGACACCTTCAACGACGCACTTAGCCACGCCTTAGCGCTGGAGAAGCAGCGCAACCTGCACTTTATTCACCCCTTTGATGACCCCGAAATCATCGCTGGCCAAGGCACAGTGGCCATGGAGATCGTACATCAGCACAGCGCCAAGATAGATGCGGTGTTCGTGCCAGTAGGTGGCGGCGGACTCATTGCCGGAATCGCAGCCTACATAAAAACCGTCCGCCCCGAGACTCAGATCATAGGCGTGGAGTATGAAGAGAGCGCGAGCCTAGCTGCTGCGATGGCCGCGGGTCGAAGGGTTAAGCTCAAGCAGGTCGGGATATTCGCCGACGGCATCGCCGTCGCGCAGGTTGGTAAGCACACCTGGCCTTTGATGAAGCAATACGTCGACGAGGTGATTACCGTAAGTTCCGATGAGATCTGCGCCGCCGTAAAAGACATCTTCGACGACACGCGAGTGATCGCCGAACCCGCAGGAGCCGTGAGTGTCGCCGGTATGAAAAAATACGTCGCCGATAAGCAGTGCCGCGGCCAAACGCTAATCACCATCTCCACCGGCGCTAACGCGAATTTCGACAGGCTGCGATATGTCACCGAGCGCGCCGAGGTCGGCGAGCAAAGAGAGGCCATACTCGCCGTCACGATCCCCGAGCGCCAAGGGGCATTTAAAAAGTTCGTGAAGGTTCTAGGCAAGAGGCTGATCACGGAGTTCAACTATCGCCGCGACGACGCCGATAGCGCGAGGATATTCTTGGGCATCAAGATCGCGAACCGTGAAGAGAGAGATCAGATTGTCGCTCAGCTCGAAGCGGCAAACTACGCAGTGCTAGATCTGACCGATAATGAGCTTGCGAAGACCCACATTCGTCACATGGTGGGCGGCAAAGCGAGCGGCACGCAGGACGAGACTCTAACCCGCTTCGAATTTCCAGAACGACCCGGCGCCCTTGCTGATTTTCTCACGCTTCTGGGTGCGCGCTGGAATATCACCCTGTTTCATTACCGCAATCACGGCGCGGCCTACGGCAGAGTGCTGGCTGGGATGCAGGTCCCAAAGAGCGAGGCGCGAGCCTTCCAAGACTCGCTTGCGCAGCTAAACTACCGCCACTGGGATGAAACGCACAACGCTGCCTACGCGCTGTTTCTTTAGCGCGGCAATTCCAGCAGGTCTATCCGCCTGAACTCTATAGGCGCAGTCTCTGCCTGAATCGCAATGTGCCCTGCATCAAGGCGCAGTGGCGCGCCCTGTTCAATCAGCGGTTTGGCTTCGACCGAGTCGGGGTCTAGCTGAATACCGCCGTAAACGAAGACTTCCTCGCCGTTGAGGAAATGCCGCACTTTATCGGCACCGCGAACTTCAATGTCCATCCGCACCCAGTCGTCGCCATGGAAGGTCGCCGACTCTGAGTTAGTGCAATGGCGCGTGACCAGTTCGCCGTCGATCTCGATATGCGTGCCCGGCGTGCAGACATTGCCATTGGGCCGCGCATCGCTGCCGTTGCCGCCGAGCATTTGCGCTTCGATAGACGCGGGGAATTCCTGATCTAAGCCCATACTCGCCGCCGACTGGCTGTGGAGCATGATGCCGTTGTTGCGATAGGCCCAGCCGGGGCCTTCGTTCACCTGATCGCCCACGAAGCGATACTCTATACGTAGGCGGTAGTGGGAATAGCTCTGCTTGGTGAAGAGATGACCGAATTCACCGTCGAAACTCGGCCACTCGTCATAGGCAACGCGCAGCACGCCGTCTTCAACCCGGAATGTGTTGCGGTAATTTTCGCCCAGTGCGAAGCCGGTAAATTTGACTTCCCAGTTCGATAAATCTTCGCCATTGAACAACGGCTCCCATTCCTGCGCCACCGCGCTCGTTGCTATCAAGCCGGACAACGTCGTAATTCGCAGTAGCTGGTTTAAAGCGACGCGCATATTAAAGCTCCCTTACCCAAATATTTCGATAGGACACGACCTGCCCGTGGTCCTGCAGCAATAGCGGCATAGTGCCCGTGCAGTCGACTTCGCGATCGTAAGCATAGGGCGTACAGCGCGCCGCGTAGTCTGGTTTTTCAGTGTAGGTAGCCCCCACGATCTGCGTGCGTGGATGAATGAGCACGCCATTGTGAAACACGGTGACGAAGGCGGGCGTAGCCAGTGAGCCGTCGGAATCGAAGCGCGGCGCCTCGAAGCTGATATCGTAGCTCTGCCACTGCCCCGGTGGCAGCGAGGCGTTAACGCTAGGCGGCGTTTGCAAATAGATCGCACCGGCCTGCCCATTCACATAGGTTGGGTTCTGCCAGCTGTCTAATACCTGAAGTTCGAACTGCGAGTGCAGGAATATTCCGCTATTGCCACGCGCCTGCCCATCGCCATCTAATATTGGATTGGTCGCCCATTCGATATGCAGCTGCATATCACCGAAGCGGCGCTTGGTTTCTATCGAGGTGCTAGCCCCGCGAGCCCTATCCACCGTCATCGAATCATTCAGCAAAAGCCATGACGCGGGAGCGCCGCTATTAACCGTTTGCCAAGCGTCGAGATTGCCGCCGTCAAAAAGCACTAGCGCATCTTCGGGGGGCGGTGTGGTCACCACCTGCGCGCTAACCTTTGCGGGCACTGGCGCGAATATTTGCTGATTGTCTGTAATCTGGGCCAGCGCCGCACCGGCGCTCAGCGAGGCGGCTGCAAATAAAAACAGGGAGCCGCAAGATTCGGCGAGGGAATTGGGCATGACTGGGTTCTCAGTGCTGAAGATTGAAGACTAGCCAATGAACTTAGCACAGGCCAATCCTGCAAGGAACGCTAGCCGCCTAGACTATTCGTCGTCCATGTTATTTTCGCGGCGTAGATTGCACGCGGTGATCTCCGGCAGCGCCGCCATATACTTCAACATGAGGCTGCCACGGATATCTGTCTTTTCTAGTAGCGTAGTTTCCTCGTCAACAAAAAAGACCCGCGAGGTCGTGGCGACCACTTCTTCATCCATTGGAGTTGCGCAGGGGTGCATATCTAGATTGCGGGGAAAGAGCCGCTCCGCGCCAGGGCGAAACATAAAGGCTTCCTCAGTTTTTTCGAAATATACGTAGTCGACAACGCCATCTTCATTGACGTCGCGCGCGCACATGCCATAGACCATAAAATTATCGCAGTAGAGCGCATTAGCCGGGCGCTCACCCGCGGGCAGAGTTTGGCACCCCGCTATGAGAGCACTGAATGCTAGTGGCAATAGGCGCAAAAACGTCGGTGATACAGACTTCATAAGGCAACTGACTCCGATTGGCATTCACTCAAAAAGCGCTGCTTAAGCCGTTCATCGGGCGCCGCTAAGGAGACGACATAGCCAAGCAGCAGGGCAAACAGAAAAGACGGTGGCATAGTTTCCAGCGCTTGAAAAAGTGGCCCCACGCCGGGGAGGTCCTGCAGCACAAATTTGCTCAGCATAGTCATGCTAAATCCCCCTAGCATCGCTGCTATCGCGCCGCGCTCGGTGAAACCGCTCCAGAACAGAGCAAGAATCACCATGGGACAGAAGGTCGCTGCAATGCCAGACCAGCCGAAGATCGCGAACCAGAAAATAGTCCGCTCAGGTGACAGCATTGCTACAGTAATAGAGAGAGCCATCGCGCCAAAGGCGATGCCCAAGGTCGCATAGCGGCAGAGCAGCGCGGCGAAACGGTCACTCAGCTGCCGCGAGCTAAACTGCGCATAGAGATCATGGGTGACCGCGCTCGCCGCCATCACCAGCAGTGAGGAGACGGTGGACATAATAGCCGACAGCACGGCTGCCACATACAGCCCCACGATCCACGGTGGGAAGCTCACGTGCACGAGCTGCGACATCACATTCTGAGCGCCGTTGCCCAGCACGGCTTCGGGGTCGGCGCCCTGTGTAGTAAAGACATAGCGGCCAAGCACGCCGACACTCACCGCGGCGGCGTCTACCAACAGCGTGAATCCAACCGCGACCCATTTACCGCGATCGATCTCCGCCTCTGATTTTATCGACAGCAGCCGGGCGAATACTTGCGGCGAGCCCAAGAACCCCAGGCCTATAAGCATCATCCCAAGCACCGCGGCGAGATTATAGAGCGTCGCGCCACCGCTACCCCAGGGGCTCACTAGCCCAGGATCTATCGCCGCCAAACCGGAGACGATGACGCTAAAGTCGCCGATAGCGATGAAGGCAACCACAGGCAGTACGACAAGACAGCCAAGCATCACCGCGCCTTGAAACATGTCGGTCCAAGCCGCCGCCAAGAAGCCGCCGGCAACGCAATAGAGCACCACGATGCCAAAGCCGATAAGCGCGCCGCGCAAATACGGCCAGCCCAAGAAGGCCTCGAAGGCAGAACCGGTTGCGTCGATCTGGGCCGAGATATAGATCAGCACAAAAACGATGAGCGAGACGGCGGAAAGAATACGCAGCGTGTTGCTACTGCTGCCAAAGCGACTCACCAGAAAGTCGGTCATAGTAAGGGAAGCATAGCGGTCGGTAAGCCGCTTAAAGCGCTTACCCATCAGGAACCAAGCGACGAAGACCCCCAGCACCTCGCCAAACACAATCCAATAAGCGCTAAAGCCTACCATTGCTCCCATGCCGGTAACGCCCAGGAGGAGCCAGGCCGACTCGCCCGTAGCCTGCGCGGAAAACGCCGCGACCCAAAAGCTGAGTGACTTATTGCCAGTTACAAAATCCTTCATCCCCTTTACCCGCCGAGCCGCGATGAATCCCAGCAGGCAGAGCAGGCCAAAGTAGGCAACAAGGACGGCGTATTTCTCGAGCATGGCGCGGGGAATTCCTAGGCTTGATCGCTATTCGGTAGCGGGGTGTCCGCTGCGGGGCGCCATGTTACCTGCTTCTGCAAGCTAGATCACCCAAGCCGCGCTGGCGACTCTTCTTTTAGGGTTCTATACTGAGCATCTTTCCAACAGCGCTAGTTAATCATGGAATACGCTTCTCTCATCGCCTTCGCGATCTCCAGTTGCATCACGCCCGGCCCCAATAACTCCATGCTTATGGCCTCGGGGCTTAACTACGGAACGCGCCGCAGCCTGCCGCACTACTTCGGTATCGTGCTCGGGTTTCCGCTGATGATCCTCGCCGTGGGCCTTGGGATCGCGCAGATATTCGACGCCTACCCTGCCCTGCACACGCTGCTGAAGATCGTCGGCGCGGGCTACCTCAGCTTCCTCGCCTTAAAGATAGCCACGGCACCGGTTGGCTTAGAGGCAGTGAAGTCGGGCAAGCCCTTCACCTTCCTGCAGGCGGCTGCGTTTCAGTGGGTTAACCCCAAGGCCTGGGTCATGGCCGTCGGCGCTATCGCCACCTACACGGTGATCGGCAGCAACTACTTGACTCAGGTCGCGCTCATCTCTGCCCTCTTCTTCGCCATAGGCGCTCCCTGCATCTGGGCATGGCTCTGGCTGGGCGCGTCTTTGCAGCGCGTACTGCGCAGCCCTCGCGCCGTGCGATTCTTCAACTGGAGCATGGCGGCGCTACTGCTGGGCTCCCTCGTGCCTGTCTTTATGGAGCTGGGCGGGCAATTCACCTAAGGACAAATAAACCAAGTTAAGGGGTGCAGTATGCAGTTCATGGTAGTTGCCTACGACGGCAAAGATGAGCAGGCGCTTGAGCGCAGACTCGCGGTGCGCGACGCACACATTGAAGGTGCGGTGGCACTGAAACAGTCTGGCAATTTGATCGCCGGCGGCGCGATTCTGGACGATGCGGGAAAAATGATCGGCTCGACGAGCTACTTTGAATTCGACTCGCGGGAGGCGCTAGACGCGTGGCTAGCCCAGGACCCCTATGTCACCGGCGACGTGTGGCGCGATATCACCATCACGCCTATCCGCCTCGCGGTCTAGGCCCAGCCTAGCGCTTGGAGAGCTTTTCTAACTTCAAACCGATCGCCGAACCGGCTTCAAAGCCGGGCCAGTAGGTATGGTCTTCGTCAGCCTTATCACCGCTCATTGAATAAACGGCGTCCGCGCCGTCGGGCACGACGTCGAGATACTCGAGCATCGATTCGTCACCCTTGAGCAGGTAGTCGAAATACGCGGTGGCGAAGTGGTCCATCACGTTGTTCATACGCACGTTATCCCACACGGGGTCGGTGTAGTGGCTCGCGCCCTCACCCGTTTCGCTGTCTATGAGCTCACGGGGTACAGGATAGGGCGCACCGGCATTGTGGCCGGCATTTTTATATGTGAGCAGATAGCGATCGCTATTAACTGCTGCCTCATAAATCGCTCGCACACCCTTTTCATAACCCGCGACCGTGTCGTTGTCGCCGGCGAGATAAAAAGTAGGCA
>JAYOBL010000003.1:23770-42891 GCA_038104835.1 Gammaproteobacteria bacterium | reverse complement strand
CTTCGATTCCTGCTAGATCCTGCTCGCGCCAGAAGCCTCGCTCCATGCCCCAGGGCGCTATGGCGAATCCGGCTTTTATGCGCGGATCGAGATTGCTACGGAACTCTGGATTGCCACTCGCATGCTGTCCTAGCAGCTCGTTGGGCGGAGCCATGAACGAGCCGACTATGTCATCGCTATAGCCGCCACCGAGATTGTTGACGAGGCCGTAACCGCCCATCGAGTAGCCAACGACTCCGGTATTATTCGCATCCAACAGGCCAGCTAGGAAACTGCTGCTGTCGGCTGCCATCTGCGCCATGCTTTCGATAACGAAACGCTGATCCAAGGGTCGGTTATAAAGCGTGCTCGTGAACGCCTGAGCATCGTCATAGGTGCTGTCGGTGTGATCAATAGACACGGTGACGTAGCCCTTGCTCGCAAGGTTCTCGCCCAGGTGGCTCATCAAGTAACGGTTACCGGGATAGCCATGGGAAATAACAACAAGAGGAAAAGCGCCGTCACTAGCGTCCACCTCGGCGTCTCTCACCGCCTGCCCGTGCAGCGTCGCGGTAATGGCGGGGTTACGGGTTATCGCTTCATACTGCCCGCCTCGCGCTTGGCCGTTCAGCTGCGCTGGATACCAAACCTCAACTGTTAGGCTGCGGTCATATAAAACCGGCTCGCCACCGCGAGGCGTGTTGAGGACATCGACACGGCCTGTATCGACAAGGGTCAGAGTGCGCACGCCAATATCGTAGTCGCCATAGGCAGCGAGGCTCGGCGCGTCGGGGCGAATGACATCGATACGATTAACTTGGGCAAAGCTTGCGACTGTACTCATGGATAGCACACCTGCAATTGTGACTGCGAAGAATGGTTTAGCGAAGGCTGATTTGGCGGCAAGAAGCGCCTGATAAAAACGGCTCATGGTGAATTCCAATAAAATAAGTTGCTAGGGCGCCGGACGCCCGTTTCCAAGACTAGAGCGTAGACGCTGGGGCACTGCGTGGCAATGCCCGTGGCTGACCCGTTCCTCGACGCTCTTTGGCCAGAAACTCCAGAGAGAAGGCGCCGCCTGAATGCGGCGCCATCAAGAAAGCCGAATAGCCTTAGGACTCTGTGACGGGACGCGTGTGCTTGTAAGCCGCTGCGCGCTGCTCATCGGTGTCGGTGTGCCCAGAAAAATCATGCAGAATGAGATACAGACACGGCACCAGGAATAGCGTAATCACCGTAGCAAACAGCACGCCGTAGGCAAGTGAGATAGCCATAGGCACGACAAAGAAGGTCGCCGGATTCGCGGTGAGCATGAGCGGTACGAGGCCAATAAACGTCGTAAGCGAGGTCAAAAAAATAGGCCTGAAGCGCATGGCCCCCGCCTTTGACACCGACTCGACCATACCCATGCCCTCTTCGCGCAGGCGATTGATGGAAACCACAAGCACCAGACTCGCATTCACCACCACGCCGCTCAGGGCGATAATGCCGAGCACCGAGAAGAAGACCAAGTCTGCCCCCATAATGAAGTGCCCGAAAACCGCGCCGATAGCGCCGAAGGGTATAACGCTCATGATGATCAGCGGTTGGAAGTAGGACTTCAGTGGAATCGCGAGCAGCGCGAAGATGACCATCATCGCGATAGGGAAAGTCGACAGCAGGTCACCGAAGGATTCGGCCTGGCGCTCACTTTCGCCGCCCACAACCAGCTCGACACCAAGATCGCGCTGCCACTGGGACTTAAACTTGCGAATCACCTCGCGTCGAATCTCATCGGGCTGCACAGCCGTTCTGTCGACATCGCCGACTACGGTAATGATGCGGCGCCCATCGCGGCGATTAATGCTCGAGTAACTGTTGCCAAGAGAGAAATCAGCCACACTTAAGAACGGCACTTCAGACCCGCTTGGCGTACGGATCAGTAGATTTTCTAGGTTGGATAAAGACTGCCTTTCGTCTTCTGGGTAACGCACCATCACCCGAATGTCATCCGAGCCGCGCTGAATGCGCTGAGACTCGGCGCCGAAGAACGCTTGGCGCACCTGCGTAGCAATATCATTGAGCGTTAGACCTAGCGTCTTACCACGCTCGAGAATTTCGATTTGTACTTCCTGCTTACCGGCGCGGAAGGAATCTGACACATCGAACACACCGGGGTAGCGATTGAGTTCGGCGCGCAGCTCGGCCGCAGCGAGCTTTAGATTCTCTTCATTGCGGCCAGCAAGTCGATAGTTGATCGCCTCTCCCGCCGAGAACGCATCAGACACGAACGTCAGCTCCAGCGCGTCGGGGATGCTACCCACTTTGTCACGCCAGCGGTCGCGAATCTCTGCAGAGCTAATTTCGCCGCGATCGAAGAATGGCGAGAGATAGATAACCACCTCTGCCACCTCACTGCTGCCGGAACCACCCTGCCCGCCGCCGCCGGGTCCACCGCGCGGGGCACGGCCACCTATAATTGTCAGCACGCTATCGACCACGCGCGCCGTCGACGCGGGCGCTAGCCCCTGCTCCTTGAGATCAACTAGCTCGGCTTCCAACTCTTGAGTCAGCTCGATGGCTTTCTCCTCAAGGATCTCAACCGCGTTCTCGGTGATGTAGCCGGGAACACCCACCGGCATCACGACAGTGCCCCATACGGTGTCGCCTTCAATAGACGGGAAAAATTGCAAGCCCACACGGCCGCTTAGCATAAGCGATAGAGTGACCAGCACTACGCCGGTGGCCGTTGCCCAGGCGGAATAGCGATGTTTAAGCACTTTCTTCAACGCGCGCTGATAATGATTCTCGGCAAAATACTCCATGCCGCGGGCTAGCTTGCCCTGAAATTCTTGCCAGCGAACCACGAAACGTGAGCCTTCGCCAAGATAGCCGCTCGTCTTTCTGTGGGCGATGTGTCCGGGAAGAATCAGCTGCGATTCGATGAGGCTCGCGACCAAACAAAACACAACAACGGCGCCGATGGTGTTGAAAAACGCCCCCATCTGTCCACCTAAAAGCAGAATAGGTAGGAACGCCGCAATCGTGGTCAGCACACCGAAAATCACTGGCACCGAGACCTCTATCGTACCTTCGATCGCCGCGTCTTCCTGCGAATAGCCTTTGACTTCGAAAGCGTGTATCCGTTCGCCGACTACGATCGCATCGTCGACAATAATACCTAGCACAAGAATAAAGCCCATTACCGAGAGGGAACTAATACTTAGCCCTACGCTCGGGAACAAAGCCAGCGCGCCTGCAATGGCAATAGGGATGCCCGCAGCAACCCAGATGGCCAGCTTAAAACGCAGGAACAGCGCGAGAATGAATAGGACAAACAGCAAACCCGTGTAGGCGTTCTGCGCCACTGTTGCAATTCGATCCTGAGTGGAAATCGCCGAGTCGGAAATGATTTTCAGACTCATGCCTTCTGGCAAATCGAAATCAGCAGAGGCCATCCAAGCTTTCACCTGATTCGCCGAGCGAACGATGTCCTCGTCGCCTACGCGTAGCACGTCGATGATCGCGGCATTGACGCCGTTTAAACGCGCATCGAGATAGCCTTCCTCGAAGCCGTCTTTAACCGTTGCGATCTGTCCAAGCCGCAGCTGCGTGCCATCTGGGTAAGACTGCACCACGATGTTTTCGTATTCGTCGCCGTTGTAAACCTGGCCTTTGGTACGCAGCAGGATCTCTCCCGATGCGGTACGAATCGTGCCGCCGGGGAGGTCGAGTGAAGCGCGGCTGATCGCGTCTGAAATCTGACCTAGCGTGAGGCCGTATTGACGCAGGGTTGTTTCAGAAACTTCGATAGATATTTCGAACGGGCGCAGATAACTAATGTTGACCGTGGATATGCCATTTAAGTCAAGAATGTCGTTGCGCAGCTCCTCGGCAATAAGCTTAAGACCGGCATCGTCGGTGTCCGAGGACAACGCCAAGGTCATCACATTGCCACTGGAGCTAAACGCGCGAACGATGGGTTTTTCCGCCTCGATGGGGAATGTGCTGACCGCGTCGATCTTACCTTTTACATCATTTAGCACACGATTGAGGTCAGCGCCGCTTGCGAGCTCGATAGTGGCATCGCAGCCGCCCTCACGCGCTGTGCTCGTAAGCCGGTCTATGTCCTCTGTGCCTTCGAGCGCCTCTTCGATACGCAGGCAGATGGCGGACTCCGCCTCATCAGGTGTTGCACCGAGGTAGGACACGCTCACCTGCACGATGCCGAAATCGATATCGGGAAACTCTTCTTGGTTAAGATTAAGGTAGGAAACAAACCCGCCCGCGAGGAAAATCATCATTAGAAGATTCGTCGCGACGGGGTTTTTGACAAACCAGGTTATGGGAGTTCGCACTAAATCTCTCCGCGCGCCCAAGGCGCAATTGACTGACTCTTAACGACGGCTCGCGCGGTGTTGCTCACCGGCTTTGCGTCGTTATGTGTTTGGCGCCCTAAATAATTTCGACCACGGGCTGGACCGTCATACCATCGACCACCGCTTGAATCGGCGAGGTGCAAATTCGCTCGCCAGCTAGCAGGCCGCCGCTAATTAATACGCGGTCTTGCTCTAAGCGGAAGATGTCTACGTCGCGGTAATACATCTTGTTCTCCGCATCGACTACGAGCACCTGTGAGTTATTGCGAATCACCGAGCGCGGCAGGGCGACGACGTTGTCTATGCGTCGACCCGCAATCTTTGCCTCGACAAAGAGCCCTATCGGCAGAGGAATCAGACCAGTTTCGGCGACGGGCTGCTGCACGCGGATGATCGCCTGCACCGTGTTGCTGTTGGGGTCGATTGCGGCTTCGGTTCGCAGGAGCGAGCCCTGCCATGTGTACTGCTTACCGCCGTAGTTCCCCACGAGTTCGACTGCGGGCGCAGTTTCGCCCGCGAATTCGCCGCGAAACCCTGCGGGCACATCGAGATAACCGAGCTGGCGAATAGCCAGCGGCACACGCACATCAATGCTGTCGGCGTCGAACAGCACCGCAACGCTTTGGGCGCGGTTGACGAACTGACCAAGCTCAACGTCCCGCGTCGAGACTATGGCGTTGAACGGCGCCCGTAAAACCGAGCGTTCCTGATTGAGCTTTGCTTGCTCTAACGTAGCCTCGGCCTCGGCGCGACGCGCCTCGGTCACTGTGGCTTGGCGTTCCGCGTTCTGTAGCTCGGCCTCGCTAGCGAGTCGCTTGGCTGCTAGCTCACGAATACGCTCGAGATCGGCCGCGGCGAAGGCCGACTCGGCGGCAGCTTGATCGTAGCCCGCCTGACTACGCGCAACGGCGCGCTCAAAGTCACTGGCTTCGAGGCGTAAAAGCGGTTCACCCTGCTCCACATAGGCGCCGGCTTCAAGCGAGGGTGAGACCCAGGCTACAGGCCCCTCAACATTCGCGGAGATACTCGCCTGCCGCGCCGCCTGCGCTTTGCCTTGGGACTCCACATCCACGCGAATAGTCTCAGTTTGCACCTCTGCAACGCGCACGCTAATGGGAATAATCTCCGGCGCAGCCTCTTCAACGCGCGTAGGGTTCCTAATCAGGGTTACCGCAACGGCCACGCTGACTACTAAGATCCCAATCGGCAGTAATACTCGCTTCATACCAAACTCCTAAACATCCCTAAATCGAAATGGCAGCGCTCTACGCAGAGCCATTCCTCTGGTGATTTGATTGTTCCTACATGGCGCGCGCTCGTGCTGCGCGGGCCTAGCCCTCTACCAGCGCCTGCGCAACCAGCGATCGCATGGCCAAAAAATGTGATCTCAGCGCAGCAGAGAGAATCTCTCCGTCGCGTTTTTCGATCCCTTCGCGCATACCCGCAACAAAGGCTTCGAGTTTCTCCGCACCCAAACTCGGCCGCGGCTGCAGTGCCAACATGCGCTCAACAAACTGAGCCTGTAGGTCATTGCTAATTAGCCTAACTACGAGATTGTCGGCGATACGATCTAGCTGCACGAACAGCTCGTGCATGCGCGGCTGCAGTTCTTCGACGCTACCGATAAAGGGCTTCATTTCATCTAATTGCTCGACCAAACCCGCCCGCTGCTCGTCGCTTGCAAGTTCGATCGCACGCGTTGCAGTGAAGCGTGTGAGCACCGAGAACGTATCGATAAACTGATCGACCAAGTGAGCGTCTGGCTTTTCGCCAAGACTTAACAGCGGCCCGAGCACCGAAATACTGGCTTCTTTGACTTCTTTTATGCGCGCGCCGCCGGGCTGAATATCAATCAGCCGTACCTGCTCAATCTGCGACAACGCCTCGCGCACAGCCCCGCGGCTGGCTTCAAAGCGTGCTGCAAGATCACGCTCGGAAGGCAGACGTTCACCGGGGCGAAACTGCCCGCGGAGGATCTCCTCCTGCAGGACAGCGGCTATTTCATGGCTGCGCGTCAAAGACGCCGGCGCTGGGGTCATCGAATTCATAGCTGCACTAACGTTGTTAGGGGATTGCTCAGACCACTTTGGTATAACCAATGCGGTCTTACCGGCGATTGCTGTAGTGGGACATCTGCCCCGCCTACTCGCTCTTAGAATGGATAGGCCCGCAAGATACGACGGAGCCTAGCTTTGGTCCTTCCAATTTGGTCAGACCAAAACAAGGCGCTACTATACCGAATCTTTGTGTTGTCTCAAGGGCTTTTACGCGCGAAAAAGCCTTTCCCATGAAACTGTCACAACTAATGACAATTTGACCTCGCAGAATTAGGCCTAAGCTAAGTTAATTCAGGGATTTAGGGAAAACGCGGCAAACACTAAGCGGCTTGCGGAGAAGTGTGTTCCGCTCCCACAATAGACCTAGAATCGCGCGGCTATGGGACCAGCGACAGCAAAATCACATCAAGGAGAGGATCAATGAATAGTGCAACTCAGCAGCCTTATCACTCAACGAACAATGGACCGCGTGCTCTACTGCTAGTGGTCACCGCGCTTCTGCTCAGCCTGCTCGCGGGCTGCGCGAGTACAGCCGGTGACGTGGTGTGGCTAGATGTGCGCACAGACGAAGAGTACGCGGAGGATCACATTGCCGGCTCAGCCCATATCCCCCATGACGAGATTGCCGCTAGGGTCGCTGAGTTAGGTCTGGATAAAGACAGCGAGATCAGGGTGTATTGCCGCAGCGGCAAACGCGCGGGCATCGCCCTGGCAACACTGCAGGAGCTCGGTTACAGCAGGGCTGAGAACGTAGGCGGGATCTCGGACGCCCGCGAGCTACGCGACTGATCTGCAGCCGTTTCCCCAACCCTGTGAGTTTGAGATGCCGCGCTCAGGCTCGCAGGCCTAGGCAACAAGTGAAGCGAGTACTGCCCGCTTGCCGCTGAAGGGTCGACGACCGTGCATCACGAGGAAGTTATCGACCAGCGCCACGTCCCCCGCCTGCCAAGGCGTATCGAAGCTCAGCTCGTCGGCTAGCTCAATTGCCACGGCCATGTCCGCCGGATCTATACTCGAGCCATCGCCAAACTGAATCGACTTTACGGCCTCGTTACGCGCATCTTTCCAGCCACGAAACGCAGCGATAAGCTGGTTAAAAAACACCTTGCGTCCATCGGCAAGTTCCCGCACCGCAGGCAGCGCGGGGGTAGTTACCCGCAGCACCTCCTGTGCTTGCCACTCCCAGCTGTAATTCAACGCCGTAAGCTTCGCCTCGGCCTCTGCGGCAGTGGTCACCGATAGCGTGCTGCGCCAGCTGCGCCCCTGCCCCGAGCTTGGGTCGTCCGTCGCCGGCATCGAATTGGAATAGCGGACTCCGCGTTCCTCGCAGGCTGCTACGAACTCGGGGCGACTCGAGGCCAAGCGCGAAAGCAGAATGTCAGAACGACACAGCGGTGTCGCACCGCCGCTCATCTGCGCCTGTTCACAGAAGAAGAACAGCTTGGAGGGAAACACTGGGGTTTGCGCCATTTCGTGGTGCAGATAAATGCTCACCTCTGGCGGCGCTTCATTCGCTGTGAAAACCCTCTCGGTTCGGTTGCGCCTCACCGCGTTCGACAGCGAATCGGCGTAGGTGAAATTGGGCAGTTCGAAGCGCTGTATTAGCTGATCGAAATCCCCATCGCTCTCTACCCTGAAACCGCGCAGCAGCAACGCGCCATGCGTGGCAAGTTCACTCAGCAAGCGCTCGCGATTCTCTGTTAGCCACGTCAAACTCGCATCGAGATTCGGAGCATCAGCCGAGGCATAAATCAGCGGAAAGACTCCCCCCGCTTCGGCAAAATCCTGCTGCCCTGCAAGCTCAATACTTTCGACATTCATTGCGGTAATCCTTAAGCGATTTTCTTAGCGTGGTTGTAGGCGTGATTGAAAGCGCCTGCGAGTTTCAACGGCGCCTTATTCACTTTTAGTCATAAATAGAATGGAACGTACCGAAGGCGGCCTCGCAGAACACGCCGGGATCGTTAAAGCGGCGATTCTGGTTAAGCGCGCTGATGGCGGCCATTTCCTCGTCGTTTAGGCTAAAACCCTCCAACGACAGATTTTCCTGCAGGCGCTCCGGACGGCTAGTCTTGGGAATCACCGCCGTGCCGCGCTGAATACCCCAGCGCAGCACTACCTGCGCCGGCGACACATTCAGGCGCGCGGCAGCGGTGACAACCGGCTTGGCTGTCAGCACACTTTCCGCCTCTGAAGCCATGTCCAGCGAGACATAGGACAGCGCACCCAGCGGCGAGAATGCGGTCACGGCAATGCCGTAGTCTGCGGCCGTTCGCAGCAGCGCCTCCTGGGTAAGATAGGGATGCGACTCAACCTGCAGCATCGCCGGTTTAATTTTGGCGTAGCTCATCAGGTCGTGAAGCAGCGCCGTCGAGTAGTTACACACACCTATTTGACGAGCAAGATTATTGCTCACTAAATCTTCCATCGCCGCCCAGGTTGCGCTCAGCGGGACCGGCGCACGCTGCATGCCCGCCTCTGGCTGTGCAGGGTCGAATACCCATTCCGGTGGATAGCGTGTCTCGAAATCGACGTAGGCGAGAGCGATAGGAAAGTGAATCAAATAGAGATCAAAGTAGGTCAGACCGAGATCAGTGAGAGAACGGCGGCAAGCGGCCTCGACATGCTCGGGAGCGTGATAAGTGTTCCACAGCTTCGAGGTCACCCAGAGCTCTTCGCGGGTACAAAGCCCGGCGGCAATTGCCCGCGCGATTCCTTCACCCACCTCTTTCTCGTTGCCGTAGTCTGCCGCACTGTCTAGGTGTCTGTAGCCTGCCTTTATCGCGGCATAGACCGCATCTGCGGTCTGCTCGCGATCGATCTTCCACAGGCCCAGCCCAACGCCAGGCATGGCTTTGCCGGCAACATTTATGCTCACTCTGTTTTCGCTCGTTCCCATGGTCTCGGTATTCCTCAAAATTGTGCTGAATCTAGCTTGGTTCAAAGTCGACTGCGAGGTTCTGCGAATCGAGAAAATGCGCAATGTCCACAGGCTGGGCGCTGCGGCTCGACTCCTGAGCGGCGCTGGCAACGATCATCGACCACAGCCCTTGCTGAGGCGTGGCCGCCTCCACCTCGCGACCTTCGAGCCGGTCGAGGAAGGCGCAGTGCTCGTAGTAGGTAGCGCCGTGATGGCCGCTGTTTTCGATAGCCGACGGGTAAGCTAGCTTTGTCTCCCGCGACGCCCCATTCTCGCCTAGCTCCACACGCAGACTCGCCCCCAGCTCCTGAGCGTGATGCACAGCAAAATGCTCCTGAGTAATAAGCCTGCCGCGCGCGCCCACAACGCTCAGCTCTTCGCTGAATTCAGGGCAGTTCATATTGAGAGTGAAGCTGGCGCGGCAGCCGTTGGCATAGTCGATAGTGACAAGTGCGTTGTCGTCGATGTCGCTCACCTCACCTTGCTGACTGAGGCCATCGAAGACGCCGCTGCGACCCGCGCTGGCATACACGCGCAGCGGCTTGGCCGCCGCGAGTAAGTTAATCAAATCGAAATAATGGCAGCATTTCTCGACCAGCGTGCCGCCGCTGGTGACATTAAATTTATTCCACTGGCCTACCTTGTCGAGAAACGGTGGGCGATATTCGCTCATGCTGATCATAGACAGCGCGCCAAGGCTTTTGCGAACGGACACCTCGTGCAGCGCTTCGACATACTGAGCCTTGTAGCGGTACTGCAGCCCCAGTTGAATAAAGCTTGAGTACTCGCTTGCAAGGGTATTTATCGCGAAGGCATCGGCCAGCGTTGTAGCAATCGGCTTCTCGAGAAATATTGCCTTGCCCGAATCGAGCGCAGTCTTTAACACGTCGAAGTGGGTGTAATTTGGCGTGCAGATCATCAGCGCATCGATCTCAGCATCAGCGCAGAGCGTCTCAAGACTGTCGTAACAGCGCGGCGGTTTGGGAGGCTCCGCGAGCGAAGACTCGAGCTGCGCAAAGTTTGCCAGCGCAACGTCCATGCTGCGCTGCTGGGTGTCGAAGATTCCGTGTACGCGGGCTCGGCCGAGCAGACGCGCGACGCGCATGTGCTCCTGACCTATGGTGCCGGTACCAATAATGCCGAGCTTATGACGCGGCTCCTGTGCAGCGTAGAGATACTTATCCTGCTCGGGAATATGCTGTTGCCCCGGCGAGTTTTCGAAGAAACGCAGCCGCGGTTTGTCGATGTTCGTCATACAACTCCTAGAGAGACGGCGCCACTATGGCTCCAGAGGCTTAAGCGACCGCTGGGCGCTCACACCGCGCCACCAGAGCGCGCAATTGATCGCCAACAGAATCAGTAGCAGCGGCACATAAAGTGGACTGCCTCCCTCTACCAAGCCCAGGGGAGAAAAACTCAAGTATAAGCCAAGAACGCAGGAAAAAAGCGTGACCGCGCAGGGCGTCGCAAAACGCCAAGGCTGCATATCAACGCGGTTCGAAGTCGAATAGCTCCAAAGCCTGGTACGCGGACGCCAAGCACCAATCGCCAGCATCATAGCGATTTCGATCACAAAGAGGATCGCGTAAAGATGGAGAAAGTGTATCGCGACCTGCTCTTTAAACACGAACTGCAGTAGTCCGTAGGCAAGAACGTGAAAACCAATCACCAGTTTAGGCCCAAGCGCAGGAACGTGGCGGGTGAAAAGCCCTACCACAACGATCGCGATAACCGGAATATTGTAAAAACCAGTAAAGATACGAATGATTTGCCACAGCCCCTCTGGAGCAAACTGCAGAAGCGGCGCCACAACGAAAGAGAACAGCGCAATCACTATACTCGCGCGTTTGGCAACGCGAACTAGCTTAGCATCCTCCACCGCATAGCCAGCGCGCTCACACATCGGCGCGTACACATCCAAACAGAAAAGTGTCGCCGCACTGTTGAGAAGCGAATTAAATGAACTGAACACCGCGCCCAAGAGCACCGCGAGGAAGAATCCGCTCGCGTAAACGGGCAGCACGTCGCGGATCAGCGTGGGATAGGCGAGATCAATCGATGCCAGCTCGGGTCCGTAAAGATGGTATGCAATCACGCCGGGAAGCATCATCAAAAACGGCACGAGCACCTTAAAGAAGCCGGAGAAAAGCACACCCTTTTGACCCTCGGCCAGATTTTTCGCCCCCAGCGTGCGCTGAATCACATACTGATTCGTACACCAATAGAACAAATTTGCGAACACCATGCCGGTAAACAACGTGGCAAAGGGCGTGGGGTCACTCGGCCCGCCGATCGCGTTGAGTTTCTGCGTGTCGCTGGTCAGTACGATCGAGACGCCGGCGCGCAGACTGCCCTCGCCGAGAGCCGCGAAACCCAATAGCGGCACCGCGATGCCAATAGCTAACAAGCCAATACCGTTGAGCGTATCGGACACAGCGACAGCACGCAGTCCGCCGAACACCGCATACACCCCCCCGACGCTACCGATCGCCACGATGGTCAGCGCCAGCGCCTGAGAATACGCCAGCCCAGTCAGCGTGGGGATGTCGAAAAGCTGAAGCACCGCAATGGAGCCGGAATACAGAACCGAGGGGATTGTTACTAGTCCGTACCCCACCATAAACAGGATGACTGTGGCGCGCCGTACGCCGCTATCGAAGCGGTCGTTGAGGAACTCTGGCAGCGTGGAAAACGCGCCCGCTAGATAGCGTGGCAGGAAAAGAAACGCCATTGCGATGGTCGACACCGCGGCCGTCACCTCCCATCCCATACTGCTTAGGTTAAATCCATAGGCAGAACCGTTGAGCCCGATAAGCTGCTCCGCCGAGAGATTCGTTAGCAGCATCGAACCGGCGATGAACACGGCGCTTAGTCCGCGCCCTGCGAGGAAATAGCCGTCCCGCGTTGCAACCTCGCCGCGGGTTTGTCGATAGGAAATCCACGCCACCAGAGACATAAAGAAAACGCAGCTGCCTAGCGTAAGGAGTAGTTCGTTCTGTGCCATCGGCGCGCGGGTCTCTCGGTTGACTTTTCGGCCTAGTCGGATAGGGTTCAGGAGGCCAATAGTATAAGGAAACGCCGCCATGAGCGAACTGCGCATCTCAGAGCTTCAACGCGCCTCAGCCACACTCCACCCTCGCCGCTTCACGGCGCTCACGGCTTTTGCAACAGTGCTTCTATGCGGCCTGTCGACGAATCTCGCAGCACAGCAAGAAGACACAGACGCAGCGGCTCACAGCGCAGGCGCAGCAGACTACTCGCTGCTCTGCGCAGGCTGCCACGACGGCGCGATGCTCGAGGCGCCGCAGCGCAATGCACTCGCACTCTATACCCCTAGGCGTATTGTCGAGTCTCTCGAGTCCGGGGTTATGGCGGTCCAGGGTATGCCGCTCACGCGCAAGCAGAAACGCGACGTGGCATTTTTCCTTACCGGCGAGCGCTTCGACGACCTACAGACGACGGCGACCACCTTCGCCTGCACGCCAAGCCGCGCGAGCGATGCGCCACTCAGTCAGACTCCAATCTGGAACGGCTGGGGCGCTGGCCTCGACAACGCGCGCTATCAGGCGAACGAGCAAATTCTGAATCGCGATAACGTGGGCAGCCTCGAATTGAAGTGGGGCTTCGCCTTTCCCGGCGCGACGCGCTCGCGCTCGCAGCCGCTGGTGACACCCGAAGCCGTATTCATCGGCAGCCAAGAGGGCGTGGTCTATGCGCTCGACGCTCAGAACGGCTGCCCGCTTTGGAGCTTCAAGGCGGACGCTGAGGTGCGCGCCGCGCCCATACTCGATCTCGACGAGAACGGCAGGCCCGAATCGCTTCTGTTCGGCGACTTCAGCGCCAACGCCTATGCGCTGGATGCGCAGACCGGCGAGCTGCGCTGGAAGACGCGGGTGCACAAACACCGCCTCGCCACCCTCACGGGCTCTACCGCGGTGCATGACGGCATCATGGTCGTGCCGGTCTCGTCCCTCGAAATCATCGCCGCCTCGCGCACGGAGTACTCCTGCTGCAGCTTCCGCGGCGCCGTCGTTGGACTCGATGTCGCCACGGGGCAGATACTTTGGACCCACTTCACTACCCCGCCGCCGCGCCCCACTGTCGAGAACACCGCGGGCACGCAGATGCAGGGGCCCTCGGGAGCGCCGGTGTGGTCCGGCATCACCATCGACACCAAGCGCAGCCTCGTCTACGCGACGACCGGAGAAAACTATTCCTCCCCCGCCACGGACACCAGCGACGCCGTGTTCGCGATCGACCTCGTTAGCGGCGTGCGCCAGTGGGTCACGCAAGTTACGCCTAACGATGCCTGGAACGGCGCTTGTTCGCGCCGCGCACCGAACTGCCCAGAAGAGAACGGTCCCGACTACGACCTAGGCGCCTCGGCGCTGCTCGCTACCACCCGTGAGGGGCGCGACCTCGTCATCGCCGGCTCAAAGTCGGGGATGAGCTACGCGCTGGATCCCGACAACGGCGGCGCGATTGTGTGGGAAACGCGCGTGGGCAGCGGCGGCACCATGGGCGGCATTCACTACGGCATGAGCAGCGACGGCGATGGACTCTTCGTCGGCGTCTCTGACCTGCCCACAAACAATCCCTATAACGTCGGCGAAGGCCACCCCGGCATCCACCGCCTCGACCTCGCAAGCGGCGAGATCGACTGGCGCAACGACCTGCCCAATGTGTGTGGCGACGTGAAGTTCCTGTGCTTTCAGGGCATCTCCGCCGCCGTGAGCAGCTCGCCCGGCCTCATCTTTGCCGGTGGTCTCGACGGCATACTGCGCGCCTTCGACGCCGACAGTGGCGAAATACTGTGGGAGGTCAACACAGTGCAGGAATACGGCGACATTAACGGTGTGCGCGGCTTCGGCGGCGCCATCGAGGCGGACGGCCCGGTGATTGCGAACGGCTCGGTCTACGTGACCTCGGGCTATGAAAAGTGGGGCGAACAGCCCGGCAATATGCTCTTGGTCTACGGCCTCGCTGACTGAGACGGCCTCGAGGCAACTCACTCGCTGCGGAAATTCGATGCGGCTAGTCGAGAGAAGGATTTTTCAATGCCTGTATTGTTAAGAATGACTCTCCAAAAAATTAACGAAATAAAAAAGGAAAGTGACATGACACTCAACATCGACAGTCGCATCGAAACTCGATCCATTGCCCCGTGTCGCAGGGCTTTCGCTGCGGCGATCAGCCTTGCGCTCGCGGCCTGCGTGTCTCAAGTCGCCGCCTATGAGATCGATGAAGACGCTACGGTTTACGACACACCAACGACGATACTCGGCATCAATCACATCGGCCTGTCGGTTAGCGATCTCGACGCGGCACTCACCTTTTATCAGGGTGTGACCGGCTACACGCTCCTGCGCCGCGAGACCATCACCAGTGACGCGGCGGCGACGCTATACGGGCGCTCGGACATCCGCTACGAGACGGCGGTATTGGAGGCCCCGAACATGCTGTTCGAGCTTACCGAGTTCAGCCACAACCAAGGCAAGCCGACGACGAAGATGCCGGCGCAGGGCCCCGGCATGACCCATACCTGCTTTCAGTCGCCGTCTGCAGACAGCGCCTTCGATAGGTTCAAGGCCGCGGGCGCCGAAATACTCTCCCGCGGCGGCGAGCCTGTCGACCTAGGCGGCTACGGCGTCACCTACGCCTACGCCTATGACGCCGACGGCAATATGTTCGAGCTCGAACAGCTAGACGCCGGACCCCTCGCGGTTGGCGCCTACAACGACCGTTGGAAGGCGCAGGGCTACAACTCCTGGATGACCCAGGTTGCACTCGTAACCCACGACATCGTGCGCCTCACCGACTTCTACGAGGAGATTCTCGCGTTCGCGCCCTACCGCGACGGCGACTATGTCAACAACGAGCGCATGGGCGACATCACCAACATTGACAATCTTTCACTGCTCGCTTCGTGGTTTAGGATGAACGAGCGATCTAAAACAATCGAACTCTGGCAGTACCGCAACCCCATTACCGAGGAATACATTGGCAAGCGCGGTGTAACAGACTTCGGCTACAGTTTTTCTATCGAGGTCGGCGATATTCAGGCGGAATACGCCCGCATGAGCGAGCTGGGCGTGGAATTCGTGAGCGCCCCCGTGCAGCTGGGAGACTTCTGGCAGGCCTTCGCGCACGACGTCGACGGCAATGTGTTCTCGCTTAGACAGGCCACCGACCCCAACTCACCTTACTCCGTCCCGCAACTAGAACGCTAACCGCGACGAGGCAGCAGACTATGAACTCTCTCTTTCAACAAACCGCCATGCAGAGACAGCGCAGCGCTTGGATGACAGGCGCTTTAGCCCTCTTCGCACTGCTTACCTTCTCCAGTGCGACAATGGCGCAGGACATACGCGAGCGCGTTGAACACAAATACGCGGACAACGACGGCACCAAGATTCACTACGCAAAGATGGGCTCAGGGCCGTTAATCGTGTTCATTCACGGCTTCCCCGATTTTTGGTATTCCTGGCGCCATCAAATGAACGCATTGGCCGCTGACTACACCGTCGCTGCGATGGATACTCGCGGCTATAACCTCAGCGACCAGCCCACAGGCGTTGAGAATTACGACATGCAGATATTGATAGAGGATGTCGCCTCGGTGATTCGCAGCGAGGGTCAAGAAGATGCGGTTATTGTCGGGCACGACTGGGGCGGCGGCATCGCGTGGAGCTTCGCCGGCTGGCGCCCCGAGATGACGAACCGGCTTATCATAATGAACCTGCCACATTTAAAGGGCTTCGTTCGCGAACTCGCTAAATTTGAAGACCAGCACCGCAATTCGACCTACGCGCGCAACTTCCAAAGCGAGACAAGTCACGAGGCGATCTCGGCCGCGGGTCTGGCGACGGCGCTCTCGCGCGGCGACGAGACGCTGCACCCAATCTACCTTGAAGCCTTCGAGCGCTCTAGCGCCGATGCGATGATGAACTACTACCGCGCAAACTTCCCACGCGAGCCCTACACAAGCGGCGCCTTCGTCGATCTGCCGCGCATTCAAATGCCGGTGCTGCAGTTCCACGGCATGAACGATACCGCTCTGCTGCCGGACTCGCTCAATGATACTTGGAAGGAATTAGATCAAGACTGGACGCTTGTCACGGTCCCCGGAGCGGGGCACTGGCCACACCACGACAAGCCCAACGTGGTGAGCAATATGATGCGCGCCTGGCTACAGCTGCACGAATAGATTAAAAGATCCGGCCCTCACTGCATGACTAGTCCAAGACAGGCACGCGAATAGTCATACACTGTTCGCGTGCGCGACGTGTGCGCCCCTCGATTACGACCGGCCGAAACTGCTGATCCCGAAGGGCGCGGCGCACCGTTCTTGCCAAGCGTTCCATCGCCTTGTCTTCGAATTCCGCTAGGAGCTTCACATTTGTGGCCCGGCCGCGTCTAGAGACATCGAACTGCAGCGGCAGGTCGACAGACGGCAGCGCAAGCTGAAGGTTAGCGTCGTTGATCTTCGGCTGCGGAACACTGGGCAAGCGTTCGCTCAATGCGGTGGTGCTGGCAAGGCATGTCTCTGCTGAATTTTCATCAAAGGAGAGAACAAGCTCCTGAACGGGAATTCGCACCGGCCGCGCGAAGTAAGCGTCAATGGCCTGCTGATCGATTCCCGCTTGCCGCAGCAGCTCCTGCGCCTGCTTATACTCCCGAATCCCAGAGCCGCGCTGCTGAATAATCTGAAAATCACCCTTTGCGATGCGCAGCATGCCTAGCATTTCCAGCGCCCGCTCGCGGCTCTGCGAGTCGGCGGCGCTCTCTGACTCCAGCCATTGCTCTAGCTGCGTATCCAGCCGCCTCACTGTAAAGTAGCTGTCTCGCAGATAGCCAATGCCAACGGGATCTCCGTTCTCGAGCATTGGAACCCGATTCAGCGGTCCGGAGGACAAACGACCACCGAGCCCGGGCGAGCTGAGTTTTTGCATCGCGGCCAAGCCCTGCCGGCGCGTGAGATAATCAACCGAATCGTAGGCAAAGCCCCCACCGGCATTGAGCATCTGCACAAGGCTGATGTCGCTCAGTGCCTGCCGGTAGGCCACTCGTGCCCACTGAGCGAACGTGTCTAAGTCCAGCGGACCTTCATCGCTCTCCAGCGACTCCAGCGAATCCCTCGCAAGATCGTTAATGCGATCTTCTATTTCCCGGGCTTCAAAAAACGTGCTAACCGCGTCTCGTGTGGGCAAGAACGCTAGCTGCTGTACAAGCCAGTCCGCCTGCAAACCCAGAGTAACCGCAGTCAAATACGCACGCTGTGCAGCCTCGCCTGACTGCGGCCCGCTATCCAACTGATCGATAAGTAGTTGCGAGCGCCGAGTTAGGGTGTCGCCTACTTCCTCCCACAGTCCCTGGGCGACCGCCGCACGAATCAGCTCGTTGTAGATCGGAAGCAGCCGAGGGTCCTCGAAACCAAAGGCATTGCGGGTAATCTGCAGCTGGCGCCGCAGGGTGGCTCCGGCGCCCTCGATGTCGCCGTACTCCGTCTCAAGATTAGCGAGAGCTTCCAGAGGCTCTAGCAGCCGTCGATCTAGCGGACCAAACTGCGACTCGAGCTCCTCGATTTGTTCTGAGTACAGCGCCTTTTGCTGTGTAAACTGCGCCGTGCGCGGCCGGGGCTGAGTTTGGTTCTGGCTTTGGTTCTGGCTTTGGTGTTGGTTTTGGTTTTGGTTTTGGTTTTGGTTTTGGTTTTGGTTTTGGGCCTGTAACGGAGCGGCAAGCAGAAGCACCCAAAAGAGGCCCAGCAAAATTGCCGAGAGCCTAATCCTACTCGGTACGTTCACGCTGGAGCTTGAGCTCAAGGATGGCCGCTGAGCTAGCCCAGTGCGGAAGCTTAGCGAAAGCAAGGTCGTCTTCATGGCAGTGTCCTCGCGGCGTATTTTTCCCCGTTGCTACCCGTAGTATGCTCTCACTTAGATACCCGTTCACCGTTTTTGATTAGCTATCGCGAGTTTCGGGCTTCTAGATTACTCGGCGCAGTTTCAGAGCTCGTCTGCACCGGGAACTTGAGTCGAGCTTGTGTACAAAAACAAAAGCACTTCATTATGAACCAAGGCGCTTCACTTTCTAGGGTCAGACCATGCTAACAGCAGCACTCGTTAATTTCGCCCTAGTTGCGACTACAGTGGTTATTCACTATGAAATGCTAAGGCTGCTGTCTATCGTCATCCCGCGCCTGCGAATAAAGCATCGGCTCAGAGTATTGATTGGCGTTTTCGGCACCATTTGCGCACATGTCGTCGAGGTGTGCCTGTTTGGCCTTGCGTTCTATTGGATGGCGCGCTTAGGCGGCTTTGGCGAGCTCAGCGGTAATTTCGATGGCAGCCTGTTAGACAGCATCTACTTTTCCTTCACCAACTACACAACGGTAGGCTACGGTGATATTGAGCCTCAGGGCTCGCTGCGCTTTCTCGCCGGCATCGAAGCCCTCACGGGACTCTCTCTTATCACGTGGTCGGCGTCATTTATGTTTATGGAAATGACGCAGTTTTGGAACGAAGACTAGGGCACCCGACGGAAGGGCTCTGGCTCCACCAGCAACTTAGGGCGCCTGCTCAGCATCGAAGTCCGCGCGCCGCGCGCCCCCGAGTATACCCGGCAGTCCGTAGTTGCCCTCGTGACAGGCGTATTCGTATAACCTCTCCTGCGTGGCATTGAAGCTCATTTCCCCACGCCACGGTTCGGTGTAATACTCAGGATCGGTAACTTCGAATGTGTAGAGTATTTGCTCATCTGAGTAGCGACTAAACCGCTCTACGATCTTACCCT
The DNA here is from genome assembly GCA_038104835.1 of Gammaproteobacteria bacterium. Classification (GTDB taxonomy): domain Bacteria; phylum Pseudomonadota; class Gammaproteobacteria; order Pseudomonadales; family Pseudohongiellaceae; genus UBA9145. The sequence continues at coordinate 23,788 of JAYOBL010000003.1, read as the reverse complement.
TATCAGACAGCGGCGCCG
>JAYOBL010000003.1:4531-23760 GCA_038104835.1 Gammaproteobacteria bacterium | reverse complement strand
TTCCTGAACGCCTGCTGTGGATGCAGATTCACAGTTTCAACGACCAGCTTGTCGCCGTCCCAATAGCCTATAGAGTCGCCTAGCCAACGCTGATGCTCAGCGGGTCTGTGCGAGTCGGTGAGTGGAATAATGCGCGCGTCGTTCACCATCTCAACCAGGATCATCACATAGTCCGGGGTCTGCACAATCTGGTACATATTGTTGTACAGCACATTGTTCATCGGCGGGCCACCGGTGCTGCCAAAGCCTATGAGACAGCGTTCGCCCAGCGCTCGACCCTCGGGTCCATCATTGCCGGAGAAACGCGCATAGCCTTCACTGCGGCGCTGTTTGCCGGCGTCGGAAAAAGGTATGCGCCCGTTAGCAGGCGAGACGATCCAAGAGGTGCGAGCCTCACCCTTCACCACGCCGTAGCGCGTGCCCGGGTCAACCCAAAAGGCATTGTAGCCGCGGCCGCGGCCAAGATCCGAACCGTCTAACAGTTCGCCCTGAACCAAGCCGTCGTCGGTCGCTTGGCGCACGTTTTGATGGTGGCTGCTCGTGTACTCTTCGATCAGGCTAGGAGGTATTACAAGCTCGCTATAGCGTTCGCTCCGTTGCAGCTGGGTCAGGGAAGCGTTTGTCCAATAGCCCTGCAGATCAGGGTGGCCGTTTTCCGTACGCGGTGGCTCGTAGTTTTCGGCAGCGCTCGCAAGCCCCACAAATGCGCCAAGCAAGACAGCGCTACTAAGAGAAACAGCGCGACTGAGCGAGAAGGCGCGATTAAGCAAGAAAGCGCAACTAAGAGGGGAAGCGCAATTAAGCGAGAAAGCGCAGTTAATAGCTGCGGCTCGCAGACGAATTAGCGTTGATAATACATTCATGCTTGCGCCCTCGGACAGTTGTCGATACAGAGTTCGACTATGCGTTTTGTTTTGATGTTTTTTCACGACTTTTGGGTTCGCACTACTAGTCTTCCAGCCTTCAGAGTAGGCTGTAGCCGAACTTTGAAGCTAGCCTAGCTGGCACAGCGAGGCAAGTGAGAATCGCGATGCGAACACTAACAAAGCAAAGACAAATCAGTACAAAGCAATTACTAGCTCAGATCAACACTTCCCTGCTCAGCCTGTTTGACACTGGGCCTTAAGAGAGCAGCTTTCAAATACCTAAGGAGAAAAGCGATGGACGCGCATAAAGACATCGATCAAGATTTACGCCGGCGTTTGAACGAGCAGGCTCCCGGATCTGCCGCTGAACTGGAGGCCATCGAGCGCGGCGCCGGACTCTTCTCACTTCTCGCCGCGAGCTTTCAGGGCAAGCAGGCTTGGATCACGGCGCTTCTTTACGGAGCAGGCGGCCTCGCCTTCGTGGGTCTCTTGCTGTGCGGCAACGCCTATTTGGCTGCGACAAGCGTTGCAGATAAGCTCGACTGGGCACTAGGGATCATTGCCTGCCTCTTCTTCTTTTTCCTTGTCAAAATCATCGGCTTCGCAATGCTGGCGAAGCTGGAGCTGCTGCGTGAGCTCAGGCGCGCCGAACGGCGGATAATCTTGCTGGAAGCGGCGCTAGCAAAAGCCCGCTAGCCGCCCTACCACAGCAACAAGAACTCGCCGTTGGGCAGCACCCCCGCGGCGGGAAAGGAGTAATGCGGGATCTCCGGTTCGCCCTCGAGGCTCCAGTCGAGCAAATTACCCTCGGCGTCTTCGAGCTGGGCGCGCAGGGTCCCCCCCTTACTGTGACTGATCGCCTCGCCCCAGCTGGTCAGCACCTGACCCGCGGCATTTATCGCAACAGCCGGATTTTTCTGCCGCGTAGGCGTTGCAGGTTCGCGAACGGCGCTAGGCGCGCTCGTCGAGGGCAGTCGAATCACTCGCGCTGCGGTTTCAAAGACTAAGCTGGGCTCAGCCAGCGCGTCGAGGGCAAAGTCGTTAGTGCTTAGCGGGCAAGCGCTGAGCTCCCACTCCTGCAGAGGCGAGAGCGGCGCATAGTCGCCGCGCAGTGTCTGGCCGGCCTGAGCTAAGCTAGGCGCCGCCGAGTGCACGGAAAGGCGCTGCATATGTCTACCCACGCTGTTGAGCGCCGAACGATAGCCGATTATAAGCCGGCTCTTCGTATCGAATTCCGTTGCCAAGGAGCAGCAGGCACAGGCGCCAAGGTCAGGATCGCCTACACGCAACTCCTCGCCAAACGTAGCCCCGCCGTCGTCTGAGAATCGCGCATACACCGTGCGCGACGCTTCTTCGCTAAGCGCTCCGGCTGCCCACACTATCGCCACCTGTTGATCTCTCGCTGCAATGTCACCGGCGGCATCTAAGCCCTCGTTATAACTGCTCACAATAGAACGCTGAGTCTCGAACGCAGTGCGCTGCTCATTCGATCGAGCATAAAAGTAGCTATTCTGTTTGGGCAGATACCACAGCACGTGCGCGCGGCCGTTACCGTCCAGGGCCATGGACGCGCGAGAGATGGCGAAAGTTTGGAGATCGAAGGCCGTACTCGACACCTGCACGGGCGCAGAAAAGCGCCGAGCCACTGAGTCATACTGTCGATAGTAGAGCCGGCCCTCGCGGGCGCTGGGAGCGCTTAGCCGCTTCTTGAAATACAGCAGATGCAGTCCGCCGTCGGCATCGTTCACGAGCCTCGGCTGCAGCCCCGAATCGGGCACGCGCGCAACGGTCACCTCGGCCACGGCACTCGTTGTCAGCAGGAGGCCGAAAAGAATTGAAATTGAATAGCGCCGGAGCATTGAGGGTCCACCTTAAGATAGTCGGTAAGCGTGCGCAGCCGGCTTTGCAAAGCCTTCTGCGGCGATAGTCACAAAGCCTCGTATAGTCATATAAATGGCTAGAGCTGATGCCGCCGGCGCCCTTTACCTAGCACCTCAAGTCGATTTAGGGCAGACTTCGGTAAGAGGCCAGGACGGCGAATCATTGACTTTTAGACTAGCAGGAACGACCCATGAATGCATTGCGATTACTCCCTCCCTTCGCTGCAGCTTGCACCGTCGCAAGCTTGCTCACGGCCTGTGCTCCGGCTGAAGAAGCGCCCGATACCGACATGAGCGCGGCAATCTATAACACCACTCTCACCACGCAGGAGATCATGGCGCTGGTGCTCGAGCCCGCCTCGGATATCCTCTGGGACTCCGGCGGCTGGGTACTGGACTCCTCCGGCTACGAAGAGCTTTACCCAACTACCGACGAGGGCTGGGCTTACGTGCGCGCCCAGGCTGCCATCGTTGCAGAGACTGGCAATCTTCTTGCCCTACCCGGCCGCGCCGAAGACAACGACGCGTGGATGGTTTATTCCCAAGGGCTGAGCGATGCAGGCCTCCGTGCAATGCGCGCCGCAGAAGAGCAGAATGAAGAGGAGTTTTTCCAAGCTGGCGCGCAAATTTACAGTGTCTGCTCCGCCTGCCATCAAGGCTACAGCCCAGACATCGTGAACCGCTTTACCGATGATGACTAAGGCCCTTATTCGCGCGGGTCTGGGGTTTGCGAGCTGGGCGCTCGCAAGCGCCGCGCTGGGCCACTCGATTGAGGGCGGAGACGCGAGCTTCGTCGCGTCCATCGACGGACCTGCCGTTGGCCCGTTCATCTATCTGGGCGCTAAACACATGGTGACCGGCTACGACCACCTCCTGTTTCTAGTGGGCGTGATCTTCTTCCTGTTCAAACCCACAGACGTAATAAAATACGTCACGCTGTTCGCGGCAGGGCACAGCATCACGCTCATCGCCGGAGTGCTGGGCGGCTTGCAAGTTAATGCCTACGCGATAGACGCGATCATAGGGCTGTCAATCGTCTACAAGGCCTTCGACAATCTTGGCGGCTTCCAACGGCTTTTCGGCCTAACCCTCAACGCCAAATGGGCAGTGTTCGTATTCGGCCTGTTCCACGGTTTGGGACTAGCCACCAAGCTGCAGGAGTTCGACATGTCGACCAACGGGCTCGCTGTTAACCTGCTGAGCTTCAACCTTGGCGTGGAAATTGGGCAGGTACTCGCGCTATCGGGGATTTTCGTCGCACTAACACTGTGGCGCACACAGACAAGTTATCTACGCCACGCTTTCGCGACCAACGCGATACTAATGACCGGCGGCTTTTTGCTAATGGGCTATCAGCTTAGCGGACTTGTTCTCGCGGCGTAGCCCCCAAAAAACAATCTAGGAGCGCGCATGACAGACCAAGAACACACCGACTCGGCCCCTGTTCAGCCCGCGGTAGACTATTCTCCGCGCAGCTTAATCCTCGCCACGATTGGCGCCGCCGCTGTCGCTGTGGCGGTTTTGGTCACCGCTATTCTGCCGGCGGAGTATGGCAGCGATCCCTTGGGAACAGGTGCAGCACTGGGGCTCACGGCCTTGGCCAATGGCGAGAATCCCTTGGAGGAGCAGGTCGAGGGATACCGAAGCGACAAGGTAGAGTTCATCCTCGAGCCCTTTCAGTCTGTGGAGTACAAATACCATCTAGATTTCGACGCGCCACTGGTTTTCCACTGGGAGGCAGACGGCAGCGTTTACTACGATATGCATGCCGAACCCGCCGGTCTGGGTGAGGAAGCTGTGCAGAGCTTCAAGCAGGACAATGGCAAGGGACAAACCGGTTCCTTTCACGCGCCATTTACCGGAATTCACGGCTGGTTTTGGGAGAACCGAAGTAGTCGCACCGTTACGGTAACGCTCAATGCGGCCGGCTATTTCTATGCCTCGACCGTCTTTCGAGACGGTGGTGACTATGAGCGCATGATCGAAGCCTTATAAAGGCGCTCTGATAAAGACGGCAATTGAAAATCAGACGAAACGAACCCGAGGCGGCCCGTCAAAGTGGAATCGACTATCAGCTAGTCGAGCAAGCAAGAAAGCTGACTTACACCTAAACTAATACTTTCCCGACGTTAATCCGGCACTAATTAGAATACTGGACTGAGCCATAGACTAAACCAGCTCTCATTCCAAGCCTGCCCCACACACAAAAATGCCGCAGTGACCAACAAGGTCACTGCGGCATTTTTGTGGCCTAAAGGCGGGTTTGGCGCCCGCCAAAGGCTTAAGTCTTACTGTTCAGTCGCGTCAGAGCCGTCGCGAGGTGCGCCAGTGCCCGATGAGCCCATGAACAGTTTGCGGCCGTCAGGGAACGTGATGTCGCGGCCGTTAGCGCGGCAGGTTGGCTCGCACAGACGGTCTTTTGACTGATAGCCCGTTACGACGATATCGGTACCAAGCACTAGCGAGTTGCGGTTAATGCCACGACGCAGCAGCGTGTTTGGCGTACCACCCTCTACCATCCACGCGCCTGGATCGCGAGTAGACTCCGGGTCGGTATTGTCTAGGTGAATCCACGTGTGCGGGTTGATCCACTCAACGCGAGTGATCGGACCACCGAGGCGCACGGGAAGGTTGGCGTCGAATTCCGCCGAGAACGCGTGGTGCGCAACTGCGGGGGTCTTGATTGCGGCAACGCCAACGGCTGTTACTGCGGCGAGAGCCAGAAGTTTAAGTTTCATATGCATTACCTTTGAGTATTGTCCTATTTGCTCTGATCTCTGTCCGACCCGGTTGCCCTGGGTCAGATCCGTGTTCGTTTATTTTCTCGATGAAGCCCGAACTCAGAATCGTTTCGAGCTCCATTCTACCTGTTAGGCCTGACTAAGCAAGGCTCTACAGCCATCGCTTGCACGCAATCCGAAGCTGGGGCTAAGCGGCAATATTGCCTCAGGCAAAAGCCGAGTTGTTAGAATCCGAGTTCAGATTCGCGACCCTTACGGTATTTTCCGTACATCATTTCCTCGACAAACTCGACGCACTTAAACTGCGGCAGCTCGTAGCCTTCCTCCAAACGCCGATAGATAGGCATTTTGATTGTCCAAGGACGCTCGAACACCTGAGGGTCTTCCATCGTCGCCTCGTATTCAATAACGTTTTCGCTTACGAGCGTATAGCGCTCGGTCACTTTCAGCTCGTAGCTGTGGTAGTTACCGGCTCGGTCGAACCAGGTTCGGTCGTCGAGGCCTGTGACTTCAACCACCCAGGTATCGCCATCCCAATAGCCGTAGGACTGTCCCATCCACGAATCGAGGGGTGCGGGGCCCGGGTCCTCTAGGAAGACATTGCGCACTGCGCCGGCAAAGCTGTAGGCAATGAAGAAAGCGCTTTCGCTTTGAAATATCTGGAACGGATGCGGCAAGTAGGTCGCCCGCGGCACACCCGGCATATAGCACTTGAGTTCGGGGTCGTTACCCAACCAGTTGGCGGCGTTTTCGTCGCGGCGAGCAAGCGCTTCGGGCTTGTAGGGAATCTGCCCCCCTTCGACAACACCGTAGCTCGCAGGAACCGCACCCACTGCGCCCATAGCTACCACTTCTGGCGCTGGCACCGGTACGAAGTCACCCGGGACCAGCTGGTACGCGGCCTTAGGTGCGGCAGGCTCGAGATTATCATTGGCATTCATCATGACCTGCCAAATACCGTTAAAATCTGGCTTGCCCGTCGGTGTGCGTGGGATAGAGTCGTTGGCCGCGGCAGTCATGTTCTCACCAGCGGCGGCTGACGACTGAGCGGAATCGCTAGGAGAGCAGCCTAAAGCAAGCGCGGCGACGGCGGGAAGAAGCCATTGAATCTTCATAATTCGATCCTTGTTGTTGTCATTAAGTCTTAGGCCTAGAGAGCCCACTTAGATTGGATTTTGATATAAACACCGCGCCCGAAAGCTGTCAAGCGCAGCCAAATCAATGGCCCTAGGGCGACTTACCCAGCGTCGTCAGCTCGAAACGACGCACCAGCGGCACGAACAGCGCCAGTGCGATCAGAGTTAGAAAAGCAGCCGCCAAAAAAGGCGCCCCGGGCAAATAACTCACAGCCCCGGCTCCTGTGAAATTCGTAAAAAGCTGCGTCATCAAAAGCGGACCCAGTATCGACGTGACGCTGTTCATGCTGCTCAGCGCGCCCTGCAGCTCGCCCTGCGCATCCGCGGGCACCTGACTCGTCATGATTGACTGGAACGCGGGGGAGACGAAGCCGGACAGGGCAGCTACGGCAAGCCAGAAATACAACTGGCTCCCACTAGCGGCGAGGCCATAGCCGCAAAAGCCGAGGGTCATCGCAACCAGGCCAACAAGCCCTGCTCGATAGGCGCCAAAGCGCGGAATCGCCCAGCGAATCAAGAAGGCTTGCACCAATATCATGAACACGCCGGCATAGCCTAGGGAAAGGCCGACCTGCGCCTCCGACCAGCTGAACTTCTCCATCGTGTAATAGGTCCACGTTGCAGGCAGTGACAGATGACCGAGCATGTAAAGAAAGTACGCTAGGGCCAAGCCGGAAACCGCCGGATACTTGACCAGAGCCATCAGCGCGCCGAGCGGGTTCGCACGGCGTAGTTCAAAGGGCCGCCTTTTAGCCTGCGGGAGCGACTCTCCTAAAATGAAATAGCCGTACACCACGTTAAGCGCGGCGAGCGCCGCCGCAACGATAAACGGTAAGCGTGCACCGAACTCTCCAAGGAGACCGCCAATCACCGGTCCTAATATGAATCCGCCGCCAAACGCAGCGCCGACCATACCAAAGCGCTGCGCCCTCTTATCTGCTGGGGTGATATCGGTGATGTAGGCATAGGCAAGAGCAAAGGTCGAGCTGGCCGCGCCGGCAATGAGCCTTGCCGCGAAAAGCCAAGCTAGCGTGGGCGCTGTTGCCATCATTGCATAGCCCAGGGCGAGCACCGCAAGTGAGTAGAGAATGATCGGCCGGCGCCCAAACCGATCGCCGAGGTTGCCGAGCACGGGTGCCGCAAAGAACTGCATCAGCGCATAGGCAAACATCAAATAGCCGCCTATGGCCGAGGCGTTGGATAGGTCTTCGCCCGTCAGATCGATGATGAGCTTTGGCGTAACGGGCAGGATGATACCGAAGCCAATCGCATCGAGAAGCACCACCACAACGATAAACGCAAGGGCATGCCTATTGGTAGACGGATCGATTTGCGTGCTTGGCATGGCATAGGTCTCGCAGCGGATATTTAGGCTAGGCAAGCAAAGCACAAAGCGCAATCAAGGTATAGGCTCGACTGCCAAAGACGTTTTAGTGAAGCGGCTGCGACGGGTTTTACGAATAGCTGCGTAACAGTAGGTGAAGGCGCCTGAAACCTAAGCTCAATTCGACAGTTCGCGGCGGCGTAAAGCCTGAGCGACTAGGAGAGTAATATGACAGTCTTACGTAAACACAGCCCCAGCAATCTCGTCTTGGGCGCAGCATTAGCCATAGCCCTAGGAAGCTATTCGAGCATTCAAGCCCAGGAGCGCGGATCCCGCGGCGAAGAGGCTTTTGCCGCAGCCGACACTAACGGCGACGGCCTTGTCACTTTCGACGAATTTTCAAGCGCTGATAGCAATCCGCTCGAGCGCCTAGACAGCGACGCCAATGGTGCCTTGACCCTAGATGAATTCCTCAATGCGCGACCTCCGCGGGACCACAGACCAGAGCAGCGCACGCCAGAGGAATTGAGCGCTGAACAGCAGGAACGGCTCGCGAAGCGCAAGGCGATGAGGCAAGAGCGCCATGCTAAACTTGAAGCCGATTTGCAGGAGCGGTTTGCCGAGCTGGACAGCAATGGCGACGAGGTCGTTAGCGCGGCCGAGTTTATTGAAGCTCGCTTTCTTCGCCTCGATGCCGACAATAACGGCGCGTTAACTCTTGAAGAACTGCAGGCCGCAGCGCCCAAACAGCGAGGCCGAGGGCGTGGTAACCGACGAGGCGGACGTGGGGGACGTGGGGAACGTGGGGAACGCGGGGAACGCGGGTAACATAGAGAGCGACGAGGCCGCGGATAAACTGCCAAAGTTAATCCGCACCAAGCACAGTCGCTGCAACTAGCGACGACATGCGGTCAAACCGGTAAGCTGGCCGCATGTCCTTGAGCATTCGAGCACCTGAAGAGCGAGCGTAGATGAGCGATGAAGAGCTAATGGCTGCGGTCGTTCTCGGTGACCCCCACGCCTATCAGGCGCTCGTTCGCAAAAACCTTCCAGCCATTAGCCGCTATGCGCTGCGACTCGTCGGCAGCCGCAGCGAATCAGAAGACATTGCACAGGAAACGTTTTTGCGGCTTTGGACTACAGCTAGAAAGTGGGATCCGGCGAAGGCCAAGCTCACTACTTGGCTACACCGGATCACCCACAACCTCTGCATCGACTTCCTGCGCAAACAAAAACGCGTAAGCCTCGAGCCCGATTTCGACAGCGAGGTGAGCAGCGATGAAGCAAGAAGCGGCGAGTTTTCGAACGTGCTGCGTGAATCCGCCGAGGCACAGGGAGACAGCCCTGATCGAGAAGCTCGCGAAGCCGAGTTGCGCGCCCTGGATCGAGCTCTCAATATGCTTCCCGAAGCCCAGCGCAGCGCACTTTTACTGTGTCATTATCAGGGCTTTTCAAACAAAGAGGCCGCTGACATTATGGGCAGCTCCGTACAAGCGCTGGAATCACTAATAGCGAGGGCAAAACGCGGCTTGCGCACCCAGCTGGAGGATTTTCGTCATGACTGATCATAGAGCTAAGCCGGTACAAGACAACGAGCTCGATATTCTGCTCGCGCAGGCGGCGGCTCAGGACGTTCAATCCCCTGAACAATACCGCTCACTCGAGTCGCGCGTGCTCCAGCAAACGCTGCCACCGCAGCCGTTGTCACCCATCGATGCATTCCTCCTGTGGCTTTCGCCACAGGATCGTATTAACTGGAGGGCACCGTTTGCAGCAAGTTTCGCCCTACTCCTCGGCGTTGCCGTTGCTAATGTTTACGACTTTGGCTTGGACTCAGCCGCTACTTACGATGCCGAACTAGTCTCCTGGGACGATGAGCTTAGCCTTCTATCGTTGGTCGACCTAGACACCGGTGCCAACCCGCCAAACGCAACGAGTGGGAACCTAAAAGATGACTAGCCTCAACACGCAGCGCCGTATCACAGCGGCTTTGCTGCTTTCCCTCGGACTTAATCTATTTTTCATTGGCGGCATTGCGACGCGTTTCGCATTCGGGCCCGGTATGCCAGCGGCAAGTGCCCAACCGCTGCCGCCAACACTAGGCTGGATCGTGAACGACCTAGAGCCAGCGAGGCGCAGCGAGCTGCGCGGCGTTATGCTGCAAGGCGTCAGGGAGGCACGTGAAGCGCGCGCGCGCGTCGGACTGAGCCAGCGCGAGACGACTCGCCTTATGCAGGCAAGCCCTTTCGACCAGGCAGCTCTAGAGGAAGCGTTCGCAGAGCTACGCAGTGCCTCTAATGACTTCCAAGAAATAGCCCACAGGCAAACGGCTGCGGCACTAAGCAAGCTAAGCCCCGAAGAGCGTGAGCGCGCGGTTCAATTTCTTGCACGCAGAGGCCCCCAAGAAAGAAACTTTGATGGCCGGCCTCCCCGCGCCCCGGGTCGCCGTGAGCTACCTTCAAACAGCCCAGGAATTTAAGTCGTCCACTGCGGCGGACCCGAGGAAAGAGATTCAATGAGCTCCACCGAGATCCAAGACCGGCAAGACCCCGAGATCCCTGCGTTCACCAAGGGGCTCTACCGGCACTATAAAGGGCAGAACTACGAGCTTATCGACGTGGTGCACCACAGCGAGACGCAGGAAGCGCTAGTGCTCTATCGTGCGCTTTATGGCGCGCGCGGCCTTTGGGTTCGCCCTTACGGGATGTTTTTCGAGAAGGTCACAATAGAGGGTAAGGAACAGCCGCGCTTCGCCCTCGTGAAGGCCGAAGGGTAAGACTCAAATGTTATAGGAGCGAGCGAAGGCCCTTGAGCTGGCGTCTCTCGTGATCGATGAATAGCTGTGCTAGAGCGAACTCCTCGCTAGCCACCGCCAACTTTAAAGCGCGTTCGGTCTCAGTTAGTGCCGCGAGCTGACTTTCAAGCCTCTGAGCTGGCGTTGCGAGACCCAGCGCATGAGGACTGTCTAGCTCATAGCTATGGGCAAATTGCGCCTCAATAATCGCAGCCCGCAGGGCATCGGGAAACGTCTCGCCAAGCGACAGCGCAAAGGCATCGATGCGAGCTTGGTAGCTAGGCCCAAAGCGCTCCCAAGCGAATTGTCTTTGAAGCTCCTGCAGCCTCAGAGCCTGAGGGGGCGTGAGCAATCCTTCTAGGCTTTTTAAGACATAGTTTTGCGCTGGGCTATAGCCTAGCTGCCGATCACCAATGACCTCCATGCTCTGTGCCAGCCTGTAGTCCGTGAGCTCTCGCTGCGCCTGCATCAGAGCCGCCGAGATACGCTGTTTGGCCTGCTCGCCCACGTCGAGCTCACTTAGAAACTGCTCGTACTCCGCGAGCACGCCGCTAAGCAAATGCTCCTCGGCTATGGCCGATTGCTGGGCATCTAGATTGGCATAGAGAAACTGCGTCCTCAGCTGCTCGGCATTTAGCTGAGTGACTTTGCCCTCGGGGAAAAAGCCCGAAGTCGCAAGGAAGGAGGAGCTCGTTTTCGGCGTCGGCAGCACGACGACTAGCACCGCGACTACGGCGAAACCGAGGGCGGCACTCAGTAGAAGTTTAAACAGCAAACGCATGGGATTGGCCTTATGAAAATCGCTCGATAGCGAGTAGCTAGTACGCCCTTGTAGCCCTAGCTGATCAATGTGACCGCAGTTACACTGGCCTGCCGAAGCAAGTGACATCTCGCCCGCTTTCAGTGTTCAATTACGTCGCAGACTTTAGCTACAACCACTTTTTTTTGCAGGACACCCTTCATGCTCCTAACTCTCGCCACTCTCGCCACTCTCATTACTCTTGTCACTCTCGGCTCCTGCATCCGATTCGCAGTGACTCGCGCTGCTGGGCACGGCTTGAAGAGACGCAAGCTCGAAGGTCTGACGCGAAAAACAGTCAATAGATCCCTTGTTTTCGCCTGTAGCAGCCTCACTCTGGCTGGCAGCATGGCCAACGCCGACACCTTCGTCAGGATAGACACCGACGCCGGCAGCTTCGCCATCGAATTGTTTGAGGAAGCCGCACCGATAACCGTCGAGAATTTTCTCGGCTACGTGGACTCGGGGGCCTATGACGGAACTCTCGTTCACCGCTCGGTAGACAACTTCGTTATTCAGGGCGGGGGCTACGCCTACCTCCCTCAGCAGGACAGCTTTGCCGAGGTGACAACCGGCCCGACAATAACCAATGAGTTTAATCTCTCAAACCAGCGCGGCACGGTTGCAATGGCTAAGATTGGGGGCGACCCCAACAGCGCCACTAGCCAGTGGTTTATCAATGTGCAAGATAATCTAAACCTAGACACTGTCGAGGAAGGTTACGCAGTGTTCGGCCGCGTGCTGGGCGCTGGCATGGGCGTGGTCGATGCGATAAACGATTTGCAAACGGTTAGCGTCAATGGCTTTTCAGCGCTGTCGTCGGCACCCGTACTCGGCATAACCGGCAACTCTACTGCCGACGTCGACTGGGTTGACCTAAGCATGCGCTCGATAAGCGACTCTGCCGAATTCGAAAACGGCATCATCTCCGTGGCACTCGATGCAGGAGAGCTCGGTCGCGCGCTCGTGGACTTCCGCATCACTGCGGATTCACCGGCAACAGTGATTACCCTAGACCCAACGACCGTGCTCTTCATCGGCGCCAGCATGGACGAGATGGCCACGTTTAATTCAATCAGCGGGGAGTTATTCATCCCTACTCTTACGGTGCCGGGAGGCAGCGGCTATAAAAACCTGCGTTTTCAGCTGTCCGACGCAGATAGCTATTCCTTCACCTTGCAGAGCTTCGAACAGCCCTAAGCAAGAATAAAGAGCTGGCCTCTAACAGCCTAAAAAACCAGATAAATTACAGCATCAGAGAAAGGATAAAAGATGGGATAATAGGCAAAAAAAAAAGGGCTGCGACTAAATCGCAGCCCCTTTTTGCTATTGGCTTTGAGCTTACGGAATCAAGCGCGGGATGAACTTAGTCATGCCTTTAATTGGGCCAACTTCACCCGCATAGACCACGCCGTCTCGGTCCACGGTTACACCCTCGCCCATTGAGCCGGTGCCACCCATGCCCGACGCGCGCTCGGAGACATGCTCGGGAATGAAATACATAACCTCACCGGTGCGCGCACTGCCCACACGCAGCCCTTTGCGCCAACCGCCAGGGTTGTAGTTAGGATCAGATTCAGAATCGATCGCGTAAAGCATGTCTGTAGACTTGTCGATGAACAGCCCGCTGATGCGGCTAAACTGATACCAAGTATCCTGATGGTTGCCTTCCTGATCGAAGATCTGGATACGGTTATTGCCGCGGTCCGCGACAAACAGTCGACCCTGAGAGTCCATGGCCAGGGAGTGCGGAGAGCGGAATTGCCCGTCTTCGAAACCCCACTCGCCGAATGATTTGATGAAGCTGCCGTCGGGCGCAAAGATCGAGATGCGGCTCTTAGAATTTGGGCCCGCCTCGTCTTGGAACTGGGCACCGTGGGTGTCGGCTACGAAAATATTACCGTTAGGCGCTACGAGCACATCATTAGGCGCATCGAAGTGCGTCGGCGGATCACCGGCTTCGCCCCCAGTGCCTAGAGTCATTAGCAGCTCGCCCGTTGGGCTGAACTTGAGCACCGTGTGGCCCTTACCTGCTGCGGCTGGGTTTTCTTCCAGTTCGCGCGCGTTCGCGGCTCGCGCATCGACAACCCAAACATTGCCCTCGGCGTCTACATCCATGCCGTGGGGCCAGATGATTAGATCGGCGCCAAAGCTCTGTACGACATTGCCCTGAGGATCTAGCTTAACGATTGGGTCAACGTGCGAAGTTGCGCAGGAGTTTGTCCCGCAGCGATCGCCCGCCCACACGTGAACTCCGTCAATATCGATGTTCACAGCGCTCACTGAGCCCCAGCTGCGGCCGTCGGGCAGCACGCCGAAGTCGCGCTGGGTCTCATAGGGGTTGGGCAAATGATTGACTGGCTCCTGACTGGCATGCTCTGGCGGCTGTACCGCACCACGCTGAGCCACTGCCGCGCCCGACACCAAACAGAGCGTCACTGCGACCAAGCTAGCTTGCTGCGCAAGACCGCGCTTAGCAAATTTCGTGTTCTTCATCTTTCACCTCATTGGTTTTAATTTTCCGGCTCAAAGCTGCGTGGAATTCGCAGTAGGCGGATTTATCGTGAATCGAATACCGGACTGAAAATGACCTAGGACTGACGCCTTGTCAAGGCGTCGGCAGCAGACTCTGCGCTAGACTCACCGAGCTGCGGCTTATATGCTCGTGCCTCGCTTTTCTGCTCGGAGTCCACAATGGGACGCGCACTCATTTATGTCATTTTTGCGCTCTGCGCGGCCATGACCCTATTGCTGCTCCTGATATTGCTTGCTGAGCCTGTTGCCGGCGCAGGCGGCGTTGCACACCCCGTGTTCGAGGGCATGCGCCGCGGCGGCGACGGCGCCGCGAGGCTCCAACACATCGGCGCTTACGCCTATGCGTTTCAGGCGCTGCTGCTCGCGCTCATCGTCGCTCTGTCTACGCTCGGCATAAGCGAGCGTCACCGCAGCGCGCGGCTACGCGGCTATATGATAAGCACCTTCCTCTTCAGCGCATTTATCCTATGGCGTATGGTCGCAAGTCACCAACACTTCCTCGCGACGGGCGAGACTACTTACTTTATGGGCTTTCCCGCTGCGACGGCCTGGGCGATCTATGGCGTTTGGGCCGGTGCGGTGCCACTCATGATTCTCTACGTGGCGGGCTTCCGGCAGTACATTTATACCGAAGACGATGAAGCGCAGTTCAATGCCCTGCTCGAGGAAACACGCGCGCAGGATACACAGGCAGGAGCGCGCTAATGGAAGCCTATCGTCAGGAAATAATCCTCGCGGCGGTCGCACTCTACATGATCTTCTGCATAGTCACCGGCCTCTGGGCCATGCGCCGTACGACTAACTCCAGCGACTTCTTCGTTGCGGGTCGCGGCCTAGGCCCGATCGTTGTCTCGCTCGCACTGTTCTCATCCACCCTCAGCGGCTTTGGTTTCGTAGGCGGGCCCGGGCTCGTGTATTCGATTGGCGTGAGCTCGTTTTGGATGATCACCATCTCAACGGCGGGGTACGCACTCGGCTTCTTCATGGTGTCCAAGCGCATTCGCATGATCTCAGACCTGCGCAACTGCATCTCACTGCCAGATGTCCTCGCAGCGCGCTATGGCAGCGAGCTGGTGCGCATGCTGGTGGCTATAACTATCGTCTTGGGGGTTATGGGTTATCTCGCAACGCAGATCCTTGCGATGGCCGTCGTGATGCAGGCGATACTCTCGGGCACCGCGATGTTCGCTGACATCGGCTTGGTCGCCTGCGTCGCAATTTCCTCCGCCGTACTCATCTTCTACTGCGTGACCGGCGGCATCATCGCCTCAGTCTACACCGACGTCGTTCAGGGCGGCATCATGATGATGGCGGGTATTTTGATTTTGCTCACAGCAATGTCGGTGTTCGACGGCGGCATGACCGAGGCTACCTCGGTGATTCTCGCGGACGACTCAGAATCGATCATGCCCTGGGGCTCGGCGGGTATCATGGCCGCACTCGGCTGGTTCTTCGTCTTTGGTCTGGGCTTGGCGGGTCAGCCTCATCTAGTCACTAAGATGATGATGAACAGGAACATCTCCGACAACCGTCATATTTTCCCAATGTCGGTTTTAGGCTATGTACTCGCGGCGCTACTTTGGGTCTCGATAGGCATTATCATTCGTGCCACAGTGATCGACGGGATTATTCCACCCCTAGACGCGCCGGACGATGCAGCCTCGGTGTTCCTCACGCTGTTTACAAGCCCTCTTCTCGCTGGAGTTGTCTTCGCTGGACTGTTCGCGGCAATCATGTCGACTTCTGACGCGTTCCTGAACATCGGCACCGCGGCAATCATTCATGACATCCCTAAGGCGCTCAATGGCACTGCAGTAAAAAATGAGCTGCTGTGGGCACGCATAGTCACGGTGCTACTGGCCATCGTCGCGGCGCTGTTCGCACTGTATTCCTACTACGCCGATGCAACGCTCGTCGCGCTGCTCGGCGCCTTCGGCTGGGCAACCTTCGCTGCGTCTCTCTTCCCGGTAGTGGCGATTGGCCTAAACTGGAAAGGCGCCACGGTACCCGGCGCGGTCGCGGCGATCGTCTCCGCGCTTCTCATCAACTTTGGCGTGCAGCTGACTGGCACAGCACTGCCCTATGGTGTCAGCGGTGGACTATTGTCTTTCGTCGTCTCTCTGTTCCTGTTCTTGGCGGTGTCTTTGATGACCCGTGCGCCGGAGCTAGACAGTGATATCGATCGCGTTATGGACATCTAAATCGGCACCGAGGCGTCTAAAACAAAGTAAATACAATCAAAGGCATACAAAGCGTCGCAATTCGCGTAGACTCCGCTCTCCATTTTTTGGCCATGTCCCGTGGCAGTAAAGGATCCCCATGTCGGAGTCAGAACAGCTTAGTTTTCAGCAACTCGCCCTTTCAGCGCCCATTCTCAAGGCACTGACCGACGTCGGCTATGAAACCCCCTCCCCTATTCAGGCGCAAACCATTCCACTGCTGCTCGAGGGCCGCGACGTTCTTGGCCAGGCGCAAACAGGCACTGGCAAGACGGCTGCGTTCGCACTGCCTGCGCTGTCGAATATCGATATTAAACAGCAGGATCCGCAGATTTTGGTGCTCGCGCCAACCCGCGAGCTTGCGATTCAAGTTGCTGAGGCATTCCACAAATACGCCAAGCACATTAAAGGCTTTAACGTATTGCCTATCTACGGCGGCCAGGAATACGGCGGTCAGATTCGCTCGCTTAAGCGCGGCGTACATGCGGTAGTCGGCACACCCGGTCGCGTGATGGACCACATTCGCAAAGGCACTCTGAAGCTCGACGGGCTGAAAACTCTTGTCCTCGATGAAGCCGATGAGATGCTGCGCATGGGCTTCATCGACGATGTCGAATGGATCTTAGAGCAGACACCAAAGACACGGCAGATCGCCCTGTTCTCCGCGACGATGCCGACTCAGGTCCGCCGCATAGCGACAGCTCATCTCACGGACCCCGCGCAGGTCACTATCAAGATGAAGACTGCGACCGCTGAGAAAATCCGCCAGCGCTTCTGGCCGGTCAGCGGCATGCATAAGCTCGACGCACTGACCCGCATACTCGAAGCGGAAACCTTCGA
Source organism: Gammaproteobacteria bacterium (assembly GCA_038104835.1). Lineage (GTDB taxonomy): Bacteria > Pseudomonadota > Gammaproteobacteria > Pseudomonadales > Pseudohongiellaceae > UBA9145. Next base: position 6,626 of record JAYOBL010000003.1, on the reverse strand, counting down.
CGGCATGATCATCTTCGTGCGCACACGAATCGTGACTGTCGAGCTGGCAGAAAAGCTGTCGGCGCGCGGTTTCGCCGCGACAGCGCTTAATGGTGATATCCCACAGGCACAGCGAGAGCGCACCGTAGAACAGCTCAAACGCGGCAAACTTGACATCCTCGTGGCGACGGATGTCGCCGCCCGCGGTCTCGATGTTGACCGCATTAGCCACGTCGTGAACTACGACATCCCCCACGATACCGAAGCCTATATCCACCGCATTGGCCGCACCGGTCGCGCAGGGCGCGAAGGCGACGCGATTCTTTTCGTAGCCCCGCGCGAGCGCCGAATGCTCAACGCTATCGAACGCGCGACCAACAAAAAGATTGAGCTCATGGAGCTGCCGTCGACAGAGCTGATTAACGATAAGCGTATCGCGCAGTTCAAACAGGCGATTAGCGACACGCTGGCGACCGAAGATCTTGGCCTGTTTAAGCATCTTATTGAGCAGTTTCAAAGCGAGCACAACATCCCCGCTATCGAGATCGCGTCAGCGCTCGCCAAACTCGTTCAAGGTGACTCGCCTCTGCTGCTGCAGCACAAGCCCGTGCCACGTTCGGACAAAGCGTGGGAATCGCGCAGCAACGACAAGCCACGTCGCGAGCGCACCGCCGAACGTCCGCCGCGCCAGCGAAAGGACGCTCCGCCAGAGAAAGGCCTGCAGCGTTTTCGCGTAGAGGTCGGACATATCCACAAGGTGATGCCAGGCAACCTAGTAGGCGCCATCGCCAACGAGGCCGGTATTGATTCGCAGAATATCGGTCGTATTAACATCTTTGACGATCACAGCACGATCGATCTTCCGGCAGATATGCCGGACGATATCTACGCCTCGCTCAAGAAGGTATGGGTAGCAGGTCAGACGCTAAACATCAGTCGGGAAGGCGAAGCACCCAAGGCCCCTTCTAAGCGGTCACCGGCGCGCCGCAAAGACGACGACCGCGGCAAAGTCTTCGCGGACGACAAGCCAAAAAAAGCCTTCAAAGGGACACGCGACGCGGGCGACAAGCCGGTCAAGAAATCCAAGCCAGGCGTGAAGGCGCGCGAGCGTGAGCGCGAAAAAGCAGCGGCCAAGGCCAAAGCGAAAACGGCCAATACCAAGGCAAAGAAGGCCAAGGTAGCGGGCAAGACCAAAAAGAAGGCTAACGGCAAGCCTTCGCTATAAGCCCACTGCGCCGGCTCTAGCCGGCAGTGGCCGCTGCGTTTAATGAGCTTACCCGGCTCGCGAGGCACTCAGGGCCAATGGGAGCGGCTTCTTCGCCTCCGCTCCCAAGGCTATCCCACAGCTGACCCCAAGGCAGCCTCGTACCTCCTCCCTATCACGCCGACTGCTGGCCTTATGCTGCTGGCTGCGCGCCTCTGACCCCGAGACCGGCAATTTGCTATCATGTTCGCGTTCGTAGCTAGGTCGCTGCGATCGAATCACTAAGTTTGCGCTGGAATTACGCTCCAGAGTGCAAAAAGGACGAACTATGAATACCCCAACACAGAACGGCGACTCCGCCGGCTTTGTCGTCGCCGCTTTATACCGATTTGCTACCTTTTCCGAATTCGAACAGTTTCGCGAACCGCTGCGCGCCTGCATGGTTGAGCACGACGTGCGCGGCACGCTGCTGCTGGCCGCTGAAGGCATCAACGGGACGATCGCCGGCACCCGCGAGGGCGTCGACGCAGTAATCGCTCTGATTGAACAAGACCCGCGCTTTACGAATCTTGCTCCGAAAGAGTCCTTTGCGGCGGAGAACCCGTTTTACCGTACCAAGGTGAAACTCAAGCGCGAGATCGTGACCATGGGTGTGGACTCGATCGATCCCAATAAGATTGTCGGCACCTATGTCGAGCCGCAGCAGTGGAACGAGCTCATCGATGATCCCGAAGTACTCCTACTGGATACACGCAACAAGTACGAGGTGGAGATCGGGACTTTTGAGTCAGCGGTTAATCCGCAAACGGAGTCGTTTCGAGAATTCCCCCACAAAATGAAAAGCAACATAAACACCAAAAAAACAAAAAAAAAGGCGAAGATGATTAACACCCGCAATCCCAGCGACAATTA
>JAYOBL010000003.1:0-4521 GCA_038104835.1 Gammaproteobacteria bacterium | reverse complement strand
CCCCGACTACGTGAAGCTCAACTTAGACCCCAAGAAGCATAAGAAAGTGGCGATGTTCTGTACCGGCGGTATTCGCTGCGAGAAGTCGACGGCGTATCTGCGCGAGCAGGGCTTTGATGAGGTCTATCATCTCAAAGGCGGTATTCTGAAATATCTCGAAGAGGTCCCGGAACAGGAAACCAAATGGCGGGGTGAGTGCTTCGTCTTCGACAATCGGGTCACGGTAAATCACCGCTTAGAACAGGGTGAATATGATCAGTGCCACGCCTGCAGGATGCCCATTAGCGAAGCCGACAAACAGCGCGAAGAGTACAGCAAAGGCGTGAGCTGCCACTACTGCGCCGCGAACAAGAGCCGCGAAAAAGTGAAGGGGCTTGCTGAGAGAGAACGACAAATGCAGCTGGCTAAACAGCGCGGCGAGTCTCACATCGGGCATCCGATGGAGCAAACAATCGAAGAGCGTAAAGCCGAAAAGCGGCGCTTCAAGGAATCCCAGCGCGAGTACGCGCGCAGTAAGCAGAGCTAAGCGAAGCCCTAGCCTGAAAAGTGAGCAGCCTATGTCATCGGAACCCGAGCCAAAGCAATTAGTAATGAGCCCCTACGGAGCGCACCTGGGCATTGCCTTGGACAGTTTCGATGAAGGCGAAGCGGTTTGCAGTATTGCGGTCAAAGACCAGCACTATAATGCCGGAGGCCGAGTGCACGGCGGCGTGCTCATGTCCCTCGCCGATACGGTGGCAGGAGTGGCTGTGCGCAGCTTACGCCCCGAAGGGGCGGCGTCGGCAACGACCGACCTTAATATTTCCTTTATCCGCCCGCCGATGGGTAATTTTCTCGAGGCTCGGGCTACCGTACTCCACCGCGGCAAGCGCCTTTACCGAGTGGAGATAAGCGTGTTCAGCGGGGATACGGCAAGCACTGCTGATAAGAAACTCGTCGCACGCTGTAATGCGACGTTTATGATCGTATTCCCGGAGTCAAAGCCAAGTTAAGAAAACGCTGCATCAGGTTTAACTGCAATCTTGAGCTACGCTCGAAAGCCCCTCGCCATGACGGCGGTGCCTCCCTAACCCAGACCACTGCCTGCTAAGGGGCTACTCTGCCAGCACCTATTTCTGCGCTGCTGCGCTCGGAACGTGTGCGAATACGGAGGAGCTGCCGTCTTTGTTCATTAACACAATATCGTAGGGCGTAAAGCGTCCACCCATTTCCATGCCGGGGCTGCCGAGAGGCATGCCGGGTACGGCAAGTCCGAGCGCCCCTTCGGGTGGGCTCGCGAGGAATTGCTCGATGTACTTGGCCGGAATATGACCTTCGAATACGTAACCGCCTTTGGTCACTGCCGTATGACAAGACTGCCATTTTGGCAGCACGCCGAGATCCTCTTTGACCCCGTTAAGATCGCGAGGATGATTGATCTTGGAAGCGAAGCCTGCCTCCTGCATGTGATCGATCCAACCAACACAGCAGCCGCAGTTTTCGTCTTTAAAAACATTGAGGGTCGCGTCTGCGAGCGACTGGCTCAAGGCGGAACCGGCAGCAACAAGGAGTATGAGGCCGATAAATAGACGCGTGGCGCGCGAGCGATAGGACAGAATCATGACAAATCTCCTGATTGTTCGGTAGCGTTAGTCTACTGCCGCCAGCGCGCAATTTGAAGCGCGAAGAATTTCAGAGCTTGAGGTTCGCGTGAGCCCGCTCACGCGGCCAAGGGTTTGTAATTGTTTCAAATCAGGCCGTGGCGTAAACTCCCGCCTCGTTCAGCTGCGCTAAACTCCAGTGGCTGCCAATCTCATAGACGCCACTGCAAGAAGCCACTGCCAAACCATGAAGAGCCTACTGAGCTACTACAATCGCGAGACCTTTGCCGAGCTTTTCAAGATTGCGGCGCCGATGATGGTGTCGCAGGGCACTTTCGCGGTGATGATATTCACCGATCGACTTTTCATGGCACAGATCGACCCGGTTCACATGGCAGCAGCGCTTGGCGGCGGCGTAGCCATGTTCTTTTCTATCTGCTTTTTCTCCGGCCTGTTCGGCTATGCCAATGCGCTAGCTGCACAGTATCTAGGTGCTCGCGAACTACACAAGTGCGCCAAAGTAGTTACGCAGGGTCTGTTCATGTTGGTGTGCTGCATTCCGCTGTTAGCGGCTGTAGCCTATTTCGTTAGCGACAGTTTTCAGCTGATGGGGCACGAACCAGAGTTCGCCGCGCTAGAGCGAACTTATTATCTCTGGCTCATGTGGGGCGCGCCCGTCACACTGGCAAAGATCGTGTTTTCATCTTATTTCGCGGGAATTGGTCGAACGCGCTTGGTAATGATCTGCGACGTGTGCGGGCTACTGCTCAATGTGCCGCTCTGTTACGCCATGGTGTTTGGGCATTTGGGACTGCCTGCGCTCGGCATTGTCGGCGCGGCGCTGTCGACAACTATAGCGACGCTTTTCGCATTGCTGCTTTTTATCGGCTGCTACCTTGCCAAAGAACATCGCCAGACTTTCAGCGTGGCAGAGTCTTTCGTCCTGCATTCAGGTATTTTCAAGCGCTATGTCCGCCTCGGCCTGCCCGCGGGCACGGAGCTCATTTTGAACGTGGCCGCGTTCAATTTGTTCCTGCTAATGTTCCAAGGCTATGGCATTACCGAGGCGGCTTCGGCGTCTATTGTATTCAATTGGGACATCCTCTGTTTCGTGCCGATGGTGGGTTTAAACATCGGCGTGGTTAGTCTCATTGGTCGCTTTGTTGGCGCGCGCGACATGCAGCGCACCAGCGAGGTGATGTTTGCCGCATTCGTGATGGCCTTCGCTTATTCAGGCAGTATCGCCATTATTTACAGTCTGTTTCGATTCGAGCTTGTAGGCGTATTCGCGCCACCAGACGGCGACTTCAGCCAGATTCTCGCGCTTGCGAGCTTTATGATGATTGGCCTTTCGAGCTATGTCATGGCGGATGCGACTATTCAGGTAGCCGGGGGAGTACTGCGCGGCGCTGGCGACACGCAGTGGCTGATGTACGCCTCCACGTCTACCCATTGGCTTGCACTGTTTGCGCAGTACTACCTGATTCGCATCGCCGAATGGGGCCCGCGCGCCTCTTGGATGGCCTTCGTTGCAATGCTATTTTCGATTGCCATACTGTTCGCCTGGCGCCTTTGGGATGGACGCTGGAAAGAAGAAGACCGACTTGTTGCGGTCATGGCGGAATAAACGCTATTGAATCGGCAACACAAAAAGGCTGCAAGCAAACCGAAGAGAGGCCAGACACCTACCCATGATAAGCAATGTAAGTTCGGCTAGGCGCAACCTGCGACTACTACTTCTCTCTTGCGCAGCGCTCCTCGCCGCCTGCGCGTCTACCGGACCAATAGAATGGCCGGCTGAGCTGCCCGAGCGCGAATTTTTCGAATCGGCTTACAAGGCCGATCTCGCTAATCAGCCCCTTCAGACCCGCCGCGAATACCTCGGCTGGATTAAGAGCTTCTACACGGGCACGGCGATCTATCCCACCGGCTGGTTCGATGTTCAAGAGCGCGTTTTGGCTACCGCGGCTCCGGAAAATGTGGACAGCCTAGAACCGCGAATTCAAGAACTCGGAAAGCTAATCGCCGCTGAGTGGGCAAAGGAGAACAGTGGTCGCGCGATCGACAATCGCCTCCTCGCGCTATGGGGCTCGACGCTACAGGCCGCAACACCGGGAGAGCAGCGACTAGAAGTTTTCGAATTCGTGTTCAACGACGTGCGCAGGCTTCTCGACAGAGAATTAGATAAAAGCGCGATCGCAGACTCTCGCTACGATGCGCTACTCGGCCTCGATTCCTTTGGCGACTTCTAAATAATGACCGCTGCGTGGAGCGCAACCCAGTGAGCACACCGGCGGAAACGGCAGTGGAGTCGTGGATTAACGACTTCGTAATCGAGCATAATCTGTGTCCTTTCGCAGCAAAAGAGCTTAGAGCTGGCCGCGTGCGAATCACGGAGACACAGGCAAGTGACGAAGAGGCGCTTTTGCTCGCGCTGCACGAAGAGCTGGATTTATTATTCGTAAACGCAGAGCTCGAAACGACCCTGCTAGTACATCCCTATGTGCTCGAAGATTTCAGCGCCTACAACGATTTCCTCGATCTCGCCGATGAGCTGATTTTCAGCTTAGGCTTAGAAGGGACTATTCAGATCGCAAGTTTCCATCCCGACTACTGTTTTGCGGAGACCCAGCCAGAGTCGCCAGAAAATAAGACAAATCGATCGCCCTTCCCTCTACTACACCTGCTACGTGAAGACTCAGTGGCGAAAGCGGCTGCCTCTCACCCTGATGTCGATGCGATTCCGCAGCGTAATATCGAGCTTATGAAATCTCTTTTTTCGTAGATCGCTGTTCTGCTTACAAACAACACCAGAGTGGTATGTACGCAGCTGTTGGTTTGGGACACCAATAGTTGGATCGCTCGATCCCACGATGCCGCGTACTCCCGCTCACTCGCCGTTCCGGATTCCGCTCGCGAAAGCACCCGGCACCGTGTGCTC
>JAYOBL010000120.1:0-4482 GCA_038104835.1 Gammaproteobacteria bacterium | reverse complement strand
CTGCATCTCCGACGCGACATGGACCATTTCGTCGAGTGAAGGAGTGATCAAACCGCTAAGACCAATAATATCGACGTTCTCGTCGATCGCAGTCTGAAGAATTTTCTCCGCAGGCACCATTACGCCAAGGTCGACAATCTCATAGTTATTGCAGGCTAGAACGACGCCTACGATATTCTTGCCAATGTCATGCACGTCGCCTTTTACGGTCGCGAGTAGCACCTTGCCCTTAGCCTGCACGGCGCCGCCTTCTTTTTCGGCCTCGATATAGGGCAGAAGATAGGCCACCGCCTGCTTCATGACCCGTGCGCTCTTCACCACTTGGGGGAGGAACATCTTGCCGCTGCCGAATAGGTCGCCGACTTCGTTCATGCCGTCCATGAGGGGGCCTTCGATGACATGAATCGGGCGCTCAGCAGATTGGCGCGCCAACTCGGTGTCTTCTTCGATATACCGAGTGATTCCTTTCACGAGGGCATAGGCGAGCCGCTTCTCAACGGGCGCGTCACGCCAAGCGGTATCCTCGCTTGATACAGAGGCGCCACTGCCGCTGTATTTCTGGGCGACAGCCATGAGAGCTTCGGTGCCTTCGCTGCTGCGATTGAGTATGACGTCCTCGACCGCGAGCTTAAGATCCGGCGGAATATCGTCATAGACGGCGAGTTGGCCCGCATTCACGATTCCCAAGCTCAGACCAGCTTCAATTGCGTGGTACAGGAACACAGAATGGATTGCCTCGCGCACGAGGTTATTGCCGCGGAACGAGAACGACACATTGCTAACGCCGCCGGAAATAAGCGCACCCGGAAGCTCCTTCTTGATGTAAGCGCAAGCCTGAATGAAATCGACAGCGTAGTTATCGTGCTCTTCTATACCCGTCGCAACTGCGAAAATATTGGGGTCGAAAATGATGTCTGCTGGTTGGAAGTCGATGGCGACAAGCAGGTCGTAGCTGCGCTTACAGATTTCCTTTTTTCGTTGCAGAGAATCTGCTTGCCCTGACTCATCGAACGCCATAACGACGACGGCTGCGCCATAGGCTTGGCAAAGCTTGGCTTTGCTAAGAAACTCCTCTTCACCTTCCTTGAGGCTGATGGAGTTCACGATGGCTTTGCCTTGAATGCACTTTAGCCCAGACTCGATGATTTCCCACTTCGAGGAATCCACCATAATCGGCACGCGGCAGATGTCGGGTTCGGCGGCTACGAGCTTGAGGAAGCGCACCATTGCCGCCTCCGAGTCGAGCATACCTTCGTCCATATTGATGTCGATTATCTGAGCACCGTTCGCAACCTGCTCGCGCGCGACTTCGAGCGCTTCGTCGTAGTTTTCTTCGCGAATCAAACGAGCGAATTTCGCGCTACCCGTAACGTTGGTTCGCTCGCCAACGTTAACGAAAAGAGAGTCGCCACTAATGTTAAACGCTTCGAGCCCCGCTAAGCGGCAGGCGGGTTCGAGTGTGGGAAGTTTGCGCGGCTGAACTCCCTCTACGGCAGTGGCGATGGCGGAAATATGTTCTGGAGAGGTGCCGCAGCAGCCGCCGATGATATTCAGAAAACCGCTGAGCGCGAACTCGCCAACGATAGCTGCCATTTCCTCTGAAGTCTGGTCATATTCACCAAACTCGTTTGGCAAACCGGCGTTAGGATGCGCGGTAACGAAGCAGGGGGCTAGCGCCGAGGTTTCCGCAATATGAGGTCGCAGCTGTTCTGCTCCCAGTGCGCAGTTGAAGCCTATCGCTAGGGGTTTGGCATGGGCTACCGAGTTAATGAAGGCCTCAACGGTCTGTCCAGATAGGGTGCGCCCGCTGGCGTCGGTTATCGTGCCGGAGATAATGAGCGGTAGTTCCACTTCTAGCTCTTTGAATACGGCTCGTGTCGCAAAAGCGGCGGCTTTCGCGTTGAGCGTATCGAAGGCGGTTTCTATGAGTATGATGTCGGCGCCACCGGCGATGAGACCACGCACTGAGTTGCTGTAGTCGGCTACCAACTCGTCAAAGCTCGTGTTGCGAAAGCCAGGATCATTCACATCGGGGGATAGCGACGCGGTTTTGCTGGTGGGGCCAACAACACCGGCGACATAGCGCGGCTTTGAAGGGTTGGCCTCTGTCGCGCGATCGCAAGCCTGTCGTGCGAGTAGGGCGGCGGTTTCGTTGAGCTCGTAGGCTAGTTCCTCGAGCCCGTAATCAGCCTGCGATGCTCGGGTAGAATTGAAGGTGTTTGTTTCGACAATATCCGCTCCTGCTTCGAGGTAGGCGCGATGGATGTCTGAAATGAGCTCAGGTGCAGTCAGCGTGAGCAAATCGTTATTGCCGCTCAGTTGCCGATCGATGTGAGCGAAGCGATCGCCACGGAAATCGCCTTCCTTAAGGTCGTGGCTTTGGATCATGGTGCCCATGGCGCCGTCGAGGATAAGGATACGGTCTCGCAGGCTGGCTTGGAGCGACTGCAAACGCTCGTTACGTAGTTTTTGGCTTGGCATGATCATCCCTTGGAAAGACCGCTATTCTAACAAAGCTAATGTCTCGGGTCATAGTGATAAAACCAAGTACAGCGCTTGGTTATTCATTTAGTCAGTAGTTTGGCGTACACTTAATGCATAAACAGTGACGAGGTTTTCATGAGTAACAACGACAGCATCACCATTACTGAAGCCGCCCAAGCCTATCTTGCGGAACTCCTGAAGAAGCAGGATACCGACGATGTTGCGGTTCGGGTTTTTATTCTTGATGCGGGAACGCCCAAAGCCGAGACCTGCATTTCCTTCTGTCGCCCAGGCGAGGAAAAAGAGAACGATTTAGTTCAGGAATGCGCTGGATTCCGCGCCTATGTTGATGAGCCAAGCGTGCCTTTTCTGGAAGAGGCCGTTGTCGACTACGCTAAGGATGCTATGGGTGGGCAGTTAACCATCAAAGCGCCCAATTCGCGTCTGCCTAAGATTACTGAGGATAGCTCTTTGGCAGATCGCGTTAACTATGTTTTATACAATGAAATCAATCCAGGCCTTGCAGCCCATGGTGGCAATGTCACCCTGGAGGAGCTCTACGAAGAGTCGATTGCCGTGCTGCGTTTTGGAGGCGGCTGCCAGGGCTGCGGAATGGTAGATGTGACGCTAAAGGAGGGAGTGGAGAAGACTCTGCTGAGTCAGATTCCACAGCTGACAGCGGTTCGAGATGTTACCGACCACAGTCAGACGGAGAATGCCTACTTTAAGTAGGCACCCTTAACCACTGAAAATATTAGCTATTCTTTGAATATTCTTGGCTTAGCTGGCGGTTCAGCTGGCTTTGAAATTCAGGATGGCTTGGATCTAAGGTATTCAGGATTTCAACCAGAACCTCGTTGTCTTCGCGACCGTTCCACATCTTTGAGTAGGTCCCGTCTTGGTAACCGTGCTCCTGTCTAAACAGGTTTAGCATGTTCTTCCCTACGTACTGCCGAAAGAGCTCATCCCAATCGATCCCGCTGTCGGTCATGATGCCCTGAAAGAGCGCTAGCTCTATTCTGCCCGCCGCCGCTGTGCCGATGAGGGTTTGCAGTTTCTCGAGCAGCGAGTGCTGTGCGAGTTCGATTTCCTGTCCGTCGAAGCGAAAGACTTGCTGCGCAGACTGGTTCGCGAGCTGATTCTCTAAATAAGCTTTGGCTGCCTCTTTGTCCCCGCCGCAGCGCAGCAGGATTTCCGACAGAAGGAAGTGCCAGATATCAACCAGTTCCATTTGTAGCTGCGCTGTATCGCGCTCTTGGTGTTTCCACCACTTCCAGCCATGGTGTTCTATCGCCTCGGCAGCCTCTATTACGACGGCGCGCAGATAAGGGTAGTTAGCACTGAGCCAGTTAGGATCTACTCGATCATTCATTCCGGCTTGTAGGGTAAAAAGTGTTGAGATTTGCGAGTCGTTTAACATGGGATTCCGTGCGGATGCCGAGCGTGTGATGTTTGAGGCCTGCTTTCTGGCTTTTGGCTTTTGTGGCTTCTTAGGCGTGTCAGCTTTGCAGGTCGAAGGTTTTCAGGTTTTGGTGATCTCAGGGCTAGGTTTGTTTGATATTTAACTTGCCTAAACGATAAATCATTTTACTGACTCGGCCGAGCGCTGAGCCTAGGATGCGGATACCCTAAGAAATTCTCCGTTTAGTCTACACCAGACGTTTGTTGTTGCAGTGATGCAAGCATCTCACGGCGACTGGTTAGCATATCGTTGTAGGACTTGCGTGCGGCAAGCGTTTGCGAATCCCGTGCTGATTCGCCCTCAAGCTCGGCCAACCAGGCTTCGAGCACCTTGATTTCTTTGTTGAGCTGAGCCGTACCCTCGGCTATTAGTGCGGCATCGATATCCATTGAAGCTCCGTTCTTTGTATCAGTTGCGCGACTGGCGCTAGAAATAGGGTGAAGAGAAGTTTGACAAGCAAGATGGATTGTCGTCTGTTTTTCTCGTTACTAATTCCTGCCAACTTCTTGGTCCGCTTGGCCTGCAAGGCTTGTGAT
>JAYOBL010000119.1:3549-4545 GCA_038104835.1 Gammaproteobacteria bacterium | reverse complement strand
ACTTTTTCTAGATGCTCCGCGCGTGCCGCAAACACAAGAAGCAGCTCGGCAAGCTCGGACATGGGCTCGGCTTCCGGGTCAAGAAGCAATGCGCGAATGCGCTCTGCGATGGAACTACCGCCGGGCTCACGACTTTTAATGTAGTCGATATTAAGCGATTGCAGTACTTTTTCGATAGTCGCCAAATTGGTGCTTTTACCAACCCCTTCGACTCCTTCGAGTGTAATAAATTTTCCTCTCACTGCATCCTCGTTTCTAGCTCTCTGTCCGGGGCTTGCACCGTTTAGCCCCGCGATTCTTCATCCGGAATGCTAAGGGTTTGGCGATAGCGTCGTACGGCTTGGTTATGCTGCTCTAAAGTCTCCGAGAATACGTGTCCACCCTCCCCGTCTGCAACAAAATACAAATAGTTATGATCTTCAGGTCTAACTGCCGCTTTAAGCGCGCTTAGACTGCTTAGCGCAATAGGCGTGGGCGGTAATCCATTTATCGTATAAGTATTGAATGCGGTACTGCCACGCAGCTGGGCTTTAGTCAGCGCGCCGTCATAGCTAGCGCCTAGACCGTAGATCGTTGTCGGATCAGACTGCAAGCGCATTCCACGATGCAGGCGATTGGCGAAAACCCCTGCTATCCGGGCACGCTCAGCTTGAAGCCCCGATTCGCGCTCGATTATCGAAGCTAATATCAGCGCCTCATAAGGACTATTTAGCGGCTGTCTAGCAGCTTTAGACTCCCAAACTGCGCTCAGCTGGTCGAGGAGTAAGACATGGGCTCGCCGCAACAGATCGATATCGCTGTCCCCGCGACGATACTCATAGGTGTCAGGCATAAACAGGCCTTCGCTACTCAGCGTTCTGCCAAACGCATTAGCTGTGAGGCTTAGCAGTCTAGGATCATCGGGACCTGTGAGCTCTAGAGTTAGCCCTTCACTCGCGTGCAGGCTCGTAAAGCTTTCCGCAAGTGTCTGGCCTTCGATTAAGGTCAGTGTATAGG
>JAYOBL010000119.1:464-3539 GCA_038104835.1 Gammaproteobacteria bacterium | reverse complement strand
GTATAGGTCTTTACATCACCCTCGACTAATTGAGTGAGGATATCCAGCGCTGAGGAGTTTTGATCTATTTCGTATTCGCCGCTCTGTATGGTTTCGCGTGAGCCAGTTAATGCTGCGAGGACCTCAAAGGCGAAGGCAGAACGCAGTAACGACTGCTCCTCGAGGTTATTGGCAACCGCACGGAACGCGGTTCCCGGTGGAACTATGACTACACTTTTGAGAATTTCCTCGGACTTGGAGGGAGGGCTTAAACTGAACAAAAAGGCGCTTAGCGAAAGCAAAACCCACGCAAGGAGTATAAGTGTGGCTAGGCGGCCTCGGGTCATCAGCTATAGCGCGCGAAGATCAGGCTTCCGTTGGTGCCACCAAAGCCGAACGAATTGCTAAGGGCGTAACTGAGCTTGGCATCGCGCGCTGTATGGGGAACGTAGTCAAGGTCACAGCCCTCGGCTGGGTTATCGAGGTTTATGGTCGGCGTTAGGAGTTGATCGCGCAAGGATAGAATAGTGACAATCGCCTCTACGGCTCCAGAAGCGCCTAGTAGATGGCCTATCATAGACTTGGTTGAGCTCACGGCGAGCGCTGTGCTGTGCGCACCAAATACAGACTTGATCGCGCTAGTTTCTGCGATGTCTCCGGCGAGCGTAGAGGTTCCGTGGGCATTAACGTAAGCGATGTCCTCGGGGTTCAAACCAGCACTTTGCAGGGCATTTTGCATGCAAAGCGCGGCGCCACGCCCACCTTCCGGTGGCGAAGTCATGTGGAAGGCATCGCCGCTCATACCGAATCCCACGAGTTCCGCATAGATTTTCGCACCACGGGCGACCGCATGATCATGTTCTTCGAGCACAAGAACGCCTGCGCCATCACTGAGGACAAAGCCGTCCCGATCCGCATCCCACGGGCGGCTTGCCGAGCTTGGGTCGTCATTGCGCGTTGAGAGTGCCCGCGCAGCGCAGAAGCCGCCAAGGCCTACCGGCGTCGTTGCCATTTCGGCTCCACCTGCGAGCATGACATCGGCCTGCCCGTTGGCGATTAAGCCGGCAGCCACACCTATGTTGTGAGTACCTGTCGTGCAAGCGGTAGTAACAGAAAGGTTTGGGCCTTGTAAGTTGTAGCGGATGGACAAATTTCCGGAGATCATATTGCAGATCGCGCCGGGAACGAAAAATGGGGAGATCTTACGCGGCCCAGAGCGATCGATAAGCAGCGAAGTCTCTTCAATATTGCGCAGCCCGCCAATACCGGTGCCAACGGACACGCCAGCGCGCTCTGGATTGAGCTGGTCGACATCTAGCCCCGAATCAGCAAAGGCTTCAGCTCCCGCAGCGATGCCGTATTGCATGAAGATGTCCATGCGCTTGGCGTCTTTGAGTGGCATTGTCTCGCTGACGTCAAAATTCTTGATCGTTCCCCCAAAATGCGTAGTGAAGGATGAGGTATCAAAGGCCGAAAGGGTCTCGATGCCACTGCGTCCGGACTTGAGAGCCTCCCAGGCGCTCTCGACCTTATTGCCAACAGGGCACAGCATACCAAGCCCAGTTATCACTACACGTCTGCTCTTCATGGGGAAGTCCTAAAAAGTGCTGCGCCAGAACCACAAAAGCTACTCAAGATTGCTCTGGAGTAGCTTCGTGGTATCAAGCTGCAGTGCTCTGTTTAGAGGTTTGCGTTGATGTAATCACAAGCGAGCTGAACGGTCGTGATTTTTTCAGCTTCTTCGTCCGGAATTTCCGTTTCGAACTCTTCCTCGAGTGCCATGACTAGCTCGACAGTGTCCAGAGAGTCTGCGCCCAGGTCGTCAACGAACGAGGCTGTGGCTTTAACTTCATCTTCTTTAACGCCTAGCTGTTCACAGACGATTTTCTTTACGCGTTCTTCGATGCTACTCATATGATTTATTAGCTCCTAAAACTTTGTTCGATCCGGTTTTTTTACTTCTACTAGAGCAGGCACGACACCTGCTAAATCGTCACCCTTTGAAGAGGGCTTACAACAAATAAATGGATATCTGCCGAAATTGGAGAGCAAGTTTACCCGTATTTGATGACGATGTAATGCCTAAATTTTGACCTTACGTGATGATATTAATCTAGTAATTAACTCAGTAACTTACAACTAAGACATGTACATGCCGCCGTTCACGTGCAGCGTTTCTCCAGTGATATAAGCGGCCTTATCCGATGCCAAAAATCCTACCACACTGGCAATTTCTTGAGGCTCACCTAAGCGCGCGAGTGGGATCTGACCGAGAAGATTTTGCGCCTGTGCCTCGGGCAGTGCATCGGTCATATCCGTGGCAATAAAACCAGGCGCGACCGCGTTCACTGTGATGCCACGCGAACCGATTTCCTGTGCCAACGCGCGTGTAAATCCTTCTACACCGGCCTTGGATGCCGAGTAGTTAGACTGCCCCGCATTACCACTGGCACCGACGACAGAGCTGATGTTGATGATGCGCCCCCAGCGCGCTTTCGTCATGGCCTTCATGCCCGCCTTGCAGACACGGAAAAGCGAGCTGAGATTGGTCTGTATAACACTATCCCACTCCTCGGTTTTCATACGCATGAGAAGATTGTCACGGGTAATACCTGCGTTATTCACGATTACCGCAGGGCTGCCATAATCCTCGCTCAAACGCGCGAACAGTGCAGCAACGGACTCGTCATTCGAGACATCAGCCGCGACACCATCGCCAGCGATTCCCTGTTCTTTGAAGTAAGAGGCAATCGCTTCAGCGCCCGCCTGCGTGGTAGCCGTGCCGACAACGCAAAACCCCATGCTGCCAAGCTCGAGAGCGATAGCTTTACCGATACCTCGGCTCGCCCCAGTAACCAATGCGACTTTGATCGACTCACTCATAATATTTTCCTTATCTCACTTCTAAAAACCAGTTTAAGCGGCAGTATGCCTAGGACTTGCCTAGCGCAATGCTCAGATCTTCAGGGGATTCAGTGCCAATACAAGCCAGCTCCGGATTGATGCGCTTCACGAGACCGGACAACACTTTGCCCGGACCGCACTCCACCAGACGGGAAATCCCAGTGCCACTCATAGTCTGAATACAATCTACCC
>JAYOBL010000119.1:0-454 GCA_038104835.1 Gammaproteobacteria bacterium | reverse complement strand
CTGTGACAGCAGGTTCTGCTTAATCAGAGTTGGGTCCGACACGAGCCGGGCAGTAGCGTTTTGCACGACTGGAATCTTTGCCTCAGAAAACTCAATGCCCTCGAGATCTTCCGCCAGTTCGTCCGCCGCTGGTTGCATCAGTGCACAATGGGATGGGACGCTGACCTTCAACGGCAGCGCTCTCTTCGCGCCGGCTTCTTTGCACAAGACCATAGCGCGCTCCACTGCCTCAGCCTCACCGGCAATTACCGTTTGACCCGCTGAATTGAAGTTCGCGGCTGAAACAACAGCGCCCTGAGCGGCTTCTTGGCAGGCCTTCTCAATAGCCTCGTTGTCCAGCCCCACTATTGCAGCCATTTTACCGAGGCCTGGAGGCACCGCGTTTTGCATATAGAGGCCGCGGCGGTTTACCAAGGTTACCGCGTTGCGAAACGATATCACCTCGGCGCAGACG
>JAYOBL010000030.1:17393-23499 GCA_038104835.1 Gammaproteobacteria bacterium | reverse complement strand
GAGGCACACTCTGAGGATTCAGGGAGTAAGGCGATCGCACGAGGCGAGAGTTGGTGATGTTCACCACCGAGGCGCTGGTTTGCTTGAACACGTCGATGTTGTTGGTTTCGTCATCAGTATGAAAGTCTGAGTAGTTCGGCACTGCCGCCTGAACCGCGGCGGGTGCAACGCTGACAACGGCTCCCGTGAGGCCGGTTATACAGGCGAGCAGCAGGGCTGGAAGCCCGCGACCAGGAAATGCTTCGAGTAGCCGCAGGCGCAAAGCTCCAAGGCGCTGAGTAATAACCATGCTGTCGTCCCCTTTATATGATCCGTAGTTAAGTCTGAACGCAGACCCTGATATAGACCTTAAGATGCGCGCAGAATTCCCAGTTTCAAGTCCGAGCCTGGCATCCTTGCGCCTGCCAAAGCGCAGCAACACGCAATTCTGCTACAATCTGCGCCCTCGGGCCGCCTGCGGCCCCTTGCCACGCAATCTAATTAGCCAAATCACACGATGCTCACAGCCCAGCAACAAAAGACGCCTTTAACGCCGCTGCGCCAATTCCTTGGCCCACGTTACTGGCCAACGTGGCTTGGCCTGGGTGTGCTCTGGCTCGTTGCCCACCTGCCCAATCGCCTGCAGCTCATTCTTGGCGCCGCCATCGGCGCACTCGCGTATCGCTTCGCCAAACGGCGACGCGCCATCTGCGAAGAGAACATCGCGCTCTGCTTCCCCGAGCTTGACCCCGCCGCCCGCCGGCGTCTGGTGAGAGAGACTTTCCGTGCCAATGGCATCGGCGTAATCGAGGCTGCCATCGCTTGGTCCTGCGATCCGGAACGCCTGCGCGAGCGCGTACAGCTCGAAGGTGGAGAACATCTGAGCGCGGCCATGGCGAAAGGCAAGGGCGTACTGCTGATTGGCGGGCATTACTCGACACTCGAACTGGGCGGCACGCTGCTGAGCCTCTTCCATCCGATGAACGTCACCTACCGAGCGCACAAAAACCCCTTGGTGGAGGCGGTAATGACCAATTCCCGCGCCAAGCACTTTGCTCGGGTTATCGAGCGCGAAGATGTCAGGCAGGCGATGCGCAGCCTCAAGGACGGCGATGCTCTCTGGTTTGCGCCCGATCAGGACTACGGCGAGCACCACTCAGTGTTTGTGCCCTTCTTTGGCGTCGAGGCCGCAACGATCACGGCGACAAGCCGCTTCGCGCGCATGAACGGCTCCCCTGCGCTCATGTTCTCGCACACGCGGCTGGCGGATAATTCAGGCTATAAGCTCAAGCTGGGGCCAGTGCTAAAGGGGTTTCCTAGCGGCGACGACGAAGCCGATGCCCGCAGGATCAATGACGAACTCGAAGCTCGCATTCGCGAGTACCCCGAGCAGTATTTATGGCTACATAGGCGCTTTAAGACGCAGCGCAACCAGCCCTCGGCTGCGCTCTACGAAGGCGGGGACAACGCAGCTCCCTAGGCGCAGCCTAGAGCAGCAGTAGTCCCCAGATCGCGACAAACGTGGCCAAGCTAATGAAGACCGCCGCAGAGCCCATGTCTTTAGCCTGCTTCGACAATTCGTGATACTCCGGCCCTACTCTATCGACAACGGCCTCCACTGCGCTGTTGAGCATCTCCGTTAACAGCACGAGCGCAATCGCTAGCAGTAGGAGCACCTTCTCAACTGCACCGTTGCCCAACAGAAGCGCCGCAGGCGCAAGGACAAGCGCGAGGCAGACTTCCAAGCGAAACGCCTCCTCACTACGAAAACAGAACCACAGCCCCTGACCGCTGTTACGCGCCGCAGCCATTAATCGCGCAAGACCTTTCTTTTTCGGCGGCACCGAGGCCGAATCTGAGACTGTCAATTCACTACTCCTTAAGAATTTGCTCGCGCCAAGCCATGGTAGCGCCGCCACTCATACGCAGCAATCGCCGCTGCTTTTCACTTCAGCTTCGCAGGGATAAGGCAGATAACGACTATGCGGCAGCAACAAACCTAGCAAGATAATCAGAGAGCACCATGCACGAGCACCCTACTCTACTTTTCCCCACCCACTATCTCGGTAATTTCGTGCTCGGGCTACCCTGGGTGCTGCGGGTCGCCCAGGACTATCCGAACCTTACCCTAGTGATCGACTCGCGCTTTCGCGAACTCACCGATTCAGTTGTGCCGCCCTGCGTGCAAATTATCGAATACCCCCGCCAGGCACTTAAGACGCCGGGTTCGGCGTTGTCGAAGCTGGCCACCTATTTGCGCTTCTTGCGCCAGCTGCGCCGCGCAACGCACAAACTTATTATCGACATGGAGGGCGAACGCTTCACCGGCGTTCTTAGCAGGTTGAGCGGCGCCAAGCTGCGACTAGGGCCAACGGGTAAGAACGCTCACCTGTTCTATAACAACCCTCGGGATCTGGACTACGGCAAACATCGCTACAATGCCTTTGGTCAGATCCTCGACCTCATAGTGCAGGACACTCCGCCGTCGAACGTGCTTCCTTACCGTCTACCCGAGACTTCTAATGAAGCCGTAGATGCGTTTCTCAAGCGAAGTAAGATTCACGGCGACTTTCTTGTAATTCACCCAGGCGCAAGCGCCGACTACAAAAAGTGGCCGGTGGACTACTTTGCCAAGCTCTATGACATGCTTAAGGATGCTGAACTACAGGTCGTGTGGATCGGCATAGGCGATGACAAGAAGATGATCGACGCCATCGCCGCCAAACTACAGGAAGAAAAGAATTCGAAAAGAAGGGCAAAGGATGCACCGATACCACCACCTATAGAACTCATCCATTTCGACTTAACCGGCTATCTTGAACTCACCGCGCTCTTTAAACGAGCGCGCTATTACGTGGGCGGCGACAGCGGCCCGATGCACTTGGCCGCCTCGGCCGGGCTCGATCTCGTCGCTCTCTTTGGGCCAAGCAAGGAAGCAATCTGGGCACCGCTTGGCGAACACAGCCGTGTGCTGCGCGGCACCAAAAAATGCGGCAAAGACTGCGACGCCTGGCAATGTGATTTCAACTACCACTGCCTCAGCTCACTTATACCCGAAGTGGTATTCGGCGCCGCTACCGCAACCAAGACCGCCATGGCCATGCGCGAGCCCGCACAATAAGGATGTAAAAAACCGTGAAAATTCCAGCAAGCGTTTACATGATAACGCTGAACGAAGAAAAAAATATTGAGCAGTCTCTAACGAGTGTCAAAGATTTCGCCGAAGTCATTGTAGTCGACAGCGGCAGCGAGGATGCAACCTGCGAGATCGCCGCGCGTTTCGACAACGTGAAACTCTCCCACAACGATTGGCCCGGATTTAGTGAACAGAAGGCCCACGCGCTTTCGCTGTGTTCAAACGAATGGGTGTTCAATCTCGATGCCGACGAGATGCCCACCCCGGAGTACATCGCCGAGCTAAAAACCCTCATCGCGGACGACAGTCATGATGCGCTGGAATCGAATAGAACACTGATCCGCTGGGGGCAGAAGCCGAGAAATTTCAGCAAGAACGATCGCCTGATTCGCTTTTTTCGCAAGCGCTGCGGCCACTATGAAGTTCGGCGCGTGCACGAGAGCATTTCGATTACCGGAGCGGTAAAGAAAACTGAGGCAACCATTCTGCACAAGGAAAACCTCACGCTTAGCCAGCGCTTTGCGAAATCGAACCGCTATAGCGAGCTTAAAGCGCAGGATAAATTCGACAAAGGCCAGGATGCCTCGCTCGCAAGCATCGTGCTGATGTTCCCGATAAGCTTCCTGCAGGTCTATCTATTTAAGGGGCACTTTTTAGATGGTCTCGAAGGACTAAACACGAGCATGAATGCCGCGTTCTACACGTACATGAAATACGCCAAGCTGAGAGAGTTGAATCAGCGCAAACGGGACGGTTTATAGCTTATATTCCGCTACGAACCTGCGAACTGTATACGATGCAGGCCTGCGTAGTGACCGTCTTTATCGAGCAGCTCGCGATGACTGCCTGACTCGATCACTTTACCGTCTTGCATCACCAAAATTTTGTCTGCACTCTCCACCGTAGAAAGACGGTGCGCGATTACAAAGGTCGTACGCCCGCGCATAAGCGTGCTTAAGGCCTCTTGAATATGCTGCTCGGATTCCGAATCCAGCGCCGAGGTCGCCTCGTCTAACACCAGTATAGGCGCGTCGTCATACAGCGCTCGCGCAATCGCGATGCGTTGCCGCTGACCACCCGACAGCATGCCGGCATCGTCGCTAAGAAGCGTATCGATTCCCTGCGGCAGCTGGTCAATGAACTCGAGCGCGTGGGCATTGCGCGCCGCCTCGATAGCAGCCTCTCGGTCGACATCACCCTCTTGGCCATAGGCGATATTGTCGAGTATCGTGCCGCTAAACAGCACAACTTTCTGACTCACCACGGCGATTCGGTGTCGCAGACTTGCCAGCGAATAGTCCTGAAGCGGAACGCCTGCGATGCGTATCGCACCACCCGTGCAGTCGTAAAACCGCGGCAGCAGGCTCACCAGCGTAGTCTTACCACTACCCGACTTACCGACCAGGGCTATCGTCTGGCCAGGCTCCACGGCAAAACTGACGTCGTCGACCGCATGGTCGATCTCATCATAGCCGAGACCCTCGCTCGCGTAGGCGAAACGCACCTTATCAAATTCGATGCGTCCTACTTCGCGGGCCAAAATCTTTGAACCCGTATCTTTTTCCGCAGGCTCGTCTAACAGTGCAAACAGGCTAGACGCTGCAGACAGACCGCGCTGAATCACCGCATTGATCTGTGACAGCTGCCGAATAGGCTTTGCTAGGGTCGCCGCCATCGTAAGGAATGTGACGAAATCGCCAGAGGAGCGATCGCGCATAAATTCCGGTGCCATTAGGAACCAGATCAGTGCAGCGATCGCCATGCTCACGAGCAGCTGAATGAGTGGCGTACTCACGAGCTCGGCGCCCGCCATCTTCATGTTCTGCGAGCGATTGCGCTCGCTGGCGGCATCGAAGTTCGCGTTGACGCTGTCCTTCGCATTGAAGGTGCGTACAACGTGGTGGCCACGAATAGACTCATTGATGATCTGCGTGACCTCGCCCATCGAGTCCTGCATTTGCGTCGAGTAGCGACGGAAATAGCGAGAAGCGATCGAGACGGTTTTTGCGACTACAGGTGCGATCACGAGAAATGCAAGGCTTAACTGCCAATCGACATAGAACAGCGCGGCTAGCAAGCCGATGACCGTAAGACCTTCGCGCAGCACCACGGTTACAGCGTTAGTTACGGCACCGGTGATCTGATTCACATCATAGGTGACTTTAGATATTAGCCTGCCCGGCTCGGTGCGGTCGAAGAAGCTCACCGGCAAATCGAGCGTATGGCGCATAATCTGGCGCCGCATGCGGTGAATTAAATAGTTAGCAACGTGGGCGATGGAGTAGCCGCCGAGAAACCCACCCACACCGCGAATAAGTGCAATGGCGATACAGAGCAAGGGACTGTACACCCGCCAATCGAGATCGTTATTTTCGATCGCGTCAATGGTCCATCCAAGCCAAGCGGCCGCTAGCGGCGTTGTCGCAGCGAAGATCAAAAACCCGAGCAGACTCGTGAACACCGCAGGCAGCTGAGGCTTTAGGTAAGCGAGTAGACGCTTGTAAAGCGCCCAGCTTGCAGCAAAGCCGCTAGCCTCTATCTCGCGCGATGTGTCTGTGGGTTCGGTCACTACTCTGTTTCTCTGTGCTCTGTAAGCTGGAAGCTGTAAATCCGGGCCGCTGTAGGCTGCTGAGCTTGAACGTGTCCTTGGCCTAGCGAAATGCCAGTGTGAAAAGCCAATTTTTCACGAACGCCTTGAATACTCACGGAGGCTAAACGGGTCAAAAACATACAGCATTCGCGCCCACCCCGCTAGGGTTGGCGCCTAGCCTTCCAACTGCTCCTGAAGCGCAAGCCAAGTCTCCTCGACGTCGTCGAGCTGCACCCGAGCCTCGCCCTGCTCTTTAACCAGCGCAGCCAGCTCGAGCTTATTGGCCTCGGCATACATCGCCTCATCGGCGAGTCGGCCTTCGATCTGCTTGAGTCGCGACTGCAATTTCTCCATTTGCGATTCTAATTTCTTGACTTCCTTACGCAGCGGAGCCTGTTGCT
>JAYOBL010000030.1:15210-17383 GCA_038104835.1 Gammaproteobacteria bacterium | reverse complement strand
CTCGCAGCGCCGCTGCCTGCTGACGCTGTGCTTTCGTGTCTGCTGCGGTGTCGTTGTCACTAGTCTCTCCGGCCTCTCCTGTCTCTCTTTTCTCAGCGCTCGAGCCTTTCGAGCCTTTCAAATCCGACGGCTCCTGCTCAGCATAGCGGCTCAGCCAGCGCTCGTAGTCGGCAAGATCGCCATCAAACTCGGCAAAATTTCCCTTATGAATCGAGAAGAATTCATCAACGGTATTGGCTAACAGATGGCGGTCGTGGGAGACGATCACTACCGCGCCTTCGAATTCCTGAAGTGCGATAGTAAGTGCATGCACCATTTCTAGATCGAGGTGGTTAGTCGGTTCATCTAATAGCAATAGATTAGGACGTTCCCATGCCACTTTTGCCAGCGCGAGGCGCGCCTTTTCACCGCCTGAAAAATGAGTGATGCGCTCATCGACACGAGTCCCGCGAAAATCGAAGCCGCCAAGATAATCACGTATCGCTTGCTCACTGGCCTTTAGGCTCGCATCGAGTTTGCCCAGAGCCTGAATGATTTCTACTGGCGTTGCATGCTGATCAAGCTCGTCAACTTGATGCTGCGCAAAATAGCCAATGCGTAGTTTCTTCGCGGCAACCATCTCACCCGCAAGTGCGGGATGTGCGGACGCGAGGACTTTCAGTAGCGTAGACTTGCCGCTGCCGTTAAAGCCGAGCAGGCCAAAGCGGGAGTCGCCGCGCACGGCGAAACTCATGTTCTCAACCAGCGGCGCATCGAAGCCAATCGCGAGCTTCATGGCCTGCAGCAAATATCCAGAATCTGATTCTACGGCGGGAAACGAAAAGCGGAAGGGGGAATCGGCATGGGCTGGCGCAATATCCTGCATGCGATCGAGCTCTTTAAGGCGGCTCTGCGCCTGCCGTGCTTTACTCGCTTTGGCTTTAAAACGGCGCACAAAGTCTTCGATCTCTCCACGCCTTCGCTGCTGCTTAGCATAGAGCGCAGCCTGTAGTGCCATGCGCTCGGCGCGCTGGCGCTCATACGCGCTGTAGTTACCGCGGTATAAAGCGAGCGTTCCCGATTCGAGGCTTATCACATGGTCGATAACTGCATCGAGGAAGGTTCGGTCGTGGGAAATAACAAGAATCGTGCCGCGGTAGCCGCGCAGCCACTGTTCAAGCCACACCGTCGCCTCGAGATCCAGATGGTTCGTTGGCTCATCGAGCATGAGCAGGTCTGAGGGACACATGAGCGCAGCGGCAAGATTGAGCCGCACACGCCAGCCGCCGGAGAACTCTGCGACCGTCTTGCTGAATTGTTCGGGAGAAAAACCTAAACCAGACAGCAGCTGCTCAGCCTGATTCCGAATGTCATAAACCCCGAGGTCGGCCAAGGCGGTGTGGAGCCTGACCAACCCAGCGTCGTCTCCTGCGTCTTCCGCGGCGGCAATTTTCCTCTCGAGCTCGCGGTAAGCCGTGTGGGCATCGATCACGAAATCTAAAGCGCAGCGATCCACTGCGGGAGTCTCCTGCGCCATCGATACGCGGCGCAGACCGTTAGGCATGTCTATCTCGCCCTGCTCGAGCTGTATCTCTCCGGCAAGGGCCTTGAACAAGCTAGTCTTGCCCGAACCATTGCGGCCAATAATGCCCGTGCGCTGGCCACCGGCGATGAGCGCGCTGGCGTCCCGGATCAGCGTCTGAGTGCCGCGCATCAAGGTGATGTTGTTCAGTGAAATCATTAAGAGCGCTGCGAACCGGTGCCAAGTGCGGCCGACGATGATACTACAGAATTGATTTAGACAGGCCGAATTCGTACACTGTAAAGCCTTCGCAGAGTCTGTTAAGCGCGCTTTATCCGCTGCCAACAGCCCTGCTCCTGCCTAACTGGATTAGCAGATGAAACAGATACTTATCATCGACGACGACGAGAAGCTCGGCGAGCTACTAACCCAGTATCTCGCACGCTACGAGATGCAGGCTCACGTTGCGATGACACCGAGCAGAGGCTTCGAGATGATAAAGAAGCTAAAGCCCGACCTGCTGATACTCGATGTCATGCTGCCCGAAAAAGACGGCTTCGAGGTGTGCCGCGAGATTCGCGCGAAGTCATCAATCTATGGTCAGCTGCCCATACTGATGCTTACCGCGCACGCCGAGGTGACCGATCGAATCGTCGGCTTAGAGCTGGGTGC
>JAYOBL010000030.1:5621-15200 GCA_038104835.1 Gammaproteobacteria bacterium | reverse complement strand
CCCAAGCCGTTCGAGCCCCGCGAGCTCGTTGCGCGCATACACAATATTCTTCGCCGCTCCGGTGACGACGGCGCGATGCGCGAGATTCGTCCCGTCAACGGCATCGAAGTAGATCCGGCGCGGCGTGAAGTCAAACTCGATGACGCAGTACTCGACTTGACGACCATGGAATACGAGCTGCTCGTGCTCTTCATGCAATACCCCAACAAGACATTCACCCGCGATGAACTTATGAATCGCCTGCGTGGTATCGACGCCGAGCTTTTTTCCCGCGCCGTCGATACGCTTGTTAGCCGCCTGCGACATAAGCTGGGAGATACGTCTAAGACCCCGCGATTCATTAAGACAGTGTGGGGTCGCGGCTACACGTTCATCGGCGAGCAGCGCTAGTCCGCCGTGGCCGGCATACTCCAAACTATTCGCTATTCTCTGTTCCTGCGCCTGCTGGCTATCTTCAGCATTACGGTGCTGATGTTCTTCATTATCATTTCAGTCTCGCTGCGCACGGTAACGAACAACTCGAACGCCATCGAATCGATCCCCGACTTCTTCACCCGCAACGTCGAATCGATCATCGAAGACATTGGCACTCCGCCCAACCTCAGCAACGCCATGCGCCTCGCTGCAGAGCTCGACTGGAGTATCAACATTCGCAACCCGATCATGCGCTGGAGCTCCGACGGTGATAACCGTTTAGAACTAGACGATTCAACCTTCGTGCGCACGCTGAGCGACGACGCCGAGATTCGCTCTAGCAGCAATGAAGACATGATCGTCGTGCGCCGCGACGGCTACGACTTCTATCTCTATCAGCGCTCGAGTGAGGGCAACGCCGCTAATTTCGCCGTACTCTATGTCGGCCTCGCGCTGGCCGGCGTCGTGCTGTTCATCAACTATTTTATGGTCAACCGCCTGCTCGATCCGGTACGAATGCTGCGCCGCGGTGCTGAGCGAATTCGCAGCGGCGATCTGAGCTATCGCGTGCGCAATGAGCGCCAGGACGAGCTTGGCGCGCTAACAGAAAGCATCAACCACATGGCTGATTCATTGCAGTCTATGCTCGAGGCAAAAAGGCAGCTGCTGCTCGCCATAAGCCATGAGCTACGCACGCCCCTGACCAAAGCAAAACTACGACTCGAATTTATGCCCGACAGCGAAGAGAAGCATCAGCTTAGGGAAGACATAGACGAGATAGACCAGCTTATCGGCGACCTCATAGAGGCGGAACGCTTAAACGACGAACACACTGTGCTAGTAGAAGAGCCGGTAATGCTTGCTGAATTCGTTGAGTCGGTGGTGGATCAGTATTTCAGCTACGAGGGAGGTCTGGATATTGACCTGCCCGCCGCCGATTGCGAATTCGTCCTAGACAAGCTTCGCATACGCTTGCTGCTGACCAATTTGCTCAACAACGCGATTCGTCACGGGCGCGACAAACCCCTTCGAGTTGCGGTTGAATTCAGCGACGCCGGGGAATCGGCAATCCTTACGATCGAGGATCAGGGTGAGGGGATCGGCAAGGAACACATCGGTCAGGTCTGTGAGCCTTTCTACCGCGCCGATAGCTCGCGGCAACGCAACACCGGAGGGTTCGGATTGGGCCTCTATCTTTGCCGGCTAATCGCTCAGGCCCACGGTGGCGAGCTCTCCATTCACAGTGAGCTTGGAGTTGGCACACGCATCTGCGTGCGCCTTCTCAAAAAGCCACCTAAACCGGCAGCAAGCAGCTAGCACAATTTCGCTAGAGCTATTGGCCTGCCGCTCTACGGCGCTGAGCGCGCAGGAAACTCACAAACAGCGCCAGTAAAGTGAGCAGCATTGGTACGGCGAGGGTGTTAAGCCATTTTAGATTCGCACCCAGCGCCTCAATATCGGAGGTGAGCTGGAACTGCACATCTCTCAGGCTGCGGCGTGTCTCTAACAGATCTTCGTTAAACCGGTCGACCTCGGCCTGCGCCTCCGGCGACAGCTGCAATAAAGGCTCACCATTCTCATCGAGGTTTAGCTCGGCAATTTGCGCCTCCGTAGCCTCTAGGCGTTCAAGCAGCGCCGCCTCTTCAGTGCGCAGACGATCGTCCGCCGCCCTTTGCATTTTTACTACTCGGTCGAAGGGTCGCGAGTAACGACCGCGGCTGCGAATGCTCACCAAGTCGGCACCGCCGCTCATATTATCAAGCGCGTTGATAACAAAGTCGCCGTTGTTCGCAAAGGGCTGCGGAATACGCTGGCCGAAAAACTGGCTTATCTGCACCCAAAGCCTATCGCTGAGAACGTCAGTGTCGGCGAAGATCAGAATATTCGATGGGCCTTCGGTCTGCGCAATATGCCCCTCAAGAGGATCGACAGCCGATAGCTCGGCAGCGTCTGTCTCACTGTCTGTCTCGCTGTCTGCTTCGGCCTCGTCTGGCTCAGTCGACGCATCCTCGGAACCCTCTCCGACCTCTGAGTCCGCCTCGTCGGCGGCAAGCGGCCTCCCCTCCGGAAACGCGGTCGCGAACACTCCGCTGAGTCTGGCGGCTATCGTGTAGCGCTCGTTGGCCGACACGAATTCATCGAATAAAACCGAGGGATCGAGGACGTCTTCGAGTAGCGAAGCATCCATTAGCATCGCATCGCTTGAAGACTGAATTAGCGGTTCGAATGCGATCTCTGAGCCCTCGATGGGTGACAGGGCGCCGGCCGATGAAAGATTAATAGTCTCGAGTCGGCGAGTGATGATATCGTCGCTAGCCAAAGCCGACCTATTTGCACCGATCATGCCAATATGGGCCACGGGGCGAGAGCCCTGACCCAACTGCACACGCAGCGCGAGGGTATTGTCGGTAAGCACCTTATCCGCTGCATACTCGACACCCCAAGCCTCTAATAGACCGGGCAGATCGGAGCTCATCCCCGCAGGGATCATCGAGCCCTGAGCCGAACGTGACACCAGAGTATCGGCGGTGGGGTCGAGGAAAACCAAAGTCTTACCCCCGCGCATCACGTGCTGATCTATTGCGTATAGCGTCTCCTCAGAAAGACCTTCCGGGTGCACGAGCATTAAAATATCTATGTCTTCGTCAATCTCCGTTGCGCTCGTCTCAACTCGACGCAGTTCATAGAGCTGGCGGATGAAATCGGTAATCATCCACTGCTGAGTTGGCTGACCGCTCATGGGATCGAAGCCGCCATCGATATCCAGAGTCGTCAGTAGACCTACCACCTGCAAATCAGGCTCTGCGACACGGGTGACGAGTTTCATGAATTCGTATTCGAGATACTCTTCTTGATCGGGCCGAATCAGCGGCATTGTCTCTGACACCCTCAGCGCAGGATCCTTGTCGGGATCTAGCTCTACTGCTACCAGTCCGAAGTAAATCCCAGGGCCGCCTTGAACAACAGGCACCGGCTGAATGCCGTACTGTGTTGCGAGGTCCTCTTCTTCAGAGAACGGCTCGGGATCGACCACGCTCAGCTCAAGCATGCCGTCGCTAGCTATCACGATCTCGTTCAATAGCTCCTGCACCCGCGTGCCGTAGCTGCGTATCTGCGGCTGGTCTTCGCTGGCCGATTCGCTGTAGAAGAAAAGCAGCTCGATTGGCTCGTCGAGATTGCTAACAATGTTACGCGTGCCGTCGGCGAGCGAATAGAGCGCATCTTCGGTCAGGTCGATACGCAGACTTGGCAGGGAGCTTATTAGGCCAACGGCAACTAAAAGGGAAACGGCAAGGCCAGCTAGGCCTGTGCCCGAGAACAAAAATTTTAAACTGTGTACTTGCTTACTCATCTTCGCTCTCCTCTAGTTAGCTTTCTTCATTTCAATGACTACGGCGCTAGCGGCAAGCCACGCCCCGATAAAGGCCGCGAAGAATAGAAAATCGCGTATATCTAGCACGCCTTTAGAGATGGAATCGTAGTGCGTGAGGAAACCCATGGCTGCGAAGGCATCGACAACAACCTGCGGCACCCACGCAGGAAAGGCGTCTAGCAATATGGGCGAGCCCATGATGACGAAGACAAAACACAGGCTGACCGTAAGAATAAACGCGATCACCGAATTCTTCGTCGCAGCCGACATGCACGAGCCGATAGCGAGAAAGCCACCGGCCATAAACCAGCTGCCCAGATAAGCAGCAAAGATAACGCCGTTATCTGGCTCTCCGAGGTAGTTCACGGTAATCCAAATTGGGAAGGTCAACGCGAGTGCGATGCCTGTAAGCGCCCACGCGGCTAAAAACTTTCCTAGAACCGCATCAACAAGCCTCACCGGGAGAGTAAGAAGGAGCTCGATGGTTCCGGTCTTGCGTTCATCGGCCCACAGCGTCATCGCAATCGCCGGCACCATAAACAGGTATAACCAAGGGTGAAAGCTGAAGAACGGCAGTAGGTCCGCTTGGCCGCGCAGGAAAAATCCTCCCAGCTCAAACGTGAAGAGTCCGTTGGTGATAAGGAAAATAACGATAAAAATATACGCCAGCGGTGTTGCGAAATAGCTCGCCAGCTCACGCTTAAATAATATGCCGAGATTACCCATGCTGCGCTCCCTGTGCCGTGACCTGTTTAAAGAAATCCTCTAGCTGACCGCGGGCTACATGCAACTCCTCGACAGGCCAGCCTTTATCGCTTGCTGTCTGAGACACATCGGCATAAATGGATTGTCCACCGCTCGCGAGTATCTGCAGGCTTCTGTGATCTTCCGGATCAACTTCCACACCGGCGACTTTTGTAAGTGGCGCAAGATCGGCAGCAACATCGTAGTCGGCGCCTAGCGTGACGCTCACCGCCTGATGATATTTTGAGCGCGCTTCCAGTTCAGCTGGGGTGCCGTCGGCCACCAATCGGCCGTTGGCGATAATAATCGCTCGGGTGCACACGGCTGAAACTTCTTCGAGAATATGCGTCGACACGATGACGATTTTATCGCGGGCGAGATTCTTTATAAGCTCGCGCACGTGCTGCTTCTGATTCGGGTCTAGGCCGTCGGTAGGCTCGTCGAGGATGAGCACTTTGGGATCGTGCATGATGGCCTGGGCCAGCCCCACGCGGCGTTTAAAGCCTTTAGATAGCGTCTCAATCTTTTTCAGGGCTACCGATTCCAGTTCAACCTGAGCGAGCACCCGGCCAACGCGTTCGACTAGCTCCTCACCGCGATAGCCGCGCACCTCGGCGACGAAGCGGAGGAAGTCCAGGGTCGTCATGTCGCCATAGGAGGGCGCACCCTCGGGCAGATAGCCCATGAGCGCCTTAGCGGCGAGGGCATCGCTCGCAAGATCGTGGCCGTCGACACGCACCGAGCCGGCGGTAGGTGCCAGGAACCCGGTGATGATTTTCATGGTTGTTGATTTGCCGGCACCGTTAGGGCCGAGGAAGCCGAGCACCTCGCCCTCGGCGACCTGAAAGCTGAGGTCATCGACGGCAGTAAACTGCTCGAAGCGTTTAGTGAGGTGATTAATTTCAATCATCGCCTAGTTTCCTATTCTGTGAATCTTATTGGATGGGTCGATGCTAGCGGAGGAGACTGAGGTCGGGCGCTGCTGCGCATTGCCACTTCTTGGGCTGCCTCAGGGCTCGCTGCCGCGTCGATGGGTGAATATAGGTGCGGGGTGAGGCTTTTTCAAGGCGCGCGCTGTAGCCCTATTGACTGGGTTTATAGACATTGCGCGGTTATACTCCCGAGTCTAATTTTGACGAAATAATCGGGCGGTTAAACCCCATGTCGGTGCCTTCTGACTCTCCCCTCAGCAGCCCTGAAGCAAGTACTAGAGCAGCCGGACGACAAAGTTCGGGCTCGGCCTGCTTCACCAGAGCGCTACGTGCTATCGGCTTGAGCTTTGCACTGCTGGCTCTGCTCGGCAGCTGCGGCCAAACCGGCGAGCTGACCAGACCCGAGACACAGCTCGCCCAGAATCTAACCGCGCAACCCCGCTAGGAGCCACAGTGGACCATTTTAACTATCGTGGCGACTCGCTCTACGCCGAAGATCTCGCACTTAGCCAGATTGCCGATCAAGTGGGCACTCCCTGCTACGTATATTCTAGAGCAACACTGGAGCGCCACTACCGAGCGTATGAAACCGCTCTCGCCGGACAGCCGCATCTCATCTGCTTCGCGGTTAAGGCCAATTCCAATCTCGCCGTGCTCGACGTGCTTGCGCGCCTTGGAGCGGGCTTCGATATTGTCTCGGGGGGCGAGCTCGAGCGCGTGCTTCGTGCCTGTGGCGATCCCGCCAAGACCATCTTCTCGGGGCTAGGTAAGACAGGTGACGAGATCGAGCGGGCGCTTGCGCTGGGCATTAAGTGTTTTAATGTAGAGTCAGAGGCCGAGCTCGAACGCATTAGCGCGATCGCAACTGCAAAGGGCCTGCGTGCGCCGATATCCCTGCGCGTAAACCCCGATGTCGATGCCGGAACCCATCCCTATATCTCCACAGGGCTGAAGGAAAATAAATTCGGTATCGCCAGCGACCGTGCGCTCGAGGTTTACCGCCGCGCTGCTCAACTACCGGGTCTAGATATCGTAGGCATCGACTGCCATATCGGCTCGCAGCTCACCAGCGTCGCGCCTTTCCTCGATGCTATCGATCGCCTGCTAGCAATGGTAGATACCTTGGCCGCCGAGGGCGTCGTGCTCAAGCATTTCGACATGGGCGGCGGACTCGGGGTGCCCTACGATGGTGAGGAGCCACCGCTTCCAGCCGAGCTGATGGAGGCCGTGCGCGGGCGCTTCGCGAGCCGCGACCTCACCCTCATGGTCGAGCCCGGCCGCTCTATCGCGGCCAACGCAGGCATCTTTCTCACCCGCGTTGAGTATGTGAAGTGTAACGAGCATAAGAACTTCGCCATCGTCGATGGCGCGATGAACGACCTCTTGAGGCCCGCTCTCTACAGCGCTTGGCAGAAGATAGTGCCAGTACAGCTAAGCGACGACGATTCGCGCCCGGAGCTCAACTACGACGTGGTTGGCCCGGTTTGCGAGTCTGGAGATTTTCTCGGTAAAGACCGGCCACTTAGGCTGCGCGCCGGCGACCTGCTCGCGGTGAGATCCGCCGGCGCCTACGGGTTTGTCATGAGCTCCAACTACAACACGCGTAACCGCGCAGCTGAGGTCATGGTAGATGGAGCCGAATACCAGATCGTTAGGCAGCGAGAGACTCTCGATATTCAGCTCGCTCTGGAATCCATGCTAACAAGCGACAGCGAGGCGGCTACCGGTCGATAAACTCAGCATGCGCTTACCCTTTACCAAAATGCACGGCCTCGGCAACGACTTCGTGGTCATCGACTGCGTGTCCCAGCCTCTGCAGCCCAACGCAGAGCAGATCGCCGCACTCGCAGACCGCCACCTTGGGATAGGCTTCGATCAGCTCCTGCTCATTGAGGCGGGGTCGAGTGACCAAGCCGAGTTTCGCTACCGCATATTTAATGCCGATGGCAGCGAGGTGGAGCACTGCGGCAACGGCGCGCGCTGCTTCGCCAAATATGTGCATGATAAAGGGCTCACACAGAGCAATCCGGTGCTAGTCGAAACGGTGAACCGCGTGCTTAGCCTGCAGCTCAGTGAAAACGGCCTTGTCTCGGTCAATATGGGCGCGCCCAACTTCGACCCCGCGAGCCTGCCTCTGCAGCGAAAAGAAGAAGCCCAGAGCTACAAAACCACGGTGACCATAGCCGGTCAAGACCTGCCAATTCAGTTCTCTGCGGTATCTATGGGCAATCCCCACGCGGTTATCTTTGTTGAAAACTGCGAGACGGCAGAGGTCGAGACAATCGGACCCGCACTCGGCCAACACCCCGACTTTCCGCAGGGTGTCAACGTGGGTTTCTTACAGATAGTTACCAGGAACGAATGTAGACTGCGAGTCTACGAGCGCGGCAGCGGCGAGACCTTAGCCTGTGGAACTGGCGCCTGCGCCGCAGTGGCGGCAGCGCGCAGCCTCGACCTCGTCGACTCGCGGGTGCGAGTTAAACTGCGCGGTGGCGAACTCGAAATCGACTACCCAGGGCTGGGAAGCGAGCTAACAATGACCGGACCGGCGGTAACCGCCTATGAAGGCTCGGTTGAGCTTTGAGCCTCTAGCACAGGCCAAGCTATAGCTTGGCATAGCTTGGAGCAGCCTGGAACGGCCTGAAAATGATCTGAGAATAGTTTCGAAGTCGCCTCGAAATAACGAAGCGAAAAATTGAAAATCGCAGAAGCCAACAACTAGAAAAACAGCATAGACAGTAACGCCACAGCCGATTCACTGTGAGCGAAAGAAAAGGGTTTTCCAATGAACGACAAGACTGCGCAGGCAACAACTTCCGCCGAGACTGAGCTAAACGAAGCGCTGAGCCCCGAACAGGTCGCGGCCTATTTACGCGCTAATCCAGATTTCTTCGTAGCACAAGACGAGCTATTGGCAGAGCTGCGCATACCCCACGCGAGTGGCAAGGCGATTTCCTTATTGGAGCGCCAGGTAGTTGTGCTGCGAGAGCGCGGGCACGAGGCGCGCAAGAAATTAGGCTCATTGCTCGAAAACGCCCGCGACAACGACCAGCTGTTCGACGTCACCCGCAATCTCGTGCTCTCACTGCTGCGCGCACGGGACGCGACAGAGGTTGCAGAAATCACTCAAGACCAGCTGTCCGAATTGGGCAGCGTTGACGCCTGCGAAATTATTCTCGTCGCGAAGCCCGGCCTGCGCGTCGCCGACGGGGTACGCACGGAGAACGGCGATAAACTAGCCAGCGAGTTTAGCGACGTGTTTAGGCTGCGCCGCACCCATTGCGGGGCAATAGACAAAGACAGCATAGCCAAACTATTCGGCGCCAACGCCGCCAAGGTCGGCTCTACCGCTCTCTGTCCAATCATGCACGACTCAGAGATTATCGCCCTGCTGGCTCTAGGCAACCAGTCAGAGGACTACTTCAACACCAGCCTCGACACGCTGTTCCTCGACTTCGTCGGCCATGTGGTCGGCGCAATCCTCGCGAAGTCCGAGTAGCATCGTATGACAGGCGAACGCTCTCCTGCGGCGACGGTTTCACTAATCGTACGCACAGTCGGCCGACCCGAACTTCGTGAGGCGCTGGGTTCGATCGCCCAGCAGAGCTATCTGCACTGTGAAACCCTTGTCGTCGATGCGCTCGGTGACGGCGTGCCTTGTCTCGCATCAATTCCGAACCCTCCAAGCTACACGCTGATAAGCGACGGGCAGCAGCACGATAGAGCCAGCGCTGGCAATCTTGGCTTAGATGCCTGTAGCGGCGAGTTTGTTCTCTTTCTTGACGATGACGATTGGATCGGCAAGGACCATTTACAGAACCTAGTCCCGGAACTGCGCGCGCGCAACGAAGCGATAGCGGTCTATAGCTCAACACAGAAAACACTAAAAGACGGCACACTAATCCCAGAGTTCTTCGCCGAAGAATTTTCAGCCGCCGTGCTGCGCCGCGACAACTTTATGCCCATCCACTCAGTGCTCTTTCGCCGGCGCGCCTTAGACGAAGGCTGCCGGCTCGATACGTCTCTGCCTATTTATGAAGACTGGGACTTTTGGCTGCAGCTAGCCGAACTCGGTGAGTTTTTTCATATCGACACGGTCTCTGCCTTCTATCGCGG
>JAYOBL010000030.1:4950-5611 GCA_038104835.1 Gammaproteobacteria bacterium | reverse complement strand
ATTCGACTGGGACCATCGAGGTAGACTGCCTCTTGTGACCGTAGGCAGCGTAAGATGTGTAGTAGATACATTCGGAGGACAGGCGACCGGTCGGCGGCGGCGGCGGCGATTCCGAAACTCCTGTCGCAGAAATAGCCGACAAATACAGGCCGAGCAGTGCCAACGCTCAGGCGCGCACCAAGGTGCTAGAGAAATGGGTACCGCGCTGGTCGGGCGAGCAGCTCAACTCAACGTTCGGCAGCCTAGATCGAACGGCGGAAATATTTGAGCAGCAGCGAGCGCTGCAAGACTCCCAGGCCAATTTCGCAGCCGAGCTCGACAAGCATCACCTCGAGCGTCGGGACTTGGCCAATAAATACGAGTCGAGAATTTCTAAAGAACTTAGTAAGCAGGAAGAACTGCGCCAACAGCTTCTCAAAGAAGAAAACGAGCATGAAGAATCTAAAAACCAGTTAAGAGAATTAGATGCTGAGGTCAATGCACTACGCGCGCAGCTTACGCTGTTAAGCAATTCGTGGTCATGGAAGCTCACAAAGCCCCTGCGCTTCATAGCTCGAAAACTTCGCGGCGGCGCTCCCGCATCGCAGGTAGGCCGCGCCGATTCAAATCCGGAGTCTACTGCGGCGGTTGTGCCTGAACTCAGGGCAAGCGTTGATTCCCC
>JAYOBL010000030.1:0-4940 GCA_038104835.1 Gammaproteobacteria bacterium | reverse complement strand
GAGGATCTCTTACTGGAAGGCTGGGCCTTCTCGGCCGCAGGCCCGGTGCAGATCGAAGTCGTCATTAACGGGGTTTTGTACTGCACCCTCAGCCCAAGCCGCGAGCGCATCGACGTGGGTGCCTCTTTTCCCGAAATAGAGTCTGCACGCCACTCGGGTTTTCGCACGGAGCTGCTGAAGCGTTTCCTGCCCGAGGGCAAGCTCAACATTGCACTACACTTTAACGACGGCTTTACCAAACAGACTGTCAATCGCAGCGTCGTTAAACTGTCGGTCGCGGAGCACTATCGACTCTGGATTGCGGAGCGAGCTTCGTTTGTGCGCAGCAAGCAAGTGTCGCACAGCGAAATCGCAGTACTGCCCTTTAAGCCGCAGCAACTGCTTACTCGCGATATCAATGAAGGCGTTGCAGCGCTGCTGGCTTCTATTCGCACGGCGTGTAACTCTCATTCGGCAGTCATGCTTGTGGCGGAGGACGAATACCTACGACATGACGCCGTCGACACGCTTAGTCGCGAGCTAAACAGTGAGCTAAGTCGCGAGGCATTGAACGCCGAGCTTATCTACAGCGACCACGACCTACTCGACGCTGATGGCAGTCATTGTCAGCCAGAGTTCACCTTCGGCTGGTCCGGTGAACACCTCATGGGCCGAGACTACGTTGGAGGCGTTTACGCTTTCTCCTCTGCGCTCTTCGCCCGCTGCGATACCGAGCAATTGCACTCCGCGCTCGTCAGCGTCATCGCAAAGAACCCGCAAAGCGGCGTCTCGCTGCGCTACTACCTGCTGCTAGTTCTGGGGTCTGAGGCAGGCTCGGTGAAGCGCGTCCCGCAGGTTCTTTGGAGCGAAACCCAAGGCAATAGATCAGCTCGGCAGGGTTTAGAAGACGTTTGGCTTGAGCATTATTTATCCGAACGCGAGCCCACAGCGCGTGTCAGCTCGCAGGGTCAGGGCGAGCGGCTTGTTCGCTATGTAGACCGCGCTCTTGTTGCGCAGCCTCTTATTAGCATCATTATTCCGACAATGGGCAAACTTGAGCTGATCAAGCCATGTATCGAGACGCTGAATACTCTTACCGAGTATTCCAATTATGAAGTCATTATCTTGGACAACAGCAGAGGCAACTATCCCGAGGGGATAAGCTATCTTAAGTCCAAGGCAGTGAAGCTGGTCGAGTGCGATTTCAAATTCAACTGGCCCCAGCTCAACAATATTGGGGTTAGCCAGTGCAGCGGCGAGTATCTGCTGTTCCTCAATGACGATATCGAGATCACCGATCCGTCATGGCTAGGCGAGCTTTTAAAGCAAGCGCAGCGATCGGAAGTCGGTGCGGTTGGCCCGATGCTCTATTATCCCGAAGGCAAAATACAGCACGCCGGCGTCAGGCTAGTTAATCTAGGCGGCGGCGCGACGCACCTATTCCACAAGCTGGACCCAAGCGATTCTCTGCAGGGTCAGCTTCATCGCCTCCCGCGCGAGGTGTCGGCTAACACCGGCGCCTGCTTGCTAGTCAGCCGCGCAAAGTTCGAAGAAGTCGGCGGCTTCGATGAATCGCTGCGAGTAGTCGGCAATGATATCGACCTGTGCTTGAAACTGCTGTCGCAGGGCTACGTGAATATCTGGACGCCGCGCAGCGCCCTAATTCACCACGAGAGCATCTCTCGCAAGGCGACAGAACACCCCGAGGACGAAGCGACGATGTGGCAGCGCTGGGGTGAGTATTTCGATGCTGGCGACAGCTACTACAACCCCAACCTTGGAACTCTTGCGGCGGACTGTGCGCCGGAGCTTATTCTGACTGACAAAGAAAAACTCGCAGGCATTGCGCCGGCTCAATTCGAAGCGGCTGAATCGGCAAGTGCGCAGGGCGTCAATCTAATTGGCTATATCCGCGCAGAGATGGGCCTAGGCGAAGGGGCAAGGTCTGATGCTCGTGCGCTGCAGGAAGCCGGCGTAGATTTCGGCATTATTAATTACGAGCTTGGCAATTCGGCGCGAATGGGCGAGGTCTCTTGGCAGCATAAAGAACGCGAAGACGCGCCCTTCGATATAAGTCTTTGGCATATCAACGCAGACCATCTCGCCGCCGCGCAGCATGCGATACCTCAGTATCTTCTCAGCAATAGCTACCAGATCGCCTTCTGGGCATGGGAGCTCGAGGTCATGCCAGCCAGCTGGCAGCCGGCTCTGGAGCTGATCGATGAAATCTGGGTGCCCTCTGAGTTCGTCCGCGAGGCCATAGCGAAAGAAACCGACAAACCCGTAGTTTGTATTCCCCACTGCGTAGCGCCCCAGCCCGACCCAAAACTAGACCGAGACTACTTCGGCCTGCCCAGGACAAGCACCCTTTTCCTCTCCATGTACGATACTCGCAGTGTCGCCGAGAGGAAGAATCCCAAGGCGGCTCTTACGGCTTACCTTCAAGCTTTTCCTGAAGCCGACGGCGCGGCCGGCTTGGTACTCAAGGTAAATAATTCCGACGCCGAGTCTCTGCAGGCACTGGATGAGCTTGTCGGCGGCCGCGACGACATCATTCTGCTCACAGCAGACCACAGCAAGCGCGAAATCGACTCACTCATCGCCGCCTGCGACTGTTTCGTCTCACTGCATCGCAGCGAAGGCTTTGGCCTTGCACCGGCGGAGTCTATGGCTTTAGGCAAGGCCGTGATCTTGAGCGATTGGTCAGGCTCGCAGGAGTACACCCGCGCCGAGCACTGCTTCCCCATTGCCTGCGAACTCGTCGAACTCGAGCGCGACTACGGGCCCTATAAGCGGGGCCAGCGCTGGGCCGATCCTGATATCACGGAGGCGGCAGAGGCTATGCGGCAGATCATTGCTCAGCCCGAGCTCGCGGTGGAAATCGGCGAGCGCGCGCGACGATTCATTGAGGGAAATTTCTCGCCCAAGGCTATTGGCGAGAAAATGCGGGCGCGACTCAATGAGATCCGCTTGCCCTAAACGGCAATCCTAGCTCGCTCTGGCGAGACGATAAAAAACTCGCTGAACGATCGCGTTTTGAGTATTCATGCGGGCGCAAAAGAACAGAGCCCTGCGCTGAGCGAATGACAGCTGGCTGCCAAAGCTGCGGCTAAACTCCCTCGCCTGCTTAGCGACGTCAACAAGATGCTCGTTGCGCTCGAGCGCGAAGAGTCTTGCGATAAAGCCAGCGGCTTTCTGCTCAATTTTCTTTGGCTTCGCGCCTACCGCATTGCTGCCATGCTGGCGATAGGCGATCGGTGTCTCCTCCAGAAAAACCAGCTTGCCGAAACCTGCAGCTACCATCGCCAGCCACCAGTCATGCATTATCGCGCGCTTCGGCACCGGCAAGGCGACTCGAAGCAGCGCACCGTTAAAGCAGGCCGTGCAGCCGGTCACGAGATTACTGACGGCGAGATGGGCGAATGCGTGGCGTTCGATCTCCAGCCCCTGATAGCTTACGAAGGAAGGCGCAATGGGCTGCAAAGAAGCATCGACAACACGCAAATCGGTGTGTACTAAAACCGGTTTAGACTTATCGCCGGCCTCGGCGGCAAGCAGCGCGGCAACGCTCAATTCAATTTTATTAGGCGCCCACACATCGTCCTGATCGCAAAAACAGGCAACGATGTTGTCTCCATTGAATCCCAAGGCAGAACTTTCACTTAATAGATATTCGCAGAGCAGGGAGAAACTGCCGCTAGGCCCGCGATTACAGCCGTCGTCTTTGATCTTATGAAACAGCTGCGGATGCGCGTCGCTGTAGTACTGCAAAATACTCGGCGTCGAATCGGTTGAGCAGTCGTCTCGTAGGACAATAATGAAATTATCGTGGCTCTGCGCGAGCAGTGAGTCCAGCTGCTGCTCGAGGAAGCGCTCGCCGTTATAAGTTGACAGCAGTATTGCGACACGGGTGGAAGCCCGTTCGATTTGAGAAGAGGCGGTCAACTAACGAGTCCTCTTGCCTCACGAATACCGCGCAGGATGTTGCGCGCGTAGTCGCGGCGATGAGGCGAAAAAAGCATGAGCCAAATCGCCTTTAGCGCGAAGCGCGGTAGGTCGCGCAATTTCCAACCTAGCGGCGCATAGTCTTTCCCGTAAAGGTGAACGCGATTGCGGCTGGAATAAAAAGTGCGCTCGGGTTTGTGCTGCGCGATTAGCCCCGAACGAACCCAAGGGTGGTCACTGCGCTCGCCTATAGCGTGGTAGAGCAGCGCTGCGTCTGTACCGATCAGATCATAGCCGCGCGCCTTTGCGCGAAAACACCATTCTAGGTCGATGTTGTCGATAAAATAGTCCTCGCGCATTTGGCCTACTGAGTCGACGACATTCAGCGGAATAAGCGTGCCCGAGGTTATAAGAAAGTCGGCTTGGTATTCGCCCCGCAGCCCGTGGTAGCGCCGATTCGAGCGGCCGACTAGACGATTGAATAGTTTGAAAGGCGTTTGTTTGAGAGTTTGCGGATTGATGATTCTCGGCCCCACGGCGGCAACTCGCCGTGCGCTCGTCCCTTCGGCCCGTTTCAGCGCGGCGAGCATACCCTGGGTAAACTGGTCACCCGGGCGACTGTCTTGATCAAATAAAAGAACATAGTCATAACCCTGCTCGCGCACCCAGGCTATGCCGCGATTTAATCCTAGGGCGAGACCTTCGTTCCTGCCGAGCTTGTCGACTGCACGGCAGCCTTTGTAAACGCGAATAGAGGGTTCTAGCTCATCTATCGAAGCGCTGCCGTTGTCGACGACAATGAAGTCCCCTTCTTTGTCTAGCTGCGCTAAAAGCTTCAGCAGCGCAGTCGCGTCGGGTTCATAGCTAACCACCACTGCGCAGTGTCGCGGGCGATTCACAGATTTTCCATCGGCTTCAAGCATTGCTCGCGGCGGCGCGACCCGTGCCCTCGGCTGGCGCGTCGGACGGCACTTCTGGTGAGACAGTGATGAATCCTGGTTCGCGCAGGCTGTTAA
>JAYOBL010000002.1:39931-83218 GCA_038104835.1 Gammaproteobacteria bacterium | reverse complement strand
CGTTAATAACTTCAATATTTGAAACAGTTGGAGCATTGAATGCTCCGTCTTCTGTCATTGTTATATTGAGAGTATCAGCACCGTCTCCACCGTTTAGCGTATCAGCTGTGCTGAGAGTCTCATCGTTGCCACCTGATTGTATGGCATTGAATGTATCATCACCCGCTAAACCTGTGAGACTATCCACACTAGTAGTGAGCGTAAAAGTCTGGCCAGCAACCACGTCTTCGGCGGCAGCAGTCGCGTCAGCGGCGTCTGTAGCAGCTGTAACGCTGTCTGCTTCAGCTGTAACGCTAGCAAGCGCAGCAGTGAGCTCAGCGGTAGTGAGGTCGCCTAGGTCAGCGTCGAGTACGTAGTACTCAGCTACTGTGTTCTTGTTGACGAAAGTCTGGGCAACGTCACCAAAGTTTGCGTCTAGGAGTACAGAAGGCTGTGAAAGGTAAGTGTTGATCTCAATAGCGAGTTCAGCTTTTGACATGCCGGCGTTGAGGTAGCTAGTAGCCAGCTCGATCGCTTCCGCTTCAGCTTCAGCTGAAACGCCAGTGCCGTCGAGGACACGCGCGAGCGCTGCAGTTGCGTATTCTTCAGCAGTTTGTGAAGCAGGGTTCGCGTCTGTGAACTCTTCCTTCGCTGCAATGTGGTCTGCGATTTCGCTCAGGCTCTTGCCTGAAGTTGATGCAGTAACGAGTTCGTTGAGAAGCGCGTCGTCTGGAGCGCGGTCTAGCATTGTAACTACGAGAGCGATGATATCGCTTCGGGTTTCAGCAGTAATAAAAGCCATTGTGGTGTATCTCCTAGAGATCAATTAAAAAATTACTTACGTTTAAACGTGTCTTGCTTTTCGAAATATCTGTCTAGCATGTCCGTCAAACTTGACGACTTTGACCGGCCCGTCCCACAAAGTTAGGCCGGCGGTTTACCATCGTGAAAACGAGCATAAGCCAGCGCCCTTGTTTTGGCCTGTGATTGAAGTCACATGCACCCACAATTGGCTGGAAAACGCCGTTACATCAGGCCTGAAGTCGATGGAAAACCAACGATGCAAGCAGATATCCAACGAATAATACTAAAATCTGTCGCGGTGTACAACTTTTTGTATCAAAGTAATACTTGATTAGCTTGAGCTAAATTTCTGTATTTAATGAGTATTTTCTAGTGTCGTTTTGCAGGCAGCGGCACAAGTTGTTGTGTGTCACACGGCGTTTGGCGCTGCGGTTTGATTTATCGGCCATTTGAGCCTTTGGCGCTGACACGCGGCAGGGGATCAACGGCAGTTTTGGAGCCGCTGCCTAACTTCTAAGCCTTTGTTTCTAAAGAGGAATGCTTATTCCTAGTTCAACGGAGGCGTCGTCCATGTCGAATAGGGCGATGTTAGAGGCTTGGTCTTGATAAAACAGCCCGACCGTAAACAGCGCGGGCTTTGAGCCCAGGGCGAACGGGGTTCGGTGCTGTATCAAAACCTGATTGCGGCGCTGCCAGCGCTCGTCGCCGCCGGCTAGCAGGGCGCTGTAGGTGTTTTCGTCTTTAAGATGGGTCACCGTAGCCTGTGCCAGCAGCTCGCCGCGCAGCAGCGGGCGCTGGTAGCGAGCGCTTAGCTGGAAGCCGTCGCGGTCGTCGCCGGGGCGGTTAGCGCTTAGGGCTTTGCTTACGATGTAGCTGGCATCGATGCCGTAGCGCTGAACCACATCGGCGGCATTACTTCGGCCTTTGAGGCAGTTAAGGCCCACGGTTGCCTTCGTTTCCCAGGCGTCTAGCGCAGGCTGGGCGTGGAAGCGCTGGTACTGGGATGCGAGGTCGTAAACCGGCGCACAGCGCTTGGAGGTATTGCTTTGCACCCGCAGCCGCGCCTGGGTTGCCGTGTAGAGCGAGCTGCCGCCGAAGAAAATGCTAGACGCGCCGGCCTCGAACAGCACGCTGCGGCGGCGGGTCGCGGTGGCTTGAGAGAACTGCGAGCTGAACTGCAGCAGGTCTGACTGGCGGTCTTCACTCACCCGGGCGCGCACTTCGTGGTCCCAGCTCCGGCGGCCGGCCTCGGTGAGCGTGACCGCGCGGGTGCTGGCGCGCAGATTACTAAACGCGCCCTCTACCGGCTGAAAGTCTTCGGTCAGGTTCAATACCACGGGCTCGCCGGATAAGGTGAGCGTGAGCTGGCCGGAATCTGGTGCGCCATTGAGGTTGCTGTCGAAGCCGCCCGATACGTCTAGCTGCACCGAGTTCTGTTTGGTGAGGTCGCGCCACTGCGTGCCGCGCTGAACGACACTCTGCCGCAGTTCCTCTGGCAAATCTTCCCGGGCTTCCAGCACGGCATTGAGCTGCAGTGCTGGGAAGAGCTGGCCTTGGCGCAGCAGTACCTCGGCATAGTCGATTTGCGCCGCGCCGTTGTCGGCGTCCAGCAGCAGGGCCCGTTCTAGCGCCTCGGCGGCAAGGTCTGGCGCGCCGGCGTTAAGCTGCGCAGCGCCCAGCAGTGCGTAATACTCCGATGAGCGCAGGCAGCGAGACTGCAGAGGCACAAGCTCGCTGACTAGCCGCTGCCATTGCTGCTGACTCTCCGGCGTGGCCTCGGGTGCGGAATTATTGCCCGGGCTGCCGCCTCCCTCGCTGCGAAAGTACGCGCCGGGGTAGAAAGGCGCGAGCGCCGGACAGTTTGCTTGGGTTTCTGCGGCTGCGGGTTGTGAGCCGGTTTGAGCGGCCGCGTCGATTAGTGAGCCTGCGTCGGTTTGCGCTAGCGCGGGCGCCGCAATGCTGCCGAGGCTCGCGATAAATAGTGCGCGGGCTAGAGAGCTGACAAGAAAGGGGAACGGCTTACTGCTACGAGGCTTTGAGCGGGCGCAGCTATAAGAGGCGTCACGCATGTGCTTAACGGCGCCACTTAACAGGCTGTATCGAAAAACAGGGTAGCCACTGTTATCGGTCAATCGAGCACACGCACTGCGGGTACCGAGAGAAGCTTTACACGGCAAGATGGCCACGCCACCACTGATGCCGGACAAGTTGGGCATACCCAGAAACTCTCAAAAAATACTAGTAGTTAACTTTACAAATAATGCGCGCAGATTAGCACAGGCAGGCGAGTTTGGCTTGCCCTAGCAGTTTGGGCAGGGCCGGCTCTTATTCGAATTTGAAAAGCTAAACCACTCGTGACAATTCACGCGCGTACCGGTTTAGCTGCGCGGCTAGTTAACAGCGGGGGTATTTAGCGGCGGCCGCCAGAAAGCAGACGCAGCTTTGGCTGTGGCTGACCGTCTTGTCCTTCAGTTTCTTGCAGAGCCTGAGTGAGAGAAGGCATCTCTTCCTGCTTAGGCTGTAGGGCAAACAGCACGTGCGGAATGGTTAGTCCGTCTAGCAGGAAACTGCCCTGCGACTGAAGCAGCGCGGGGTCAAGCTGACGCGCTGCGCTTTCGCCAATGAGAATAGGCTGAGCGAGTTCAGCGGTAAGCTCCTGCATTCGCAGAGTGACCGTTACGGTGTCGCCGAGCAGCGTGTGCGAGCGGCGATGCGCCGGGCCAATTGAGCCTACTAAGGCCGGGCCTTGCTCGATGCTAACGCCCAGGGCCAGCGGCTCAAGGCCGTAAGGGGTTTTTGCCTGTAGCGACACGGCGTCTATTTCGGCAACGAGCTGCTGAGCCGCCTGCAACGCCTGATTGGCGGACTCGACGTCTTGGGTTTGCCACAGCGCTAGAATGCTATCGCCCTTATATTCGTGCAGCTTGCCGCCGTGGGCTTCTATAATCTCTGTCGCTTTTTGGAAGAAAAAGTGCAAAACCGCCGCGGTCTCCTCTGGCGTGCGGGCTTCGCTAAATGCCGAGAAATTACGTAGGTCTGCGCTAAGCAGCGTCACGTTCTGACGCTGCGCATTGATGTTCGAAGTTGGCAGCGTGTAGGCGATCTCTGCGGCGGCGTCGCCTGGCAAGTAGCTCGCCAAGTTAGCGAAGACGCGATCGCGCTGGCTGCGGGTGCGCACCTGTTCTAGCGCAATAAGGAGCGTTGCAGCGAAGAGCGCGAACACCGACGGCATCATCCAGCCTAGCCAAATATTTTCGCTGCGCAGCAGCTGTGCGTGCAGCGCAAGTGCGAGTAGCGGAAGGGCAATAATCGAAGCTAGCAGCGTAGCCGATGTGAACCGGCCGTTCTGGAATGTAGGGGCGGCGAGCAGAGTGCATGCGAACACAAAGGACAGAGCAATTAGCATACCGGCGGCGCCACTGGGCGTGTAAGGCACGGCCATATCGAGCACGCTGCCAAGGATGCGCGCCTGTAGTTCTACTCCTGGCGTTGCGCCGCTATAAGGCGTAGGCACAACGTCGCCCATACCGAAGGCCGTGGCACCTACGAGCACCCAGGCGTTATCGAATAGCGCAGGCTCAACCGCTCCGTTGAGGACATCAACCGCCGGTACAGCGATATAGCTGCTAGGTGCGCGGCTGTAGGAGAGTCGCAGGTTGCCGTTGGCGTCTAGCGGAACACTGAGGCCAGGGTAGGCATCGAGAGTTAGTGTTTGGGGTGCGCTGAACAAAGAGCTTCCGGCGCGCAGCTGTGCCCCGTTGCGCTGGGCTGCGTCCTGCGGAAGACCCATGTTTGAAGCCTCAAGCAGGGCTGCCAAAGCGAGAGCGGGATAAACTTCGCCGTCTATACAGACCGCTGCCGGCTGCTTAGAGATGGAGCCGTCGGAATTAACTATTGGTGCGATGTGGCCTTTGGCGATGCCTGCGAATCCGGCGTGGGGCGCCAAGTAACTGGAGCTGCTCACAAGCCCCTGCTGCGAGCAGGCGATGCCGCTGAGCTGGCCGCCTAGCTGGCCGGCGCGCACGGTCTGTGGCGCGAGATCTGCTGCCTGATTGACGTCGAGCACGGGAATTTGAGCGATCACTGCGCCCGGCGCGCGGTTAAGCGCGGCTACTAGCTGCTGGTCGCCGTCTTTCGCTTCGGCATAGAGAATGTCGTGCAGCTGCAATTGTGCGCCGGCGTCGGTAATCGCTGTGCT
The DNA here is from genome assembly GCA_038104835.1 of Gammaproteobacteria bacterium. Lineage (GTDB taxonomy): Bacteria > Pseudomonadota > Gammaproteobacteria > Pseudomonadales > Pseudohongiellaceae > UBA9145. The sequence goes on along the minus strand of JAYOBL010000002.1, from coordinate 78,237 downwards.
GAGCTCTGCGAGGGTCTCACGCGACCAAGGCCAAGGGCCAACCTCGGCGAGGCTGCGCTCGTCGATGGACACGATAACGAGTCGAGATTCTGTTTCGGTGTTTGGCGCTAGGGTCCACGCCAGTGCGCCGACGCGTTCTTCCAAGGCGCTCAGCTGCGCTTTACTGCCCGGCAGTGTAAACAGCAGCGCTGTAAGCGCCGCGGCCAATACCATTACGGCTACGCGAGCGCGAGCGGGGGACATCGCCACCAGTTGTCGCAGCAGCGGCAGGGCGGTGAGGCGCTGACCCAGTGTGAGCTTTGCTGTGTGCTTAGCGGCCGACATTACTGTGCACCCCACAGGGTGATGCCGCTAATCGTGCCGCTGCCAATCTGCTGATCGAAGTAGTAGCTCGCTTCAGTGCCGTCGGTAGAAACCGCGCCCAGCACGTTCTGGCTGTCGGAACGCAGACGCAGGTAGCCGCCGTCTAAAATCGATCCTGTTGCGGTGAAATCGATAGCGCCCGTGGCTGCGTGGTCTAGGTTGAGCGCCGTGTTGAAGCTGCGTTCTATGAAGTCGAGCGACAGCGCGCCGCCGCCTACTCGCATGGCGAATTTGCCGCTGGCGGAATCGAAGAAAGCCTGCGCTGCAGAAAGATCGAAGCTGACTTGGGACAAAGCGCTGTCTATGCGAGCGCCGTTGGGCTCGCTGCGGTAAAGAATAGAGCCGTTGAGATTAGAAACAGTCGGCTTACGGTCGACGCGGGCATCGCTCGCGGCAATTGAGAACAGGTCATCGCCTGGATCTGTGTCAGACCAGCGGCCCCAGACCAGCTGGCTGTCTGCCGTGGTGGCGGCGGTCAGCGCTGCCGTGGGGGTAAAGTCTACGGGCTCTGGCTCGGCGGCAGTGGCTGCCGCGGTGGTTTCGGCAACCACCACTTTGTCATTGGCGACGCTCTCCACATAAACGTCTGTGGAGTCTGCTGTGTCGCTGGCCGGCTGCGTCTCGGTTGCTGCAATGTCGCCAGTTGCGATATCTGCTGCCTCGACCTGTGAGTCTGAGCCGCGCAGTGCAGAGCGTACCCGCGCCGATGCGCTAGCCACTAGCTGCGGCGTGCTGGCGAGTTGATTGACCTCAACCGCCTGCAAGGTGTTTTGCGTGAGCTCCACCGCGTCCGCTGCGCAGGGCCCGAGGGCCTCGACGCTGCACTCGCTAGAGAATGGTGCCACGACAATGGAGCCTTCGTTAACCAGCGCGCGGGTTGAAAGCGCGTCTGCGCTCACTACGAAGTCGGTGCCGCGCACACCTATAGCGGCGATGGGCGTATTCAAGCGGAAGCGCTGGCGAGCAGACTTTGCGGCTTCGCCCGAGATTGCGCGGGCGACGCCCTCGCTCAGCTCGAACTTCACTGCGGAGTCGCTTGGATTTTTGGCATCGTAGTCATAGCGCACGATGTCTAGGGTGCTGCTAGGACGGACGCTCACAAGCGCGTCGTCGACGAAACGCACGTGCACGTGACCACCGGCTTCGGTGTAGAGGCGATCGCCTACGCGCACCGCATCACCCGCTTGTAGGCGTTGACGCGAGGTTTTTTGGTCGGGGTCCTGCAGGCCACCGCGTTCAACATAGGCGCGGCCCAGCACTAGGCTCACGGAGCCCACGTCGACTGATTGCTCGACACGCTTGGCGGGCTCGGCGGGAATGGTTTCCGCCGCCAACACGGTCTTGGAATGCATAGGCAGCAATACCGGACCCGCAAGCACAGCAAACACCCAGACCGCCCTGGCCAGGGCTCTGGCTGGGGTTCGTAGCGAAACTCTTGTAAGAAGAGCCTCCGCTTGAACGCTGTGTGAATTTGCTGTGCTGTTCATGTTTACCGCTGTTGGCTGTTACTAGCTGGTGTTTGACTAAATTTCGTCCAGCTTCAAATAGGCGAATTCTGCTTGAGGTTAAAGATAATTGAATCCCTGACGAGGACGCGTGACTCGGGTCACACAGGCCTTTGATCGCCCTTACTTGGGCGCTAATGATCCACCTATAATCGCGCCCCGCAGCGAAAATCACGGCTTAAGTTAAGGGTTACGTGGCCGCTGTGCTAGTGGGTTCTTTCATATTTTGCAGGCATGTCTGCAGAAATTCTGGCGGAAAATGGCTCAAAAGGCTGCATTTGTCGTGAAAATTCGGCAACTGTGCGTTAAAGCTCGTTTTTGTCAGCAAGAAAACTAAGAGAGCTAAGCTCCCAGGACACGCTCACTATGGTGGTAACACCGCAACTGCTAAAAACCTTTCCGCTCTTGAGCGGATTGCCGGACGCAACGCTTGCTGCGCTCGCGCAGCAGTGCAGCGTGCGCAAGGCGGCGCGGCGAGCGATTGTGCTGCATGCGGGCAAGAACGAAGACCAGCTGTGCTTCTTATTCGAGGGACGGCTGCAGGGCGTTGATTTTACAATCGATGGCCGGGAAGTTGGGCTTTATTTCGTCGAACCTGGCGAGTACTGCGGCGAGCTGTGCCTATTTGACGGCGGTACGCTACCTGAGTTCGTTATGGCGCTTACTGCGTCGGTCATTGTGAGCGTGCCTCTGCAGGCAATGCAGGAGCTGCTTAGCCAGCACCCGGAGCTGTTTGCTGTACTCAACGCCAAGGTCGCGGCCAACGTGCGTAAAATGACGTTCCAGCGCTCTCTGCTAGGGCTGCCGAATATCGCGCAGCGGGTCTGCTGCCAGCTGTGGCTGCTAGTGCCAGAGAAAGAAAAGACTAAAGAAGAGGCAGTGATTCGCAATCCGCCGACACATCTGGAGATTGCGATCATGCTGAACATCAGCCGTGAAACCGTCACGCGGGTGTTTCAGTCGCTGCAGAATAGCCAGATTGTTAGGCGCGAAGGCACGACTTCATTAATAGTTAGCCAAGTTGATGAACTGCGCGCTTTTGCCGAGGGCGAAAAAGAACTGTAAGGCCGCACCCAAATAGGGCCGGCGCGTAAAAACAGCACAGAGTGAAAAGGGGCTTCGCCTGCGGCGCCGTTGAATAAAGCCGCGCAGCCCCCACAAAGGGTACTCGCTAGAGATTGCGGCAATTCCGCGCAAGCGGGCCTCATTCGCGTACACTAGGCGGTTAAATCACCGCAAAGCCGGAAAAGTTCGGCGCGAGCGTGTTGGAAATAAAAGTAAGAAAATGAGAAGAACTAGAAAGAACACAGCGCGCAGCCGCGACTAAAAATTAACGAAAGTGAATAGACAGTAAATTATGAGCACGCAGACTCCAGCGAAATACCCAGAACTCGCCGACGCATTCCAAGACGTGAAGCGCTACTTTATCTACGCGGGTTTCTTCAGCGCGGCAGTGAATCTGCTCATGCTCGTGCCTGTCATTTATATGCTGCAGGTTTATGACCGAGTGATTTCCAGCGGCAGCTATTCGACTCTCGCCATGCTCACCCTGCTTATGGTTGCGCTGACCGCGGCGCTTGGCGGCTTCGAGTGGGTGCGCTCGATGATCCTGATTTCGGCAAGCAACCGCATCGAAAAAAATCTGCGCCGCCGCGTCTCCGACGCCACCTTTAAGCGCGCACTCATTACCGGCGGCATGGTCAGCAACGCGCAGCCTCTGAACGATCTGTCAAGCCTGCGTCAGTTTTTAACGGGTAACGGTCTGTTCGCTTTCTTCGACGCACCGTGGTTTCCGATCTACGTGTTCGTTATGTTTATGTTCCACCCGATGTTTGGCTACGCGGCAATCTTCGCAGGCATCGTGATGATCGCGCTGGCCTACACCACCGAGAAAGTCACCAGCAAGAAACTGCAGGACGCCAACACGCAGTCTACGTCGATCAACAACCAAATCAGCGGCACGATCAAAAATTCAGAAGTGATTGCAGCCATGGGTATGGCCGACGACCTGCGCCATCGCCAAGAGGCGCGCTTCGATAAAGTGCTCACGCTGCAAACCGACGCCAGCCGCTGGGCGGGCATCCTGCAAAGTTTGTCGAAGACCTTCCGCATGGTGATGCAGTCTTTGCTGCTCGGCCTCGGCGCGCTGCTCGCGCTGCAACAGGAAATCTCGCCGGGCATGATGATTGCCGGCTCACTGTTGCTTGGCCGCGCACTTGCGCCAATCGATATGCTGGTAGGCACGTGGAAAGGCTGCACGCTGGCGCGCGGTCAGTTCGACCGACTCGGCCAATTGCTTGCGCAAATTCCTAAAGACGCCGAGACCATGTCGCTGCCCGAGCCTACGGGCAAGCTCAGCGTTGAACAGGTAATGGTCGTACCGCCAGGTTCGAAAAACATTGTGGTGCGCGGCGTGACCATGGAGTTAAGCCCGGGCGAAGCTCTGGGTATCGTTGGCCCCAGCGCCTCGGGTAAGTCCTGCCTCGCGCGCGCGCTGCTCGGTATTTGGCCAGCCTATAGCGGCAAGGTGCGCCTCGACGGCGCCGACATCGCGTCGTGGAACCGCAGCGAGCTCGGCCCGCACATTGGCTACCTGCCACAGGATATTGAACTGTTCGACGGTTCGATCTCTGAAAACATCAGCCGTTTCGGTGATGTCGACCCCGAGAAAGTTGTGGCCGCGGCCAAGACTGCTGGCGTGCATGAGCTCATTCTTAACCTGCCCAAGGGCTACGACACAGTCATAGGCGGCGCCGGTGGCGTGCTGTCTGGTGGCCAGCGTCAGCGCATTGGACTTGCTCGCGCAATCTACGGCTCGCCCAAATACTTGGTGCTAGACGAGCCTAACTCGAATCTCGACGACCAAGGCGAGCGCGAGCTGGTTGAGGCCATTCGCCGCATAAAGGCCGCCGGCGCGACGGTTATCGTTATTACACACCGCACGATGGTGCTGCAGTGTGTCGACAAAATTTTGGTCATGCGTGACGGCGCGGCGCAGAGCTTTGGTCCGCGGGACCAAGTGCTTGCAGCGCTAGCAGCCCCGCAGGAAAAAAAGCCGGCTTTACGCCCAGCCTAAGCATTCAGGCGCCGCAGCGTTTGCGGCCGCGAAACGAATTCACAAAGCAGCAGCGCTGCAATTAACAACGAGAACTACAGTGAGCGACGACAAAAACACACAGGACGACGACTCGGCAAACGGCGCGTCTGAGAATGGTAAAGCGAACGCCAGTGAGAAAAAGCAGGCACTGGCACGCGTGCCGGTGGCCAAGGTTCCCGCCAGCGAAGCGAAGTCGGCCTCGGCTGTAGACGACGCGGCAACGGCTAAGGCCGAGTCCGCCGCAAAAGCGGTTCTGCCCACACGGCAAGCCAAACCGCGCGCCTCGGCAGCGGACGAACTAATTGAAACCAGCATGGATATGCCGCGCCGCGTTGGGCTTGGCATCTTCTTTTTAGTGTTTGTGGTGTTTGGCGGCTGGGCTGCGCTTGCCCCGCTAGACGGCGCTGCCCACGCGCCGGGTCAGGTCACAGTTAAGACCTACAAGAAGACAGTGCAGCATTTAGAAGGTGGCATCGTCGGAACGATTCTTGCGCAAAACGGCGACGTAGTTGAACAGGGCCAGCCGCTTTTAGAGATGGACAGCACGCAGCCCGTTGCCCAGTTAGAGATCGCCACTTCGCAGCTCATTGCGCTGCAGGCGCGGGAAGCGCGGCTGCTAGCAGAACGTGACAATCTAGATGCCATTGCCTTCCCCGCCTCGCTAAATAATAGCGCAGCGGCGGAGGAAAAAGCGTCACAGGAATCTATATTCGCTGCACGCAAGGCAACGCGCGACGGCAGCATCGAGGTGCTAGAGCAGCGCATCGGCCAGCTCGAGTCTAAGCTCGTGGGTCTAGCGGCATTAAAAGACAGCAAGCAAACCTTGGCTGAGTCTTTTGCCGACGAGCTAAGCGACACCCGAGCCCTGCTAGACGAAGGCTTCTCGGACAAAGCGCGCCTGCGCTCGGTTGAGCGCAATCTTGCCACCTACCAAGGCGAGGCTGCGGATCTTTCGGCTACGATCGCCTCTACCGAGGTGCAGATTGGCGAGACGCGCATGCAGATTCTCCAGCTAAACCGCGAATTCCAAAACGAAGTGGTGAACGAGCTGGGCGAGGTACAGACCCGGCTTAAAGACGCCGAAGAGCGCACTACCGCGCTGCAGGATATTGTGAGCCGCACAACCGTACGCGCGCCGGTTGCCGGCGTGGTAAACGGCATGCAGGTGCACACCGAAGGCGGCGTGATCGGCCCTGGCACACCTATCGCCGAGATAGTGCCTCTCACCGAAGAACTTATTCTCGAGTCGCGCGTGTCGCCGCTGGATATCGACCGCGTGTTTGAGGGCCAGGAAGCAACGATCCGTTTCTCCAGCTTTGGCAATCGCACGCCAACGATCTTCGGCACAGTGCTGAACCTGTCGGCCGACGCAATGGTAGACGACACTACCGGCATGTCTTACTACCTAGCCCGCGTTGAAGTGACTCCCGAAGGCATGAACGATCTCGGCGAGCTCGAACTGCTGCCAGGCATGCCCGCCGAGGTGTTTATCGCCACGGGCTCGCGCACCCTGCTGCAATACCTCTTCAAGCCATTCTCTAATGCAATGGCCCGCAGTTTCATAGAAGACTAGTGCGCAGCGCCACGCGCGCGCACTGCGACGGATAATCATGTTGAGCACTACCCAAACTCTGTTTTCAAAAACTAAGCTTCACGTAGCTCTCACGCTGACTGCGAGCCTGCTATGCACGCCGTTTACGCAGGCTGCTGAGCTTCCGGCACTCGGCTCGTCCAACGCCCCGGTGGTAGGCGAAACCCTACAGGATTTCTTCAGCGCGGCGCTCGACTACAGCCCGCGTCTGCGTATTGCCGAGGAGAATTTGAACATTGGCGCGGCCCGACGTAGCGCAGCGACCGGTCAGCTGCTACCGCAGGTCCGCGCTAACGCGAGCTTGTCGGACAACACGCGCAACCAAGGCGGGCAGGAAACCACGTTCGACGGTAACCGCTACTCTCTGCAGCTCACGCAGGTGCTGTTTAACTGGCAGGCTTTCGCTGCGCGCGCGCAGGCGGTGCTGCGGGAAGATCAGGCTGAGGCGCAGTATTACGGAGAGCTCGCCGTGCTGCTAACCGAAGTTGCGGAGAAATACTTCGACACCCTGCAGGCGCGGGACGCGCTGGATTCTAGCGCCTCGGAATACGAAGCGGTGAGCAATCAGCTGCAGCAGATCGAATCTCTGTACGAGCGTCAGCTTGCGCAGGTCACCGATCTCTATCAGGCTCAGGCGAGTCTAGCCGCGGTTGAAGCGCAGCAGATACAGTTAGAGAGCGCGCTGGATATTCAGCTGGAGTCTTTGCGCGCGGTGAGCGGCGTAGAGCCCGGCGTGCTGTTCCGCTTAGCTGAAGACGCGGTGGTGCCGCCGCTGGAGAACAATCTTCACTACTGGGTTGATCAGGCGGAGAAGAACAGCTTCGCCATTAAGGCGCAGCGCTTTGCGTTTGAGGCCTCGAAGAAGCAGATCTCCCAGCGCCGCGGTGCCTACATGCCGCAGGTCTCCCTCGTGCTGCAGCGCCAAGACTCCAACGTGGGTTTCGACAATATTCCGCTGCAGCGCACAGACAATACCTACGTGGGCGTGGATGTGTCGGTGCCAATTTTCGCCGGCGGCAGTAACCGCGCCGCGGTGCGCGAAGCCAATAGCCAGTCTTTGATCGCCGAGAACGAACTGCGCGGCGTGCAGCTGCAAACCGGCGAGTCGGTGCGCAGCGCCTATTTGCAGGTGCAGGCGAGTGAGAAGATTATTGCCGCTGCAGAGAAGCTCGTCGAATCGACACAGCTCAATGCAACGGCCATGCAGCGCGGTTTTGAGCTTGGCGCGGTTACCAGCGTCGATGTGTTGAACGCGATTCGCGATCAGTTTGCCGCCGAACGCGACCTGCAGCAGGTGCGCTACGAACACGTGAAGTCGCTGCTCGTTCTGAAGCGAGAAGCTGGCCTGCTAAGCGCCGACGACCTCATTGAAGTGAGCGGTTGGCTAGAACCAACCACGCAGCGCTAAGCCGCCATGGCCGAGCTCGCTAAAATTCAGCGCGTCACCAGCGTGTACTCCCAGGCCGAAGATCGCTTCCGCCTAACAGGTGAGGTCAGCCCCGACGACACCCGCTGCTTCTGGCTTACCCAGCGTCTTCTACGACGCCTACTCCCGCATTTACTCGACTGGCTAGGCGAGATTGCTAGGGCCGAGGGCGGCGAGGGACAGCAGGATTTCGGTCAAGCCGAGGTCATGCAAGATTTTGCCCAGCAGGCCGCCAAGGCCCGGTTAGAACCCCAGGCCGCCGTGCCTGTGCCCGCGATGCCCGCCGCCGACGCGCCCATCGAAACCGGTGCAGGCCTGCAGCAGGTACGCGACGACTCTTGGTTAGTTCACGAGGTGGATGTCACCAAGGCCACCAACGGCGTGCTCACGCTCACCTTCAAGCGCGGCGACAAAGGGCAAGCGGTGGGCGGCGTGCAGCTCGGCATGGCGCCGGTTGAACTGCGACAGTGGCTAATTATTTTGCACAGCCAGTGGCAGGAAGCGCAGTGGCCACAGGATTTATGGCCGGAGTGGATAGACAGCTCGCCCAAGCAGGGCGAGACCGCGCCGACGGGTCTGCACTAGGAAGCAGCGAGCAAGCCTCTGAGAAAGCCGCTAGAAATACTGCGCAATAATTTCCTGAGTTACTGTCTGCAAGGGCTGCGCGCGTTGCGCCGGACTGTAGTGGTAAAACCCTTCGCAGTGCTGCACTCGGGTTGGGAGACGGCATGGTGAAGGTGCGGCCTTTTACTTGTCCAGCTTACCCGCCCGATCACTTGCCTCTCGCAAGCCCCTGAGCAAGCCTCTGAGCAAGCCGCTAGAAATACTTAGCGATAATTTCCTGAGTTACTGTCTGCAAGGGCTGCGCGCGCTGCGCCGGGCTGTAGTGATAAAACCCTTCGCAGTGCTGAACTTCGGGGGGCATGGTGAAGGTGCGACCTTTGTCTAGCGCGAGCACGAGGTCTTCGTAGTTGTTCTCGCTATTCTGGCTATCGTAGCAGCTCATCACCCGCGCCTTGGCCTCGATCACCTCGGTGGTGTCTAGCATTATATTGATGGGGTTTTGGTTGCTGATCTCGTAGGAGAATGCCTGCGGGGACTGCGCGGTCTCGGATCCCGTTGCCCCAGCCGTGTCTTGCATGGCGTTTCGCTGTTGCTGTTCCTCCATCTTCTGCAGCGCACGCCACACAAGCTGCGCGGTAATGCGGTGATCGGGATGCGCCTCTAAGGGTCCGGGGAAGAACACCGCTGCCGGCTGCACCTGTTTAATCTGCGCGCACAGCTTGTCTATTAAGGCCTCGCTGACCGTGAGCCCGCGGTCGGGCTCGCCCCAGCATAAGAGGCTCGCAAGGCCCAGCTCACGCGCCGCCGACTGCACCTCGGCTTGACGCAGCGCGACAAGCCCCTCTGCCTCGCCTCCCAACGCGCCGTCGGTCAGCACGACAACGTGGGTTTCGATTTTCTGAGCTTTGGCCAGGAGCAGGGCGCCGCCCATGCCGTAGGTTTCGTCGTCGGCGTGGGGCGCAAAGACCAGCCAAGGCCCCGGCGGTAGCGCGCTAGGGGTATAGGGAAGCAGTGACGACTCGGGATTCAAGCGGCTTGAGCTAGGCTCTAAGGCTTGCGCGGCGGCCTCAGCCGAAGGCCGTGCCACGCCGCCGAGCGTATTGTCGCGGCGCAGAACGCGTGCAGAAATGCTGCTGATTTTTTGAATAATGCTTGGCACCTGCCATTCCTCTGCCGCTGTGTGCGCGGCTGGGTGCGTAACGCTCACGCCGCTGAGCACTTAGTGTACAATTATCCCTTTGCGGAGGCTAAGGCTGCACCGCGTTATTTTTCAGCTGGACTCGCCATGCGACATGTCTCCATTGCCCTGCTTAAAGAGTGGATCCTCACGCCTCTTTCGCAGCGCCGGCTGCTCGGCAATTTTGCGCGGCAGGAATTCTACGCGCAGTTCACCGCGTCGATGGGCGGCTTTCTGTGGCTTATTCTCACGCCGGTTGCCAACATCATTATCTACGCCTTCGTGTTCAGCTATATTTTTCAGGTGCGCGCGGCGGCGGGTTTTGGTGAGACCGCCTTCGTTTTGTTCATGATGATTGGCTACCTGCCCTGGTTCGCCTTCGCCGATGCCATCGGCCGCTCGACATCCCTGCTTATCGACAAAGCGCCGCTCATCACCAAGGTGAAATTCCCCGTGCAGGTGATTCCTGTGGTCGGCACGCTCGTGCCCTACATCACCCATGCGATAGGCTTTGCGCTTTTACTTTTGTACCTAGCCACACAGGGCTACTTCAACTCGCTGTGGCTTTTACTGCCGCTGGTGTTCTTCCTGCAGATGCTGTTTACCGCGGGCGTGGTGGCCATATTGTCATCGCTTAGTGTGTTTCTGCGCGACCTGCAGCAGCTTGTGGCGCTGGGCGTGAATATTTGGTTTTTCCTTACGCCGATTATTTATCCCCTGCAGATGATTCAAAGCGAGACCGTGCGCGGTTATTTTCTGCTTAATCCGATGCACAGCTTCGTAAATCTCTACCGCGAGATCGTACTGCGGGGCGAGCTTCCCCTAGTAAATTTGCAGATTGCCGTGGGCGTTGCCGTGGCAAGCTATCTTTTCGGCGGCTGGCTTTTCATGCGCATAAAACACGCCTTTGGCGACGTACTATAAAGGCGAGGAGCGCATTTTGATTCACACACCGCCCAGAGTCGTCGTTGAAAACCTGCACAAGGAATTTAAGATCTACGAGCGCCCGCAGGATAGGCTCGCCGAGATCCTGCTGCGCCGTCCCAAGCATCAGCTCTACCGCGTGCTGCAGGATATTTCCTTCGCCGTACCCGAAGGCAAGAGCCTAGGCATTATCGGCGACAACGGTGCTGGCAAGTCGACACTGCTGAAACTACTCGTTGGCACGTTGCAGCCTAGCGGTGGAAACATTACGACGCATGGGCAGGTCGCGGCGCTTCTCGAGCTAGGCGCGGGCTTTCATCCCGAGTTTTCGGGCAGGCGCAATATATTCCTCAACGCTTCGCTGCTAGGCGTTCCCGACGACGACATCAAAGCGCTAGAAGACGAGATCATCGCGTTCTCAGAGCTTGGCAAGTTCATCGACCGACCAGTGAAGACTTATTCTTCAGGTATGTATGTGCGCCTCGCGTTCTCCATCGCGACCATGGTGCGGCCAGATATTTTGGTTATCGACGAAGCGCTATCGGTGGGGGATCTCGCCTTTCAGAAAAAGTGCGTGCAGCGCATGAACGAGTTCCGTGCGCAGCAGAAAACCATGGTGTTCTGTAGCCACTCGATGTTCCACGTGCAGGAGCTGTGCGACATCGCGATTTGGCTCGACAAAGGCAAGATACGCGAGATTGGCGACAGCCACAGCGTTGTGGGCCACTACGAAGACTTCTGTAACGGCAAGAAGTCCTATAGCTCGGTGCAGGAAGACGTGCCCGTGGAAGGCGACGCCGCGCAGCAGGCAGCGCCACAGCTGCAAGACTGCAAGATCAATTCGCTCAAGGTTCTGTCGCTAGACGAGCAGCCGCTGACGGTTATCGAGCCACTGAGCGATGTGATTTTAGAGATGGAAGTTGAGGTACTTAACGACAACATGGAAGGGCACTTCGGTTTCGCCTTCATGCGCTCTGCTGAGGAGCCCATCGCGTCGTTCCTTACGACCAACTATGAAGAGGTGGAACGCAGAAGCTACCACAAGGGTGAAGTTTTTAAGGTGCGCCTGACGGTTGAGAAGGTCGCTATGCGAGTGGGGGAATTCTATGCCCTGGGTGGGCTCGCCGATGCCAGCGGACTCTTATGGTACGAGACCAAGTTCAGCCCGCAGCTGCGCATGGCTGACAACAAAGGCGTGGGACCGATGGCTATGAAGGCGAGCTGGAATCTGGAAGCGTAGATATTCCGGCGTTTGCTTTCTGCTGTGTTTAAGCCCTGCTCTGTTTGCTCAAGGCGTCGGACCTATTGCTGTGAAGGCGAACTTCACTCTAACAGCCTAGCCACTTCTGCATTTGCTCGCTGCTGTGTCTGAGCCCGGCTCCACGCGGCTCCCGCTTTGTTCTTTATTTTGCTCTTTGTTTCACTCTTTGTTTCGATTAGCTGCTGTTTTGCCCAGCTGCTATTCCACTTTGCTGCTTCTTCTTACCGCGGCTGATGCGGCGCTCTCTCTTTCATAAACTTGCGTCGGGATCTAATATGCGGGCAGCAGTGCATAGGGCAGAAGCTGGTAGACCCGTGGTGGCGCGTCTGCGTTGGCTACCTCCACGATCTCTGCCAAGCCCTGACGCCCAACGCCCGGGGCAATCTCCCACGGATCGCTCGCCTGAGCCTGCGCGTTTAGTTCGGCTAGCCGTTCGCTGTCGAGCTCGTTGGCCACGATAGGCGCTTGGTCGGCGCGGGACTCATTCATCAATGGCACGGCTAGCGGATAGCTCTCGGGGTTGAAGTCGGCCGCCGTGCGGCTAGTCCTGCCGCCGCGCACCGAGCCGGCGTTTGCCTCAAGCGTCTCTGGGTCTTCGTCCGCTTGCGGGCGCCTGTAGACATAGATTGTGTAGAAGTTGCTGGTCTCATTGCTGAGCCATGGCGAGACCTCGGTTAGGTTTTCGAAAGGAACGACCTCACCTATTTCACCGCGATTCTCGAACGGGCTAAGCTGACGCGCCGTTAGCAGATCCCCCACGAGTTCGTCGTCTAGCCCGGGCAGCAGCGCCATCGCTTCGCGAGTAGCGAGATTGAGATTGAGTTGACGATGACCGCCGTAGATTGTGAACGCAGCTTCCAGATTGATGTCGGCGAAAAGCTCATCGAAACCACGAATAAGTAAGAGCTCGTCGACACTGTCGAGTTCGGGGTTATTGCGCGGCAAAAAGCTCGGCTCTAACTCTTCGTAATAGGCGCTCTCGGCGCCGTTAATGCCTTCGATATCGTTGAGATCAGTCCAGTCGGTCCATGCCGCAAGCAGGTCCTGCACCTCGTCTGGATCTGGGTCTTCGCCGTGTAGGTCGCGAAGCCTCTTTTCGATAAGTAGCTGCATGTTCGCGCGCGGGATACGATTAAGATTGATCTTGCCGGCGTGGTTCACGATCCGCACCACCCAGTCGTCCGGGCTCGGATAGCTGAGGCGCAGCGGCCGTCCATCGAAGCGGTGGCGACGATTGAGCAGTGCGCCCTCTGAATCTGTTTCCGCCTGCAGATCGATCGGCGGCGGCAGCAGCTCCAGCATAAGCTCCATCTCCGCCGCATGCAGTGCGGTCATACTCTGTGCAAGGTCGTCCGCGGCGAGCTGATTATTGAACGCAGTTCGCGCCGACAAACGCACCTGACTCGCCATTGCCGTCACGAGGATCGTAAGCAGCGCGGCTGTCCACAGCACGATCAGCAGCACCGAACCGCGCTCGTTTCTCGGTGAAGGGAACGCCGCAATCATTGGCCAAGCCCCGCGCCGAGGCCGGTTGGCATTATGGAGCGATGACGCCAAGCTTTTACCGGCGCCACGAGCTCTAGTTCGGCGCCACCGGATCGAGGAATAAAGCGTAGATGCACGGCCAAGGGGAGGGCGGCCTGTTCACTGCCTTCCCACTGTGTGACCCATTCGCGTGTGTTGTCGTTTGGCTCGCGCAAATAGCTCACTTCCAGACTATAGCCGGGCAGGATGCGACGTTCCTCGGCTGAATCTAAGCGCAAGGTGGGGTCGTCGCTGAAGGCCGGTGCTAGACGCAGCTCGAGTCCATCGCTGCCGGCGTTCTCTAAGGACCAGGCGGTGAGCCCGCCCTCGCGCTGAGGGGATAGGGTGCTAACCCAGCGCAGCGAATCGCTTTCGCCTTGGAAGTAAATCTCACGAATCAGCGTGTCGGGGTTATTGAAGCTATGGGGCGCTGCGGCGACTAGCGCGCGTTCGAGCTGCAGCAGGATCATTGCCTCGTCTAGCTGCGCTTCTAGCGCATCAGCGTCGGAGTTCCAGTCACGAGCGACAACATACATGCCTGCGCTCAGAAGGCTCAGCAGCATGGCGGTTAGCCCGAGTGCCAGCAGAACTTCGATAAGGGTGAAGCCGCTTTGGCGAGTTCTCTTCGGTGCACCGCGTGGAAAGTTTCTCGAGCGCGGACTTGCCAGCCTCTGATACTCACAACGTCTTGGCGAATTAGCCCGCATTACTCGCTCGCTCCAACACCGAGGCGCTGCCAGCGGGTTGCGACCACCTCGGTATCGCCATCGGGCGACTGCAGCTCAAGAGCCTGCAGCGCATAGGGCAGGGGCTGCGTTTGGCGGTCTGGAAATTCGAGTTCGTCGAGTTCGACCACGCGGTAGTCGGCGCTGGCTGTGGAGAGAAAGCTGTCTAGGTCGGCAAAGTCGTTGTCCAGAAGCGCCGCGTTGAAGGCAGCCCGCTGCTGAAGGGAACGCGCGAGTGCCGTTTCTGCTCGAGACGACAGGCGCTTGCTGCCCGCGACCAACGCGAACAGTCCGCCCAAAAGGAAACCCGTGATGGTAAGCGCGACCATGACCTCGATCAGAGTGAAGCCGCGCGCTTTGTCTCGGCCTTGCTGCATAACTACTGGCATGGATTGACGCGTTGATTGGAGCCTAGATCGGCGCGCTGAGTAGTGCGTTGAATGATGTGTTGAGTGCTGTATTGAGTGCCGCGTTAAACGGCCCACAGATTGACGCATGGAGTGGCGCATGGATTCGCGGATTGAGCGGTCCATGGTTGGACTCGCAGCCTGATCCTCGCCTTGAAGCCTAGCTTCACGCTGCCGCATTCTGAAATCGCATAAGCTTGAGTCACACGAGCCGAGGTTACCTGAGTAAACGCCATCGGTTTCTGTATCACGGGGGCTGCGCATTTATCTCGACGCCTCCTCTGTGGTTACCGTCACCCTGCCCGTTAGAGAGTCGATAATGGCCCACGCTCTATCGTCGTCTTGGGTGAATAAAATATTGCCGCCGCTGCTGCCCCCTTCGGGATAGAAACTAATCTTTACTTCGGGCATGGGTTCGAAGTCTCGGTCGCGGAAGGCGTAGTCCGTTGGGTCTACTGATTCGGGGCTAAAGGCGAGAGTCGCCGTGGCACTGCGCCAAGTATTCTCTGGCAAGGCCTCAAGCTGCTCTTCATTCTGCTCTAAGCCATCCGCGCCCTGTAGCGACATCACCGTTGTCTGGCCGCTGATAACCGCATTTCGGCGTGCGTAGTTTAGCTGCGCGCCGACTTCGCGCAGCTGCGCTGAGAAACTGCGCGCACTCACGCCGGACAGGTTGGGTGCAACTAGCGCGGCTGCCAAGGCGATTATGCCCAGCACCAAGAGGAGCTCGAGTAGGGTGAACCCGGCTGCCTTAGAGCGCGATATCGGCGTCATCACCCTCGCCACCGCGGCTGCCATCGGCGCCATAGGACTCAAGCGTAAACTCGCGGCCGTTAGACTCGTAAGCGTAGGGATTATCCCAAGGATCGTTCGGCACACCACGGCGCAGGTAAGGGCCGTTCCAGCGTGCGCCGCCGGTGTCGTCTTCCTCTAGGCCGCTGAGTGAGTCGGGGTACTCGCCGACATCGAGTCGGTAGGTGTCCAGCGCGGCTTCGAGCGTGGAGATTTCCGATAACGCCATGTCGCGCATCGCTCCCGCCTGCTGATTGAAAATATTGGGCGCTACCATGACGGCGAGCATCGCGATAATCGCCATCACCACCAGAATCTCGATTAGGGTAAAGCCAGACTGCGCCGAGTTTCTAAGCCCATGGCTTGCCATCTGAGTCTTCGCTAGTTGTTGCATCGTTTGTCCTCTTTGCCTTGCCGATTTCTCGATCTGGTTTCTTGATGTGTTATTTGTCCATTTAACTGTCGCTCGAATAAGCCGCACTGCCCGAGCTTAGCGAATCTCGCTACTACGCCTTGGCTAGATGCCAGCCTCTTCTATCATCTGCGTCGCCAATTCGAAGCGCTCGAGCACCTCGCGGTACTGCAGACTCGTCTCGGCATTGAGATTGATGATCTCCGGCCGCAGAACAATAAACAGCTCTTTGCGTTGCAGCGTGCTTTGACGATATGAAAAAAGATTCCCCAAAAGCGGCACGCGATTTAAGCCGGGCACGCCAGAATTAAGATTTTCAGTGTCTGCCTGAATAAGACCGCCCAGTACGACATTCTCGCCGTCGCGCACCACCACTGTGGTGTTGATCTCTTGATTATTAAATACCGGGTTATTGTTCACACCCTCGGCGCCGCTTTCAACCGACGACAGTTCCTGACGGATAATGAGATTAACGATTCCGTCGTCGTTAATCTGCGGCGTAATAGACAGAACGATACCGGTGTCGCGGTACTGAATGTTGGTGGTGGAAACACCCGCGCCGCCGATCGCCTGCCCCTGCTCGACCGGAACCTGCGAGCCGATTTGAATCTCGCCCTCTTGGTTGTTAATCACGGTAAGCGAGGGCCTGGCGAGCAACTGCACGTCGTTATTGACTGCTATCGCCTCTAGCGTCGCATCGACCTGTGCAGCCCCGTCGATGAAAGACTTACTAAACATTAGCCCGCCCAGCCCGGTGGGTGTGTAGTTGGTACTAGTTGCCGTCGATATGGGTTGCACGGCACTATCCGCTGCGACTCGGCTCCAGTCGACGCCGAACTCGTTGCCCTCGGTGAGGGTGATCTGCGCAATAACGGCGTTAATCATGACCTGCAGCGGCACAGCATCGAGCTGGTTGATAGTAGTGAGCAGCTGCCGATAGTCGCGCGCCGTACTGCGTATTAGCAGGCTATTGGTAGCCTCGTCGGCGACGATCTTCACAGCTAGATTCGCTGCGATCGCATTGTTTGGCCTTGGCCTGCGCGCAGCCGTGTCGGCGTTAGAGCCTGCGGCATCGGCGGCGTCGTTCTGACCCTGCGGGTTACCGCTAGGCGGCTCGAACACGACCTCTTGCTCACCGCGATTAGCGCGAGCTCGTGCGCCGGGCTCTTCGTCATCGCTGCGGTTGTCGTTGCTTTCGAAGACGCTGGATAGGGTATCGCCCAGCTCCTTCGCACTTAGGTTTTTCACTCTATAGTGGAACAGCTGTTCAACTTGTTCTTGACTCGCGGCATCGAGAATTGCAATCCAGCGGGCGATCTCATCAAAGCCCCGTCGCGCGGGCGCCGTGACCATGATGGCATTGATACGCTCAATCCCTTTAATCTGATATGCCGGCGTCGCGCCTTCGATGAGGGTTAAGATCTCTTCGAGCTCGGCCGCAACCTCGGTCGCGCTCGCGTTAGAGAGAGGGTACAGGCTGATGCCCTGGTTGGCGAAGGGGTCTGAGTCGACCACGAACAGCAGCTCATTGATGCGCCTAAGCTGGGACTCGCCGGCAGTAATGGCTAGCGAGTTGCCGGAGATCAATCGCCTAACCGTGCCCTCGCCTTCCAGCAGCGGTTGGATAAGATCGATGACCGCCTCGGCGGAAATATGCACAAGCGGAGTTATCTGCATAACCGTGGGCGCCGTGCCGCTGCCTAGATCTGCGGGGCTTGTGATTTCTAGCGGCAGGTTAGACGTGCCGCGACGCACATTGAACACATTGCCTACGCGGTCGATTAGCACGCCGGCATCGCGGGCGAGAAGGCGCATGACTGGCCAAATGTCGTCGCGATTCAGCGGCTGGCGCGACGCGGTGCGCAGGCTGACCTTCATATCTAGGCTCGGATCCATAACCACGGTCATGTCTAAGGATTCGGCGAGCTGCTCAAGCACCAGCCGCAGATCCGCCTGCTCGTAGTTAAGCTCGACAATTTCGTCTTCGTCTTGGCTTACCGGCGCCTCGTTCGGCGCGGGTACGGGCTCGCGGTAGCCATTCAACTGCGGCTGCTCACCCACGCGATTGATCTCGCGAATAAGTCGCTGCTGCTCCTGCGAATCGGGGCTCGCGATCTCCGCGATCTCCTCCGCCGCGACCTCAGCCGCGCTCTTATAGCTCGTGCTGCCGTCGGACTCAGCGCGTCCGCTAAACGGCCCTAGGGGCCGCTCGCTATCGAGCGCGGCACAGCTGCTTAAAAGCGCAGCAGTTAGCAACAGGACCGACCTTCTTCTGGACTGTCGCTGCGGCTTGCCTGTTACGGTCGCTGCGCGATCAACGGGGTAGGCTATGGGAGTCACGGATATCTCCTTTTCGTGCTCTAGAATTCTACGGCGTTCATGCTGAACACCGCAGAAAGCATGGTAATAGTAATACCACCCACCGCGAGGGCGAGTAGCAGAATGAGGGCGGGCTGCAGTGCCGCAACCAATTTCGACAGCTGGTTGCGCACGATGTTGTCGAAGGTTGCCGCAGACTTAACCAGAATGCTGCCGGTGCGACCCGATTCTTCGCCAACAGCAACGAGCTGATGCAGCAGAGTCGGAAACTGCTGGGTTTTTTCTAGCGCCGCACCGAGTCCCGAGCCGCCGCGCACGTCTTCCTCAACCAAGGCGAGCTGCGAGGTGAGCTGTTCGTTAGCCACAACCTCCCGTGCAACGCGCAGCGCGCGAATAAGCGGAATGCCGGCGCCGAGCAGTGAGCCCAGAGTGCGGGCGAACACCGCGCTTTCGCGCGTAAGAATTAGTGGCCCGAGAAGCGGCAGTCCCAGCAAAAATTTGTCGCGCTTGAGCCGAGTCGATTTCTGCGCGTCTAAGCGCCGCCAAGCGAACACGGCCGTTATTACGGTGAGCGGAATGAGAAAACCAAAGCTTTGCAGCCACTGGCTCAGGTTAAGGAGAAACTGTGCGGCTGGCGGTATCTGCGTGCCTGCGTCTTCGAACATCGCCGCGAACTGCGGAACAACGAAGACCAATAGGAGTATTACCGACACGACGCCGGTGACCAAAAGCACTGCGGGGTAGATCATCGCGGAGATAATCGTTTGCCGTGTTTCTGCACTGGTCTCTAGAAACTCCGCGAGCTCGGGTAAAAGCTGATCGAGGATGCCGCCTTCTTCGCCGGCGCGGATGATGTTCACGTACATTTTGGAAAACACGCCGGGATGCGCTTCCATTGCCGCTGCCAGTGAGCGGCCTTCTTTGACTTCTCTTAGCAGCTCTAGGGTCAGCTCGCGCATCGCCTCGGATTCGGTAATGCCCTCGAGCAGGCGCAGTGCGCGATCGATTGGTACCCGCGATTCAACCAGCGTACAGAGCCCATTAGTAAAGGCGAGCAGGTCCGCCGCTTTTATGCGCTTGCCGCCACTGCCGCTCGCCTTGGCTTGCGTGAGCTGCAGGGGCGTGAGGCTGCGGCCGCGCAGGATGCGCATGGCGTCGCGTTCGGACTCGGCGCTCACCGTACCGGTTTGCGTCTTGCCCGCCGCGTCAACCGCGCGGTACTTAAATTTACCAGACTGCGGAGCAGCGGTGTTTGCTTGGCTAGACATGGCTAGGCACCATCGCTACACCGCCCGCGTGACGCGCACGACTTCTTCCGGCGTTGTGATTCCCGCGCTGAGCTTAGCGAGCGCGTCTTGGCGCAGCGTGCGCATGCCGCCAGCAATGGCCTGTGTGCGAATGCTGTTGGCATCGGCGCCGCTGGCAATCTGATGGCGAATCTCGTCGCTCATGGTAAGCAACTCATACAAACCTACTCTGCCGCGGTAGCCGGTTTGGCCGCAGCGCTCGCAGCCGCGGCCGCGACTGACCTGCGGGCAGGCACTCGGGTCTATATCTAATACACGCGCCTCGTCCTCGGTGATGGGGTGCGTCTCGACGCAGTCGGTACACACGCGCCGCACCAGACGCTGCGCCTGAATCGCGAGCAGGCTGGAGCTGATGAGATAGCCTTCCACGCCCATGTCTTGTAGACGGGTTACGGCGCCGGCTGCGTCGTTGGTGTGCAGAGTAGAGAACACTAGGTGGCCGGTAAGCGCCGACTCGATTGCGATCTCTGCGGTCTCGTGATCGCGTATCTCGCCGATCATCAGCACGTCGGGGTCTTGGCGCACAATAGAGCGCAGACCGGCGGCGAAGCCTAAGCCGATACTGGCGTTGGCTTGAATCTGGGTGATGCCGTCGAGCTGATATTCCACCGGGTCTTCGACGGTGATGATCTTTTGTTTTTCGTCGTTAATTTTCTCTAGCGTGGCATAGAGAGTCGTGGTTTTTCCGCTGCCGGTTGGGCCGGTAATTAACACCATGCCGTGGGGCTGGGTTACCACGCTCTCGTAACGCGCCAGCAGGTCGCTGGGCATACCAAGCTGCACGAGTTCGACTGCCGTATCGCTGCGATCCAGAATACGCAGCACGATCGACTCGCCGTGCACGCCGGGCAGCGTCGACACGCGCATGTCGAGCTGCTTCGCTCCAATTTTGTAGTCGATGCGGCCATCTTGAGGCAGTCGCTTTTCACCGATATCCAAACGTGCCATGAGCTTAAGCCGCGACGCCACAGCCGTGTGAATCTTAATAGGCAGCCTTTCGATACGAGTCATGATGCCGTCGACACGGCAACGCACATCGAGGGTATTCTCATTCGGCTCGAAGTGAATATCACTGGCATCGAGATCGAGTGCGCGGGCGAAGAGATGGTTTACGAGGCGAATTATAGGCGCCTCCGAGGCGAGGTCCTTGAGCGACTCGTCGTCGTCGAAACCCGAAACGAAAAGTGCCTCTTCGCTGCTGTCGAGCGTAGGCGAAAGATCGGCGCGCCAGTGACGCAGCAGTCTGCGCACTTCGTCGTCGCTGCCCTGACGGAAGGCAAGATTAGGCGCCATAACGAAACGCAGCTGTGCGCGCAGTTCTATGCTCGGCGTGGTGGCGTACACCAGTGTGCCACTTTGCGTAAAGTCGAGCGCGGGCGCGATGGCCGCGGGCTCAAGTAGCTGGCTAAAACAGCCGAGCTGGGGCTTGGTGAAGTGCTCTGCTGTCTCGCTCATCGCGACAACCCTCCTTCAGATCCCTGCCCTTGACGGTCAAGCCGCGCGAAGCCGACCGCAGTAAGAGAGCCAGAAAACTGATTGCGGCTGCGGTCCAGACTAAACGCCGACACTTTTAGCTGCGGCACCGATGTTTCGATGAGCTTTAGAAATTTAACGGTTGCAGCCGCGTCACTGGTTTCGAACGACAACTCTTGGCTTATTAGTGTCCATTCACCCGCCGGTAGTCGTTCCGCAAGCCGAGTAGAATTGACGGTAATGCCCGCGTTGGCTGCATACTGAGACAGCTCTCTTTGAATAGACGCCTCGACCGTAGCTGCGGTAGTGCCGCGAAAAAGTCCCGCCTCGGCCGCCGCGAGCTTCGCTTCGGTCTCGCGGCGTTTTTGCTCCCAGCTCGCCTCGGTATTGAGCAGCCGGCGTTCGCGTTCAATATCGAGCAGTACAGAATCTATAGAGTCAGCCCGCGCTGCGTAGGCCTCTTGCACAAGAGGTAAGCCTCGGGTGACAAAAAAGACCCCAGCGACGATGAGCGCCAGGGCGAGGATGCCGCGCTCGCGCGTTGACAGGGCGCCGAGGGACGGCAGTTTTGCGGTGAATAAAGCCATCTCAGCGCGCCTCATCTAAGTAGCGGGCTCTATAGCCTTCGAAGCTGACCGTCGTGAGCCGCAGATTAATGTAGTAGCGTGAGTTGTTGGTGGCTCGCGCGAATACAACCTCAGTGAACAGAGGATCTTGTTCGAGGCGCTGGAGTATCGCCTGCGGATTAGCGCTGCGGCCTTCGATGCTAATGAGCCCTTCTTCGATCTCCAACGCGGTCAGCGTGTCTGGAGCGATGAGCCGCTGCAGCTGATACATCACCTCGACGCTGTCCTGCTTGGGGAAGTCATTAACCTCGCCCCAGGTGGATTCGAAGTCTGCCACGTAGGCTTGGTTCTGCCGCGCGGTGTCGTTTTGTGCGCGCAGCGCGTGGAGTTCGCGTGCGGCGAGACGGAATTGCACCGACTGAAGGACAAACGGCAGGAGTGCTAATACCACCAGGGCGGCCATGGCAGCGCCCGCCAGTTTCAGTACGCGCTGGGTGGTCTCGGCGCTGCGTCTGCGCATCTCGCTAGCCGTGCGTAGGTAGTAGCCGCTCGCCAGAACCCGCTGTGCGGCGAGTCGCGCACTGGGCAGCCGGTACCACTGTGAGCTGCTCTGCTCTTTAGTCTCTGCGGCATTGGACAGCTCCGCCGCTTTTAGCTCGGCCTGCCACTGCTGCGCGAACTCGGGATCGTTTAAATCGGCAATGCAGGTCGTGAGCCACTGCACGAGCGTGCCGCCGCTGAATACCGCCGTGGTCAGCGTTTCGTCGTCGCGCTCGCTGAGACGCAGATTGGGTGCGTCGGCCTCGCAGAGCAGGGCTCTAGGCGCGACCGCGGCCAACACGAGGCCGTGGTCGTCGAATGCCTGCGAAAGTGAATCGAGCCGCTCGGCGCGCATCCACAAACACAAATAGCTTTCACTGCCGGGGACCAGCGCCGGGCGCTGAACCAGCACAAGGGGTTCTTCTAGGCTGGGGATTAAACCGTCGGCCTGCAGCAGGAGCGCTTGCCTTGCCGCACTCGCCGTTAGCCCCGGCAGCGGCACGAGCGTAGACACGAACTCGTCGCTTGGCAGGAACAGGGCGATCGGCTGGCTTTGCTCAGCCTGTTCGCCAGAGGCAAGTAAGGCTGCGGCCTGGGCTAGCGAGCCTGCGTCACGCAGATGAGCCTGTTCCTGCGCGCCTAGGTCGGTCTTTTTGTCTGTGCCCAGGGCGAAGAGAGAATCGGACCACAGGGCTAGCGGGCGATAGGACTCATAGCGAGCGGTATCGCTTGGCTGTTTTGCCGCGCTTGCTGACCCACGCCCGCGCAAACGCGAGCTCAGCGTGGTGCTGAGCTTGGTGAGCGTCTGGGAGAATGTTTGCCTAGCCTGCATGAATCGCCTGCGTTTGCGCTAATTTGGGAAATGGGGAGCCTAGTAGATTCACCCGCTCCGGTTTTCCGAGTTGTTCTCGTTTGTTCGTGTTGCCAGCGCTCAACCGGGCGTTTCGGCCTTAATGTCGGGCGCAGTGGCGGACAGAGCGGATTAGACTCCGCTTTTTGCGAAATAGTTTGCCCGCGGCTACGCCGCCAGCCCAGCGTGTCTTTTGGGCCTTCAGCTCATAGAGAGCCCTCAGCCCATCGAGAGCCCTCAGCCCGTAAAAAGCCCTTAGCGCATAGAAAGCCCTTGGCGCATAAAAACTCGAGCGAGAGACAGCACCAAGTGCTCTAAGGTATCGGCTAGCGCGCGCAATAAAAAAGCCATGCCGTGTGACCGACATGGCTTTTTGAGTATAGACCACGTAAACGCTGCTCGCTTACCGCCCTTATTGGGAGGCGAGCCGATTAAGGGGCGCTAGTCGCCGCTATTGGCCATTGCACGGCGCTCTTTGTCGACGAGGAAATCGACGACTTCGAGCATCTCTGCCTGTGTGCGGACGGCTTCGCCCGTTGTGATTAGGTATTTGCCGTTGACGATCATGTTCGGCGTGCTGCGAATTTCGTAGTCCTGCATACGCTTCTCGGCCTGATTAACCTTGGTGCGCACGGAGAAGGAGTTGAAGGCCGCTTCGAAGTCGGCGCGGGCAATACCGTGCTCTTCGAACAGGTCGCCGATCAGCTTCTCGTTTTGGAGTCGGTTGCCTTCAACGTTGATCGCATCGAACACGGGCTCGTGAACGAGCTCTATGGCGTCCATTGCCTCGGCAGTGAAGTAGATCTGCGCGTGTATTTTCATCAGCGCGTTCCACATTGCTGGGTAGCGGCGGAAGTCAACGTCGTCTGCCGCTTTAGCTTCCCAGTCTGCAACCAATGGCTCGAAGCGGAAACAGTGCGAGCAGCCGTACCAAAATGCTTCGAGCACTTCGATCTTACTGTCGTCTGGCGTGTTTACCGGAGCTTTTAGTTCGATGTAGTGCGTACCAGCGACGTATTTTTCTATCTGCGCAGCCGCTCCAGCTGCTAGAGGCAGCGTGAGTGCGAACGCGAATAAGGAGCTAAGTACAGTCTTTGCTATGCGCTTGTTCATAATTCATCTCCGTGTGTCGCTGTGAAGTTGCAGCGTAGAAACTTAGGCCAGTTGCAGCCGCTTTAGTTCAATCCTTCAAGATAGCTCGCGAGTGCGTCGAGCTCGGTGTCGGTTAGACGCTCGACCGTGCTGCGCATCATGGCGCCCATGTCGTTGTTGCGCATGCCTGAGCGGAACGCCTTCAGCTGCGACAACGTGTACTCGGCATGCTGACCACCGACCGCCGGGAATTTCGCGGGCGCGTTGCCCGTGCCATCGCTCGAGTGGCAAGAGGCACAGGCGGCTACGCCGAGCTCTTTGTTGCCTGCGCGGTAGAGTGACTCGCCCAGCTCGATTTTGGCTGGATCGGCACCGCCGATAGTGACCTGCTGCGAAGCATAGAAGGCGGCGAGGTCGAGCATGTCCTGATCTGACAGGTTCATAACCATGGCTGCCATCGTCGCGTTCTCACGTGCTCCGGACTTGAATTCAACTAGCTGCTTGTAAAGGTAGCCTGCGCCCTGACCTGCGAGCTTAGGATTCATTGCCAGCGCGCTGTTGCCGTCGACGCCGTGGCAAGAGCCACACAGTGCCGCTTTGGCTTGGCCCGCTGCAGCGTCGCCCTGGGCAGCCGCGAAGACCGGCGCAACCGTGGCGAGGAGGAATGAGGTGAGGACTATCGCTAATTTATTCATTTTGATTCCTGAAAAATAAGTCATCTGACTGTCTGCGAGCCTGCAGTGGCGGACTCTGCGGCGGCAAAGTATAGCCTAGATCGCGCATTGACTCTAATACCGCGCGCATCGGCTTTTGCCTTCGACTCCCAATACGTCGGGTCGGCGAATATAGTGCTGTCGTGGCAGCAGGCTTAGCCGTTATCATGCGCGCCATGCATTTTAACCAAGCCACCTTTGTAGTTAGCGCCGCCAACCTCGCCGCCTGTCCCCCGGACAGCCGCGCCGAGGTCGCCTTTGCCGGCCGCTCTAATGCCGGCAAATCGAGCGCAATTAACGCCATTACCGGCCAGTCGCGCCTCGCACGGATTTCCAAGACTCCCGGCCGTACTCAGCTCATCAACTTCTTCTCGCTGCCGCAGGAGCGCTATTTAGTCGACCTGCCCGGCTACGGTTTTGCCAAAGTGCCGCTCAGCGTTAAGAAGAAGTGGCAGGACGAGCTAGAGAAATACCTGCGGCGGCGGCAGGCGCTGTGCGGCTTGATCCTGCTCAGCGACATTCGCCACCCGCTTAAGGAATTCGACAGGCAGATGATCGACTGGGCCCTGCAGAGCGAGCTGCCTCTGCACGTGCTGCTGACCAAGGCCGACAAACTCAAGCGCGGCGCGGCGCAAAATACCCTGCTCGCGGTGCAAAAAGAGCTCAAAGCTCATAGCAGCGTGAGTGTGCAGCTTTTCTCTTCGCTGAAAAACGAAGGCGTTGACGCAGCGCGGAACCAGCTTAGCACTTGGCTCAGCGACCCCGAGCCAGACGAATTTGAGGCAGAAGCGGAGCCGGTTTAGGCTCGTTTTCTGCGTAGTGTTGGCGCATGGCCTGGGCTGCTGGGCTTCAGGGCTTTAGAGCGGCAATGAATCCCGGCGCCGCCTACTCCCTCGGCTCCCTCGGCAGCGCTGGAAAGCCCTGTGCTTAGTTCTTACTTCTTGGCTCTTAGCACCCTAATGCGCCTCGTCCCAGTTCTTGCCAACGCCAATATCCACCACTAGCGGGACGTCCAGCGCCGCGGCCGAAACCATGCGGAACTGCACACCGCTGGCGAGCAGATCGAGATCTGCCTCGCTAACCTCAAACACCAGTTCGTCATGCATCTGCAGCAGCATCTTGGCCTGCAGCGGGCTCTCATTGAGCCAATTGTGGATATCGATCATCGCGCGCTTGATGATGTCGGCGGCAGTGCCCTGCATAGGCGCATTGATGGCGGTGCGCTGGGCGGCCTTGCGCAGCATTCCGTTGCCGGCATGAATATCGGGCAGGTAGAGGCGGCGACCGAACAGGGTCTCGACATAGCCTTTTTCGTCCGCCAAAGCCTGTGTCTGGTCCATGTAGCTGCGCACGCCGGGGTATTTCTCGAAATAGCGATCGATATAGTCACTCGCCTCGCCGCGGCTCACCCCAATCTGCTTGGCGAGCCCGAAGGCGGACATGCCGTAGATGAGACCGAAGTTAATTGCCTTAGCGCTGCGACGCTGGTCGGCAGACACCTCGTCTAGCGCCACACCAAAGACATCCGCGGCGGTGGCACGGTGCACATCCTGCGCCGAGGAAAAGGCAGTCAGCAGGCCAGGGTCTTGGGACAGGTGCGCCATGATACGCAGCTCAACCTGCGAATAGTCTGCAGCTAGTAAGCGCTTACCTTCAGCAGGGATGAAGGCTTGTCTCACGCGGCGGCCCTCGGGGGTGCGAATCGGGATGTTTTGCAGATTAGGATCGGTAGAGGACAGGCGCCCGGTCGCTGCTACCGCCTGCTGGAAGGTCGAGTGGATACGGGCGCTATTCGCATTGAGCTGCAGCGGCAGTTTGTCGGTGTAGGTCGACTTGAGTTTGGCCAGCGATCGCTGTTCTAAAATAAGCCGCGGTAGCTCGTACTCTTCCGCCAGCTCCGCCAGCACGGGCTCCGCGGTAGACGGCTGCCCGGTCTTGGTCTTCTTAATCATGGGCAGGCCTAGCTTCTCGTACAGGATAGCCTGCAGCTGCTTAGGCGAACCCAAATTGAAAGCCTCGCCGGCGAGCTCGTGCGCTTTTAATTCGAGCTTGTTGAGCGAGACGCCAAGCTCGTCGCTCTGTCGTGCCAGCGCAAGCTTATCGAGCACAATGCCATTCTGCTCGAGGGTGCGCAGCACATTGATCAGCGGCAGCTCGAAGCGCCGGTAGATCTCGTTCAGGCGCGCATCGCCCTCTAATTCGTGCTCGAGGAATAGCGAGGCCCGCAGGGTTAGGTCTGCGCGCTCTGCGGCGTAGGGCAGGATCGTTGCCGGCGCCAGGTCGGCCTTGGTCAGCTTGCCGCGGCCTTTGCCCAGCAGGCTCTCGAGCTCGATAGGTGTGTGGTCTAAGTAGTGGCGCGCGATGTCTTCGAGCGCGTGGCGGCTAGTCACCGAATTCAGCACATAGGACGCCAGGTGAACGTCTGACTTAGCGGGCTGCAGATCGATACCGTAGTTCTGCAAAACATGGGCCGTGGCTTTAAAATCGTGTACGGCTTTAATGAGCAGGCGATCTTCTAACAGCGGCTTGAGGGCGGCGAGTGTCGCGTCGCGATCGAGCTGCTCTATCGGCTCGTCTGTGAGTTCCTGCGCAGCGCCGTGGGCGAAGGGCAGGTATGCACTCACTCCTAATTCGGTGCTCAGCGCTATGCCGAGGATCTCGGTAGCGAGGTAGTGCTCGCCCGCGGTCTCCAAGCTGAGGGCCACGCGTGATGCTCCGCTTAAGCCTGCAATGAGTTCCTGTAGCGCAGCTTCGTTATCAACGAGCGTGTACTGGGTGGCTTGCGGTGTGACATTGAGAGACTCGCGGGCGCTAGACTCGCCTGCCGCAGCCGCCGGGCTAGCGGGCCTGGCCCCCGCGCCATTCGCATCGCCTGCGGTAACCCCCTGAGCTTCGAGCTCCTTAACCCAGGACTTAAATTCTAGCTCGCTGAAAAGCGCCATGAGCGCCTCGGCTTTTTCCTCTCCTGGCACCAGCTGTTCGATAGTTAGGTCGAGCTCGCAGTCGAGTTTAATGGTGGCAAGCTCATAGGACAGACGCAGCTGGTCGATATTTTCCCGCAGCCGCTCGCCTATCTTGCCGCCCACGGCGTCTGCGTTCTCAATAATGCCTTCCATCGACCCGTACTCTAACAGCCACTTAACCGCCGTCTTCGGACCGACGCCCGGCACGCCTGGGATGTTGTCCGCCTTGTCCCCGGTTAGCGCGAGGAAGTCGATTATCTGATGGGGGGCAACGCCGAACTTTTCGACGACCCCCGCCTCGTCGAGGGTTTCATTGCTCATGGTATTGAGCAGGGTGACGTGATCGTTAACCAGCTGCGCGAGGTCTTTATCGCCGGTGGAGATAAGCGTCTTAACGCCCTTCGCTGTCGCGCGCTTTGCGAGCGTGCCAATCACATCGTCGGCTTCAACGCCCGGGATAACTAGCATCGGCAAACCCATGGCCTGCACGATCTGATGGATAGGCTCGATCTGCGAGCGCAGCTCATCGGGCATGGGCGGACGATGCGCTTTGTAGTCGGCGTAGAGGTCGCTGCGAAAAGTCTTCCCCTTCGCGTCAAACACGATCGCGACATTGCTGTCGGGATTTCCCTTTATTAGGCTGCGGATCATGTTGATCACGCCCTTCACTGCCCCGGTTGGCTGCTGCTTGCTGTTAACCAGCGGCGGCAGCGCGTGAAAGGCGCGGAAGAGATAGGACGAGCCGTCTACTAGGATGAGTTGTTTAGGGGCTGTCACGTGTCGCTTCTCTCTGTTTTTGCGTTCGTTTATGGATCCCTAGGCATTGGGAGCCTAGGTAAATCTGCGTTAGGCGCCGGCAACTGCCCCCGGGCCTAAGCTTGGCTCAGGCAGCCTAGCAGCGGCTCGGCGAGGCTTTTAAGGAAGCGTGCGTAGCCGCTCTGGCCATCGGGCACTCCCGCGCCGAGCACGTCTAATTCGACCTGCGGCAGCATGTGCCCGGCTAGTGCCGTGCTGATTAAACCCCCATCCGCGCCAGGCTCGGTAACCAGGCAAATGGGCAGGGTGCTGGCAATAGTACTGCGCAGCGCGCTGAGCTCGCGGATACTCGGCGCACGCTCGGGATCGTTCAGCAGCGCTGCGGCGTGGTTTATACCCAGCAGCTCTTCAAGATAGCGATAGGCATCGTGATAGACCAGATAAGGCTGGGCGGCAACTTCCTGTCCGCGTAGAGAGAGCAGGCTGCTTTGTTGCGCTTGCTCACTCTGGAATTGCGCGAGGCGCTGCGCGTAGTTGTCTGCTGCAGCAGGATTGAGCGACGTGGCGGCGGCGGCCACCGCGGCGGCGATACGAACGGCGTTGTTGGGGTCTAGCCAAACATGCAGATCGAGCTGCTGCGCGTGCGTGCCTGATTCGCCAGAATGCCCGTGTTCTTCACCTAGCGAGTGCAGGGTTAAACCTTGAATATCACTCACGGTGACTACGCGACCGCGGTCCGCTGCGCCTGCAAACAGCGTTGCGAGATTCACCTCGAAGCCGGGCCCAATCCACAGCAGCAAGTCAGCCTTGGCGACGGCGAGCCGAGCTGAGGGAGTGAGCGAGTAGTGATGGGGGGAGTCGCCGGTGGCAACCAGCGCCCGTGCGTCGCCCGTTGCGCCGAGTATGTCGTTGGCGATGAGCGCGAGGGGCCTGATGGTGGTGACCACGCTTAAAGACTCGCTTGCGTTCGCTTCTTGGTTGTCGGCGGTGCTTGAATTGTTAGCGGCGTTCTTTTGGCTAGCGGCGCTGGCACTAAGGGACACAGTGGCAAGCAGCAGCAGACAGAATTGAACGCAGACTCTAAGCCACGGTTGAATACCGTACCGAGTGCACAGGTGACGCGAACTTCGGCCGATAAAGTGGCCGAAGCAGAGGCGGACGAGTACAGGGATTAGCGATAGGCGAGTCATCAAGACATAATAGCTTATCAATGCAAGCGGCACTATTCGCACGCTCGTCTGCGATGTGAATTATTGCCCCGGCGGGTCTGGGCGTTCGCTACTCACTGAGCGCTTGCTCAGGCCGCGGCTTAGTCAGACTAACGGGCTTTTATGAGTCTTTCTTGCGGCTTTGTGTCAGGCTTTATGTCGGGTTTTATAGGAGACTAGCCGCCGGGCGTTTACCAGCGCTTAAGATTTTCTGAGGTTTAATAGCCGCGCCGCGTTTAACCGCAATCCCGCTACCCGCGCCACCCACCAATACGCGATAGCTAACAAGAGTCAGGTCACCATGCCAAGCACGTCTAATTCAGCCCAGCCGCCACTGCTCGAAGCACGCGCGATTGAGAAACAGTTCAACGGGCGCAAAGTGCTCGACTCGGTCAGTTTCTCCGTAGAACCCGGACAGATCGTGACGCTGATTGGCCCCAACGGCGCAGGCAAGACGACCCTCGTGCGAATCGCCTTGGGACTCATTGACGCCGATGCCGGCAGCATCACTCGGCGGCCGGACCTGCGCTTGGGCTATATGCCCCAATCCCTGCATATTGATCCGACTCTTCCGCTTACGGTTGAGCGCTTCCTAGCCCTTGCGCTGCGTCACACGCACGCGAGCGAAGCGGATCCAATTGGCGCGGTACTCGAACAGCTAAAAATCACGCAGCTCAGGCACTCGCAGGTCGCGGCGCTATCGGGAGGTGAGCGTCAGCGAGTCCTTCTCGCCAGGGCGTTGCTGCGCAAGCCTCATTTATTAGTGCTAGACGAACCTGCTCAGGGCGTTGATATTGCGGGTCAGGCCGAGCTCTATGCGCTTATTGATTCCATTGCCGAAAGCGAGGGCTGCGGCGTGCTGATGATTAGCCACGATCTGCATTTGGTGATGTCTTCGACCGACGAGGTCATCTGTTTGAATCATCACGTCTGCTGCCACGGCAAGCCCGAGACGGTCAGCACGGACCCCGCCTACCTCTCTTTGTTTGGCGCCGGAGCAAGCAATAGCCTCGCGGTTTACACGCACCATCATACCCACGAGCACGACATTCACGGCGATGTGATAGGCGAATGCTCCCATGCTTCCGCCACCGCTAGCACAGAGTCAGACGGCACTAATAAAGGAGAGGAAAAATGAACACTTTCTTATCTCTTTTATCGACGGATTTCGTGATATTCGCCTTAGTCGCGGGGCTATCACTGGCCGCAGTTGCCGGCCCCCTAGGCGCTTTCGTTGTGTGGCGCCGTATGGCCTATTTTGGCGATACGCTCGCGCATTCTGCACTGTTGGGCATTGCCATTGGCCTAATTAGCGGCATGAATCCGCAGCTAAGCATATTGATAAGCTGCCTGCTTTTCGCTTTTTTATTGACCGTTCTAGAAAAAAATGGAGCGGTTTCTACCGATACTCTTCTGGGGATACTGGCGCACAGCAGTCTCGCTTTGGGTGTCGTTGTCCTCGCACTTTCAGGCTCAGTGCGCGTTGATCTCGAGGCCTATTTATTCGGTGCTTTGCTTACGATTACGCAGCAAGATTTGCTTTGGGTGGTGGGTGTCTGCGCGGGAGTAGGTATCGTTCTGCTTAAGTACTGGCAGGAGTTCGTTGCCATAACGGTGCACGAGGATATCGCCGAAATTGAAGGCAGCAAGGTTGCCCGCTATAAACTACTTCTCGTTCTATTAATGGCCTTAACGATTGCCGTGTCGATGAAGATAGTGGGTGTCTTGCTTATAACTTCGCTACTGATCATTCCTGCTGCAAGCGCGCGGCTCATCGCCCAAACACCTGAGCAGATGGCGCTACGTGCAAGCGCGATAGGTGCGGGTGCGGTCTTGGCGGGGCTTCTAATCGCCTTCGCGCTCGACGTGCCTGTTGGGCCCAGCATAGTGGTCAGTGCGACCAGCCTGTTCTTAGTTTTAACTGTGTTAAAGCGGCGCTAGTTAGCGGGGTCTGTAAGCAGCTTACGCACCACCGCTAAAATGTCTGCGTCGCGGTGGGGTGGGCGAATCACGCCGTGAAACTGCCCTGCAGGATTGATAAGAGCGATGTGCCCGCTGTGGGTAATGAGATAATCATCGCCAAGCTCTGCTTGCTCCGAGTGTTCCGAGTGGTCACCCCCGGGCATCGCCATTGCACCGCCTGACTGCGCACTCGCTGCCTGCGTCATCGGCTGGTTTGGCGCACGCTCGTGGTCTTCGTGATTAATCAGCTCGGCTGGGTCGGAATAAGTGACAAACAGCTGCTTAGTGAGCACGCTGAGCACGACCCGCGAACCCGTAAGCCCCACGAAATCGTCGTTGTACTTGCCCACATAGGCCGCCATCGCTGCTGGATCATCCCGTTCGGGGTCAACCGTGCCCAATATCACCCGTACCTGAGCCTGTTCTGCGGCGCTCAGCTGCGCGTAGAACTGTGCAAGCTCGGTCATGGTGAGTGGGCAGATATCTGGACAGTGTGTGAAGCCGAAGAAAACCAGGCTCCACTTGCCCATGAGATGCTGGTTGCTGAAAGGCTCGGCGTTTTGATCTTGCAGAGTGAAGCCGACCAGGTCACGGGGCTCAGGGAACTCGGTAGCACCGAGTTCACGCATCTCGGCGTTCGCCGCCTGCTGAGCTTCTGCCGCTTCTCGGAAGGTGTCGCGCTGCGACCATGACTGATAGCCGCGGTAGACGGCGAAGCCAAGCAGCACGTCAACTATGACGAAAGCAATTAGTAAACGCTTACTCATGCCCTTGGCTCCCTGCGAATCTTGCTGCTTAGAGGTACGGCTGCGGTGTTCAAACCAGGTAGTGATCGATCATCAGAGCGACGAAGAGAATCGCGAGATAAACGATGGAGTAGCGGAAAGTGTCCATCGGTGTTGAAGCGACGGGGCGGAACATAAGTTTGCAGGCGTAGTAGAGGAATCCCGCGCCGCTTAGTAGCGCCACCGCCAAATAAGTGAGCCCGCTGAGGCCGGAGAAATAGGGCAGCGTGGAGGTCGCTATAAGAATTAGCGTGTACACCAGAATGTGGATCTTAGTCACTCGCTCGCCGTGGGTCACTGGCAGCATAGGCACGCCTGAGTTGGCGTAGTCGTCTTTGCGATGAATCGCCAGCGCCCAGAAATGCGGTGGCGTCCACGCGAAAATGATGAGAACCAGTATTACCGCATTAGGGTCTACGGTATTGCTCACCGCCGACCAGCCTAAAAGCGGTGGCATGGCGCCGGCGAGTCCACCGATCACGATATTCTGTGGCGTCGCATGCTTGAGATAGCCTGTGTAAATGAATGCATAGCCGATAAACGAGGCGAGGGTTAGCCAGGCACTCAGTGCGTTCACCCAAATGAGCATAATGGCCATGCCTGCTACGCCGATAGTGAGTGCAAACATCGCAGCCTGCATCGGATCCACACGCCCCTGTGCAACCGGGCGGTTGTGGGTGCGAGCCATCTTGATGTCGATCTTGCGATCGATGAGGTGATTGACCACCGCGCCGGAAGCCGCGACCAGCGCGATCCCGAGATTTCCGAGTATTAACACATCCAATGGCACCATGCCGGGCACGGCCAAAAACATGCCGACAAGCGAAGTTAGAATCATCAAATAAACCACGCGGGGTTTACAGAGCTCGTAGTAGTCGCGCCAGCTGGCAGATGCAGTAGAAGTTGTCTCGTTCACGGCTAGTTTTCTCAGTGGATGTTGCAATGAGTAATCGCTCGTTTAAGCGAATACCAAATGGAATACCAAAGCGGCTATTCCGGCAGATTTTGGTGATCAGAATTATCTCAAATTCGGTTTCCGCACTCGGTCATAAATTCGACAAGGAATCTTCCTGCCGATCGTTGTAACCGAGCTAGATCGTGGGCTCAACTACCACTAGACTTTGCGAGAGTTGCGACCACAACATGTAGTGATAAAACGCGGTTCTCGAGCACCAAAAAAAGCGCCGGCATTGGATCATAAACGTGTGCGAATCTCAAGCTAAACGGTGAGTGCGCAGCTTCGGATTGCCTCGAAGAATTAAAGTCTTAGACGCAGGCGGCGGTTCGCTTTTTGCGAATCATTATCAGTTAATGCTGCTCTGACAGAACACTGTCAAAAACGATTGATATCGCGCAAGTTTCCGCACTAAACAAGGGCCATTTGCTTGCGAGGATACCCGTTTTTCTATAGCATTCCGGTGCGCTAGAAGGCTGACAAATTCAAGCACTGCTTGAACTTCGTTTCCTTCGACAGTGATATCAAGTTTGAGCAAGAATTTTTACTTGGCCAGGCATTCGCTAAGCGGTCTTTTTCGTTCAGCAGCCGGCCCAATTGTTCACTCGAAATCGCAGTTGCTTTTGATGACAACTCGCGATTTTTCACGCGCTGATTTAGTTAATCTTTCGACACGGAACTTCAGTGAGTTCGGGCAAGGAACTGCCCCACCTCACCGCTGTGCTGCGTGTCGAAAATGTTTTAAACGTCAAAAGGAAAACTGGGTATGATCTTAGCGGTCGTTATTTTCGCACTGGTTGTCGGATCGATAATCTTTCACTTCGCGAGTCCGTGGTGGTTCACAGACATCGTCTCGCAATGGGATAGCGTCGACGGAGTAATCAACATTACGTTCTGGGTAACCGGCGCGGTGTTTATTCTTACCAACTTGTTCCTCGCTTATTGCGTGTACAAGTTCCGTCACAAGCCAGGCAACAAAGCAGTTTACGAGCCGGAAAATCACAAGCTCGAAAGCTGGCTCTCAGCTATCACCACCGTGGGCGTAATCGCGATGCTCGCACCAGGTCTTTTCGTATGGGCCGACTTCGAGACACCACCCGAAGAAGCGGCAGAGTTCGAAGTGATGGGACAGCAGTGGCAGTGGAACTTCCGCTACCCTGGCGCCGACGGCAAACTCGGCACAGCTGATACCGAATTCATTAGCGAAGCGAACCCTTTCGGTATCAACCCAGAAGATCCTGATGGCCAAGACGACATCGTTGTTAACGAGCCAGAGATGCATCTGCCCCTAGGCAAGCCTGTCAAAGCGCTGCTGCGTTCTAACGACGTGCTTCACAACTACACGGTTCCCCAGTTCCGCGTGAAGATGGACATGGTTCCAGGTCTCGTTTCTTACCTTTGGTTCCAGCCGGAGAAGACAGGCCGCTACGACATCCTGTGTGAAGAACTGTGTGGCGTTGGCCACTTCATCATGCGCGGCGCGGTTGTGATCGATACGGAAGAAGACTTCGAGGCATGGATTGCCAGCAAGCCGACTTTCGCCGAAACCCAAGCGATGGCCGAGCCGAACATTGCGATGGGCCAAGCTCAGTACGCAGTGTGTGCGTCGTGCCACGGTGCAGAAGGCGAAGGCAATCAAGCGCTAAACGCGCCTAAGCTCGCTGGTCTTCAAGACTGGTATGTTGAGCGTCAGCTCAACCACTTTAAGACAGGCGTTCGCGGCCAAACCGAAGGCGATGCTTACGGCGCGTCAATGGTTGGCATGGCGAATATGCTGGTAGACGACGCGGCGGTTCGCAACATGGCGGCCTACATCGCGACGTTCCCCGATGTTCCTGCGCAGCCTACTATTCAAGGTGACGTTGCTAACGGCGCAGACATTTACGAGCGCAACTGTGCAGCGTGCCACTTAGATAATGGCGACGGCACATGGTACACGGACGCACCGAAATTGGCTGGGATGAACGATTGGTATTTCGTCACTCAGATCAAAAACTTCCGCAACGGTTATCGCGGACTCCACGCTGCAGACCCTTACGGCGAGCAGATGGTGTCAATGGCCACAGCAATGGCAGCCAAAGACATCGACGATATGAAAGAGATGGAAGATGTGGCTGCCTACCTGAACACTATCAGGTAGCCGCGAATCGTTTGCAGATGAGTGCCGCAATTCACACGAAGCGCGGCACTAGCAAGAATCAGAAGTTAAACAAGTTAGGAGGTTAACATGGCCTACGTACCACTGGCTGACCAAGACCACGAACAGGAGATGCATCATCCCCATAGTTGGGTGACGAAGTATGTCTGGAGCCAAGACCACAAAGTAATCGCCATTCAATACGGCGGCACAGCGGTCCTCGTTGGATTGGTTGCACTCGCTCTTTCACTGCTCATGCGCATGCAGCTGGGCTTCCCTGGCACTTTCGATCTTATCGATCCGAACGCCTACTACCAGTCAGTGACCATGCACGGCATGATCATGGTGGTTTACATGCTGACGGCGCTGCTACTTGGCGGCTTCGGCAATTACATGATCCCGCTGATGATCGGCGCGCGCGACATGGTGTTCCCGTTCCTCAATATGTTGAGCTTCTGGTTCTACCTCGTGTCGGTACTGATCCTCATGGCGAGCTTTTTCGTCACCGGCGGCCCAACAGGTGCCGGCTGGACAATCTACCCACCGCAGGCTTCGATGGCGGGTACGCCGGGCCATGATATGGGTATCGTTTTGATGCTCGCATCACTTGCCGTGTTCATTGTGGCGTTCACCATGGGTGGTCTGAACTACGTAACCACGATTCTGCAGTACCGCACGCGCGGCATGACACTCATGCGTCTGCCTCTCACTGTGTGGGGCATCTTCGTCGCTACAGTTCTTGGACTTTTCGCGTTCCCAGCACTTCTTGTGTCTGCGATCATGATGATGTTCGACACGCTGCTCGGCACGAGCTTCTTTATGCCTGCGATCATCGAATCGGGTACGCCAATGGACTACGAGGGCGGTAGCCCCATCCTGTTCCAGCACCTATTCTGGTTCTTCGGTCACCCCGAGGTGTACATCGTTGCACTACCAGCCTTCGGCCTAGTCTCAGACGTTCTCAGCACGCACGCGCGTAAGAACATCTTCGGCTACCGCATGATGGTTTGGGCGATCATCGCGATTGGTGGCCTCAGCTTCATCGTGTGGGCACACCACATGTATGTGAGCGGCATGAACCCTTACTTCGGTTTCTTCTTTGCCACGACGACTCTGATCATCGCGGTACCGACGGCGCTGAAAGTCTACAACTGGGTACTCACGCTATGGGAAGGCGACATTCGCCTGAACGCGCCAATGTACTTCGCCATCGGCTTTATTTTCACGTTCATCCACGGCGGCCTCACGGGTCTGTTCCTGGGCAACGTGGTAATCGATCTGCCGCTGTCTGATACCTACTTTGTTGTCGCCCACTTCCACATGGTAATGGGTGTATCACCAGTTCTCGTGATCTTCGCGTCAATCTACCACTGGTTCCCTAAGGTCTCTGGCCGCATGTACCACGAAGGTCTGGCTAAGACTCACTTCTGGATTACCTTCCTGGGTACCTACGCGATCTACCTGCCAATGCACTACCTGGGCTTCCTCGGTGTTCCCCGACGCTACTACGCGATCGGCGAGACTGACTTCATCCCCGCTAGCGCACAGACGCTGAACGAGAGCATCACAATTGCTGCACTGATCGTTGGCGCAGCGCAGTTGATCTTCATCTTCAACATGCTGTGGAGCCTGCGCAACGGCGAGAAGGCTGATCCTAACCCTTGGAACTCAGCGTCGCTGGAATGGCAAACGCCTGATACTCCACCTGTACACGGCAACTGGGGCGACAAGCTCCCAACCGTTTACCGCTGGGCATACGACTACAGCGTTCCTGGTGCGAAGCAAGACTTCATTCCACAGGACATGGCTGAAGAAGACGTAGAAATGGATGACTCTGCGACTAGTTCACAAGCTGCGAGCACGTAATCTATGAGCTTATTCAAACAGATTACCGAGAAGCCTTGGGAACGTAAGGGCATCATCGGCGGCCTCAAGCCAGAAGGTACATTTAAAGCGCCCTCCGAGAGAGTGGCGCTCACCTTCTTCTTGATTGCTGCGTCGATTGTGTTCTCTCTGTTTGGTGTCAGCTACTACATCCGCATGGAACTGCCGGATTGGTTGCCCATCGCGGAGCCTACAGCGCTCTGGTTCAACACGGGCCTGCTTATTGCTAGCAGCGTGTTGTTCCAGTGGTCGCGCAACATAGTAGGCAACGGCGGCTCCAAGAATGTCATGTTGGCATTCTTCGGTGGCGGCGTGTTTGCCTCACTGTTCATCTATGCACAACTACAAACCTGGGACGAGCTTCAGGCCTCTGGGGTTTATCTGTCTAGCAACCCAGCTGCGGATTTCTACTTCCTGCTCACAGGACTCCACGCGCTCCACGTCGCGGGCGGTCTATACGTGTGGCTGAAGTGTGTTTTCCGCATGGTCACCGGCGCAGAGCCACAGGCACAGCGACTCAGCATCGAGCTGTGCACCGTGTACTGGCACTTCCTGCTGATTGTCTGGCTGGTTATGTTTGCGGTGCTCGCAAACACTTAAAGAACGGTATTGGGAGCTTCGCGGTATAGCCGCAAGCTCCCTTTATATAGAAGGAGTGTTCTTTCTACTTAAGGCGCCAAGTTACAGAAGCGCCAGGGACACGAGAGCTAGAAACACTAAATTAGAGTAAATGGGAAATTAAGGATGAGTGAAACGGCAGCAATTCAAGGAAGCCCCGAAGGGGTGGACGGCCTAGTCGAAGACTGGGCTAGCGATAAGCAAACCTATAATGTGCCTTGGGGCAAGGCGATGATGTGGATATTCCTAGTTTCGGATACCTTCATCTTCACCTGTTTTCTTACCGGCTACCTCAACGTGCGTCTCACAACGACAGAGCCTTGGCCTCTGCAGACTGAGATTTTAGCACTCACGCTTTTCGGCCAGTCTATTCCGCTGGTACTAATTGCGATCATGACGTTTATCTTGAT
>JAYOBL010000002.1:38446-39921 GCA_038104835.1 Gammaproteobacteria bacterium | reverse complement strand
CTCGGGCTCTATGGCTCTGGCGGTGAACTTTGGCTATCGCCGCGACAAGCAGAAGACCTTCTGGCTCATGCTAATTACTGCGGTGCTAGGTCTTTCATTCGTTGGCATGCAGGCCTTCGAGTGGACAAAGCTCATTGTAGACGAGGGCATTCGGCCCTGGGGTAACCCCTACGGCGCCGCGCAGTTCGGCTCTGTGTTCTTTATGGTTACCGGCTTCCACGGCCTCCACGTAACTGGCGGGGTGATTTACCTGCTGTGGGTTGCGAACAAGGTACGTAAGGGCCACTACGATGACAAGGGTTATGAGATTGTCGAAATCGCCGGCCTGTACTGGCACTTCGTCGACCTCGTGTGGGTATTCATCTTCGCATTTTTCTACTTGCTATAAAGAGAGGGGACTACTATGTCATCTGAAGCAGGCCAACAGCATCCCCTCGGGATTTACTACAAAATCTGGATCCTCCTGTTCGTATTGAGCGGATTCTCCTACGCAGTCGACTACTATCATGTCGAAGGTGCAATGCGCTGGTTCCTAGTGCTTACGTTCATGTTCCTGAAGGCAGGATTCATCACTGCGATCTTCATGCACGTGGTGTGGGAGCGCCTCGCGCTGGTACTAACCATATTAGTACCGCCACTAGCGCTGCTATTCCTCATTGCTTTCATGACGATTGAAGGCAGCTACACCGAAGAGACACGCTACGTTTACCGTGGCGACGACCGTACACTAACGCCATTGTCGCCAGCCGACATTCACGGTGGCGGTCACGGAGAAGAAGCGGCGCACTAAGCCAACTTCTCACCGCTGCGCTTTTCAAAGCGCGCAAAAGAAAGGGTCTGACGAGAAATCGCAGACCCTTTTTTCTTGCCCGCTTTTTGTTCGGCGTGTGGAACGAATTAGCTGGAGGGTTTTCTTGCTCGGCTCGAGTCGATCCCGAGCACTGGGTTGCGGGCTCCCTTGAAACCACTAGGAGTGTCGGGAGAAAGGAGGCTAATGGGGTCTTTAGCTATGCCGGAGCTGACGCGGCTAACCGCCTCGACTCACTACTTAGACCGCAGCTGATCGATCAGCGCGGCAGTTGAAGGTCTCACGCCGTGCCATTGGAAAAATGACTCGGCGGCTTGGCCTACTAGCATCCCTAAACCATCTATAGCCAGACGCGCACCGTGCTCGCGAGCCCAGCCTTGGAATGCCGTGGTTTCGCTGCCGTACATCATGTCGTAGCAGCAGCAGTCCGGCGCAATAAGAGCCGGGAAGAGTGGCGGAAGTTCACCACCTAGGCTCGCCGAGGTTCCATTGATAATGATGTCGAAACTCGAATCCGCAGCGGCTTCGTAGCCACAGGCAGCAATGCCAAGCGCGCCTTTAAAGTCTTCAGCTAGAGCCTGCGCTTTGGTTACTGTGCGATTGGCCACCGTTACGTTCGACGGACGCTCGGTTTCGGGTAGATCAGCAACCGCGGCGAGGACGCCGC
>JAYOBL010000002.1:34719-38436 GCA_038104835.1 Gammaproteobacteria bacterium | reverse complement strand
ACGCCGCGGGTCGCGCCACCGGCGCCCAGCATGAGTAAGCGCTTACCTTTAAGTGTGACGCCATGGTTTTGCTCGAGATCGCCTAGCAGACCCGCGCCGTCGGTATTGTCAGCGCGCAGGCGGCCTTCGCTATCTAGGCTCAGAGTATTGGCGGCGCGCGCCAGCTGCGCACGGGAGCTACTGACTTCCGCCAGGGCAAACACGGCCTCTTTATGCGGCAGGGTCACGTTAAGGCCGGCACCACCTGACTCAAAGAACGCCTGAATGAATGTGGCGAGGTCTGCCGGTAGCACCTCGATCGCCTCATAAGTGAGCGTTCGCTTCGTCTGCTGAGCAAATTTTTCGTGGATCTGCGGTGATTTGCTGTGGGCTATTGGCGAGCCGATAACCGCGAAGCGGGTCGGTTTCTGCGCAGATTGCATCGCTGACATGGTACGGATCCGTTTGAATTCTGAGCCTGCTGGCGCCGACGATAGCGCCAACTGCTGGTTCCTCTTTTTACCAGAGCCCCGGCTAGTTAGCGACTCGCTGTTTGGGTTTCGGTCTTAGGTTTCGCGCTTTGATTTCACGCTTTGGCTTTGTAACGCCGACTCGGTGCAGAGCGCCGGAGACTGCCCGCGGCTAAGCAGACGTTAATTGGGCGTGACTTACGCCAGAGCTAGCCAGTCTCTGTGCGGAAGGAAGTCGGTGTAGAGCTTCGCTTCTTCGCTACCCGGCTCAGGTTTCCAATCGTAGACCCAGCGGACCATCGGCGGCAGCGACATGAGTATTGATTCGATACGACCCACGCCAGACTGTAGGCCGAACAGCGTTCCGCGGTCGAATACGAGATTAAACTCAACATACCGGCCACGACGATATTCTTGGAATTCGCGCTGCTGTTCGGTGAAGGAGAGCGCGCGCCGCTTCTCTACGATCGGCACGTAGGCCGCTAAATAGCTGTTGGCCATAGACTGAACAAATTCAAAACTGCGCTCGAAGCCTAGCTCGTTGAAGTCGTCGAAGAACAGACCGCCTACTCCACGGGCTTCGCCGCGATGCTTGAGCCAAAAATACTCGTCGCAGTTCTTCTTAAAGCGCGGGTAGTAGTCTTCGCCGAAAGGCTGACAGGCATCGTGCGCGGTCTGGTGCCAGTGCACGCAGTCTTCTTCGAAGCCGTAGTAGGGCGTCAGATCGTAACCACCGCCAAACCACCAGACGCTTTCCTCACCCTCTTTCTCAGCAACAAATAAGCGGAAATTAGCGTGGGAAGTGGGCACCATCGGATTATGCGGATGTATGACGAGCGAGACACCCATAGCCTGAAAAGATCTGCCCGCAAGCTCGGGGCGCTCGGCCGTGGCCGAGGCAGGCATGGCCTTTCCGAACACGTGAGAGAAATTAACGCCGCCTTTTTCGAAGACCTCGCCCCCGCTTATAACGCGGCTTATGCCCGCGCCTCCGGTCTCGCGGTCCCATTTGTCGGTAACCTGTTGAGCGCTAGGGTCGATCTCCGCTAAACGCGAGCAAATGGATTCCTGCAGCTGTAGAAGGAATGTTTTCACCGCTTGGGTGTCGACGCCACTTACGGATGAAGTTTCGGGCTTGGTCACAATGTGTTCCTCGTATCTGCTGCGCCCGCTGTTCGTTTAGCCTGTGGGCCTTTCGCTTTAGAAGCTGCTAATTTAGAGACCGCGGGGGGCTCCTTAAGCGTCTTGTAAAGCGTCTTTTAAAAGATCTTTCAAAGAATCTATCAAAGGGTCTCTCGAAGGATCTCTCGAAGGATCTAGCGGCCTTTAGCGCAGGCGGGCACCGCTGAGCAGGTCGCGTATCTGCGAAGGCTCGGCGCTGCTACCTAGCTCTCCACTTATCACTGCGTCGATTCTATCGCCAAACTCCTGCTCGAGTCTTGATTGAGATCGGATTTCTGGCTCACCGGCGTCATTCGCCGAGGTAGAGACAAGCGCGCCGCCGTATTGCTCACATAGAGCCCGAACCAGAGGATGCGCGCTAACACGCACCGCGACGCTAGGGTGCTCGCCTTTAATCCAGCGCGGAATGCACTGCTGCGGGTCTGGGAGAAGCCAAGTGACCGGCCCAGGCCAGGTGGCTGAGACCGTCTTTAGCTGCTCAGCTGTAAGCGACTCCGCGAGCTCAGGCAGTTGATCCAAACTTGCTGCAATGAGGATCAGCCCTTTCTCTACGGGCCTGCTCTTAATCTCCAGCAGCTTCATCACTGCTTTTTCATTGAAGGGGTCGCAGCCCAAACCCCAGACGGCTTCGGTGGGATAGGCAATAACCCCGCCCGCGGAAAGTGCAGCGACTCCACGCTGCAGAGAGGCCTGGTCGAGGGAGGTTTCCGATGCCGCTTCATCTTCTCGTGTCGTTTGGGCTTTAGATGCTGTATTAGATTCTGAAGATGTTTTAAGTGACGAAGACATAGCTTACCTACAAGAAACCGATGGCGTGATTTTAACAAACCCACTCTTAAGGGAGAGATCGCGACTTCTGATTGCGAAGGGTGTTGTGAGCGTCGTCATTCTACCGTTTTTTACAGCGCTGAGAACGAAGCTTGCGCACGGTAGGTCATGGATTTTAGCTATCAGGCAATTGTGTAGCGCCCACCGCGGCAGGCGACGAGTCCGCGGACCTCGAGATCGAGAAGTGCGTGGTTCAGAGTGTGGAAATCCGCAACATTAGCATCCAGCAAGCTATCAAAGAGGCAGTCTTCGGTACGCAACCGCTGCAGGAGATGACGCTGCAACGGCGCGAGGTCGTGGGGAAGCCCAGTGCCAACGCCGTGAGATTTCCCCCCCTCTTTTTGCGAATGCTGCCAAGGTGTCTTAGTTGGAGAAAGGTCACCGGCCGCATCAGACTGGGCGGGCTTGGGCACTACACCAAAATCTTTGAGAATGTCCGCAGGCTCATCTACCAGCATTGCACCCTGCTTGATCAGCGAGTGGCAGCCGCGCCCCTGTGGATTGCTTAGGAGTCCCGGCATCGCGTAAACGTCGCGATTCTGCTCCAGCGCGCAGCGCGCGGTAATTAGCGAGCCGCTCTTTATTGCGGCCTCCACTACCAGCACGCCTTCACTGAGTCCGCTGATGAGTCTGTTGCGCCGCGGAAAATTGTAGGGGTAAGCCAGCGTGCCTAGGGGGAACTCCGAAACGAGCGCGCCGTTATCCGCAATTTTTTCGCTTAGCCCGGCGTGGCGGGCGGGGTAAATGCGGTCAATACCGGTACCAATCACTGCAACGGTAGGCGCTGCCTGTTGGGTGTGACAGTCGACAACAGCGTCTAGCGCACCACCATGGGCCTGAGCGTCTATGCCGAGCGCTAAGCCGCTGCAAATTCCAATGCCCGCGGCACTTAGCTGGCGTGCCATCCAATAGGCATTGCGCTTGCCGTATTCGCTTGCGCGGCGACTGCCCACGATTGCTAACTGCCGCACACTAAGCGCCTCTACCGAGCCGCGAACATACAGCAGCAGAGGCGGGCAGTCGGTCTCGCGCAGCTGCACAGGATAACCTTCGCTGTCATAACACAGCAGGGTGCAGCCTTTTTTGTTGGACCATTCCAAATCTCGCTCTACTAGCCTGCTATTTTCGTCGTAATCTTTTACGCCTTGGGGGACGATTGCATCAGACTTTTCTCGTGGCCGCTCTTTTTCCTTCCCACTTTCCGGAGCTTTTCCCCTCTTTTTCTTATCCCCTTTTTGCTTTAGTGCAACAGTCGGTG
>JAYOBL010000002.1:0-34699 GCA_038104835.1 Gammaproteobacteria bacterium | reverse complement strand
TAGGGCAAGCTGCGCTAGCGAAAGCTGTGAGTGTTTCGTATGCCTTGAGCTGCTTTCGCACTGCTGATCGTTCTTTTGGTTGTACTGTGCACCACTGCGAATCTGCGAGGCGAGCGCAGCAAGAGAACCCGCTTCTCTAATAGCTCTTGCTAATGCTGGTCCATTACCGCCTCGGCAGTGATGTAGCGACAGCGCAAGCGTAAGAGTCTCTTGGTTTGTCATAGTGGCTAGTTGCTCGCCGCTTCGCTGTACACACCCGAGCCCACTTGTACCGGCGACGGCGCCGAGAGCACTAGCGCCTGCGCATGCCGCTGCGTTGTTCGGTAAAACAATGCCCGCGCCGGAGGCATAGCGACGTCCTGATATTCGAGGCTGACAACCATGCCAGGTTGCAGGCCGTCTTCAGTACCGAGATCTACGACGACGCTGTCGCCACGTGCGCCCCACTGCCGGGCCCCAAAAAGAGACAGCACCGAACCGGAGAGGCCGGCCGGCGCCTGCTGCAGGTCTATCTGTATGCTCGACCCCCGGCTGCTGAGAATCGAATCTAGCCACTCATTACTCAGAGACCGAGGGAGAAAAACAAGATCACCTTGGCGCACCACCCCTTTACTCTCTGTTATTTGCAACCACGCTTGCTGCGCTTCGGTAGGGCTTGCGGTTGCCGCCGAAGCTTCT
Organism: Gammaproteobacteria bacterium; assembly: GCA_038104835.1. Taxonomy (GTDB): domain Bacteria; phylum Pseudomonadota; class Gammaproteobacteria; order Pseudomonadales; family Pseudohongiellaceae; genus UBA9145. The sequence continues at coordinate 34,021 of JAYOBL010000002.1, read as the reverse complement.
AGCTGGCTTGAAAGCAGGCCCTTAGCGGGCTGCTTGACGCCGCGAATCGCGCCCGTTTTAAGTAGTTGGGCTTTGCCAACATACGCAAGCTCTACTGCAGCGGGCCTGTCTTGTTCTGTTTGTTCTGTTTTTCCTCGTTGTTCTGCTTGCTCGGTTTGTTCTGTGCGCTCGGATAGCTCCGTGGCGTGGCGCATACTCGGATGGTAGATATCGACTTCGGTTTGTGAGGTAAGTGAGGCCAGCAGAGTGCTCGAACTGGAGAGCGGGGTTTGGGCAAGTATGCCGTCACCCGTCGCTGCGATCGTAAAGTCGTCGCCTATAGCGACAACACGCGTGGCGTTAACTAGCCTTTGCTCGTCAACCAGTAAAAGTCCTTTTAAATCGCTCAGCATGAGAGTGACTTGCTTCGGCAGCGAGTCTTTTTGGTTTTCATCCTGCGGCAGGGGCGAAGTCTTAAGAACAGGTTGAAGATACTTGGTTGGAAGTGACTTCGCGTTGGTCTGGGCGAGAACCAAGGAAGGGGACGCAGCAACCGCTACCGTAGTAAAGACAAACGCCTGTGCAAGGCGCGCTAGGACCTTGGCACGCAGGCAGGAAGAGGAGTAGAGGCTGCATTGCCTATTCATGCCTGAATGTCTTTGAGTCATTGCTCTGTTCCTGTTGTGGATGACGGGGGTGGTGCGAGTTTTGTGGGTGTTTCGATTGATCGTGGCAGCAAAGGGTATCCAGAGCTGCTTCACCAACCCTGCCCTGTGAGATCTCGCAGCTGCGATACTTTTAATTCAGGCCTCCCGCTGAGACTTGTGATTTTTAGCCTCTATTTAGGCTCGCGCAGGCGGTGAGCTCGTGCTGGCCGCAGGCTCGTGCACGCCCATGCAATCTCGCAATTCACTTTTACTATTCCCCTTCACATCTGACTGTTTCGCTGCGCTAGCTATTCACACGTCGTAGGAGCTTGTTCGCTCATCTTTCCCGCACTTTCTCGTTCCGTGTGTTCTGTCCGTTTTTTCTATCCGATCTCTCTAACCGTTCTTTCTATGCGATCTTTCTATCCGTTCTCTCTATATGATCTCTCAGTCTGCTTTCTGTGGCGCTTCCTCGGTCCGTACTCTCAATCTCAGTCTCAATCTCAACTGTCATCCACACTTGCCATCCGGACCCGTAAATCGTATTCCTTGTCGTCTGCGCTTGTTGCTTTTGGTAATCAGATCCAAAACTTGCCGAGCCTAGAGTTGAAAAGACCCGATATATCCTCGATTTACTACAGCGGTATTCGCTTAGCCTATTTATTGGGGCGGAACTGCTTTTAGCACTTGGGGCCGCTGCCTGAGCTGTGTACTAGCGGTTTTACTCTAAACAGCGTGACGCGTTAGCGAGCCATTGCACACTTCGCTCACGATGCAGCCCTTAGGCAGGGCAATTGCGCCTAAGACTTGTATGCGGACAAGCACAACAGCCTGAGCCCTGCGAATCACCATCGGCTCACTATCGACTCACTATCGACTCACCATCGCCTCGCAGCATCCATTGACTTGCTGAAGCTGCGCATTAGCTACACCACGCCCGACGCCTGCGGTTTGAGGTGCAAGGGGCAAGGTGCTGGGTGCTGGGTGCTGGGTGCTAGGCGTAAAGCGCTTCGGCACTAATTTCCTGCCCCCGGCTGGGCTCATCGCAGCTCGACATTGCGCGCAGCCTGACGAATTTCATTTGTCCCGTGGGATTTTGTGAAACGCACCCCCAATTTGTGAAATAATGCCCGTAGCTCACGCCGACTATTCGAGTATTCAGACTAGCCGGTTTTTTGCCAATTAGGCCTAGAGAGAAAAGCCACGGCAATTTGCGGCACACCGCTAATAAAGAGCGACTGCGACTGATTCATAAGAGGTGCCCTACAATGGCTCTGCTACCCATTCTTGAGTTCCCCGACCCGCGCCTGCGCACGGTGGCCAAACCCGTGACGGTGTTCGACGAGTCGCTTCAAACTCTGGTTAAAGACATGACCGAAACCATGTACGCCGCAGAGGGCATTGGGCTTGCGGCGTCTCAGGTTGATGTTCATAAGCGCGTACTCGTTATTGATGTCTCTGAAGAAAAAGATAGTCCACGCACGTTCATCAATCCAACTTTCGAGGTAATTGAACAGGAGCTGCAGGATTACGACGAGGGCTGCCTCTCGGTGCCGGGCTTTTACGAAACCATCTCGCGGCCAAGACGCGTGCTGATTAAAGCGCAGGATGAAACCGGCGAGGCCTTCGAGCTAGAAGCGGACGGCATTTTGGCGATCTGCATTCAGCACGAGATCGACCACTTAGAAGGCAAACTATTCGTGGACTACATCAGCAAACTCAAGCGTGACCGCATCCGCGGCAAACTTGAAAAAGCCCACCGCAAGAGCGCTTAGCCCCGCCTACCATGGTGGTCTCCGAACTCCGGTCTTATTACGAGTAAGCAATGAATCAACTACGAGTTTGTTTTGCCGGCACGCCGGAGTTTGCTGCTGCGCATCTGCGCGCGCTCATTGCTGCCCAGCAAGAAGGTGGCACACAGGCGCCCTTCGAAGTCGTCGCTGTTTACACGCAGCCCGACAGACCGGCGGGGCGAGGCAAGAAGCTCAGCCCGAGCCCAGTAAAACAAGTCGCTTTAGAGGCCGAACTGCCCGTACTTCAACCCGTGTCTCTGCGTAGCGAAGAAGCGCAGAGCGAGCTCGCGAGCCTCGAGTGCGACGTGCTCGTTGTAGTCGCCTACGGCCTGATTCTACCGCAGGCGATCTTAGACACCCCCCGGCTTGGCTGCATCAATGTGCATGCCTCCTTACTACCGCGCTGGCGCGGGGCAGCCCCGATTGAGCGGGCGTTGCTGGCGGGAGATCAAACCTCGGGCGTCACGATTATGCAAATGGAGGCAGGGCTGGACACCGGCCCAATGCTACTAAAAGCCGAGGTGGCCATAGAGCCGCGGGAAACCCGCATTAGTTTAGAAGACAAACTGACCGCGAGCGGCACCCAGGCCCTAGTGAGCGCATTGACGCAGCTAGAGACTCTGCTCGCGAATGCTGAGTCTCAAGACGACAGCCTTAGCACCTATGCCGTGAAAATCGACAAGGCCGAGGCGCTGCTCGATTTTTCCCAGCCTGCGTCGGCGCTCGATCTGCAGGTTAGAGCGAGTATAGGCCGCAATCCCGCCTTTGCTTTGCTCAATGGCGAGCGTCTGCGGTTTCTGGAAACCGAAGCCCTTGAGCCGGCGGAAGTGGCTGGTCCCTGTGGGTTTGGTGAAATAATCGATTCAGATAAGCAAAGTTTTACCGTGGCCTGCGGCGATGGGACACGCCTTCGTACAAGTCGCGTTCAGCTCGCCGGCAAGGCGGCAATGGATGTGAGCGCTGTCTGCAATGCGAAACCTGAGACCTTCGCCGCGGGGCAAGTGTTCACAGCGCCCCCAGCCGAGGTCGGCTAAATGGCTGCCAAAAGCTCACGCGCCGTAGCCGCCAAGGTATTGCATAGTCTTCAGGGCGGAAGCAGCGGGTCGCTGAGCAATTTGCTGGACGACTACCGAGAACGTCCCGACTTCCCGCTTCTGCAGGAACTGTGTTTTGGCGCCTGCCGCTGGTATCCGGCGCTCGACACCCTGCTTGCGAAACTACTAAGCAAACCGCTGAAGAAAAAGGACGGCGATGTGCGCTGCCTGCTGATCCTTGGGCTATATCAGCTGCGCGAACTCGATATTGCTGACTACGCGGTTATTAATGAAAGCGTAGAGGCGAGCCGCGGGATGAAAAAGCCCTGGGCCGCGGCGCTTGTCAATGCGGTGCTGCGCAACTACCTGCGGCAAAAAGACACCTTAGAAGCCGAGCTAAGCAGTACCGCAAGCGCTGCCTCCCACGCGCACCCCAAGTGGCTTTATGCATCGCTGGAGTCGCAGTATCCGACACTTATCGAGGCGCTGTGTGCAGGCAATAACGCGCGTCCGCCTATGACCCTTCGCGTTAATCAAGCGCGGGTGAGCGTGGCGGACTACCTTGGCGCTTTGCACGAAGCAGGCTTACCAGCGGCCCGCGGGCAGTGTGCTCCCACGGCGCTTGTGCTCGAGTCGCCCTGCCACGTAGATGAGCTGCCCCATTTTCGTGACGGTTGGGTGAGCGTGCAGGACGAAGCTTCTCAGCTGGTGCCGTCGCTTTTGCAGTTAGCCGCCGGTCAGCATTTAGTCGACGCCTGCGCAGCACCCGGAGGCAAAACCGCCGCCATACTAGAGGCCGAGCCCAAACTCGGATCGGTCACTGCCATCGACGCCAGCGCTAAGCGCCTGGATAGGGTGGATGAAAACCTAGAGCGGCTTGGTTTCGCCGAGGGTCACGTGCGGCTCTGCGCCGCCAAGGCTGAGGACACTAATGTCTGGTGGGATGGCGAGCCCGTCGACCGGCTGTTGCTAGACGCGCCCTGCAGCGCGACCGGCGTGATTCGGCGTCACCCCGATATCAAAGTGCTGCGCACGCCTGCCGAAGTAGAGAGTTGTGTGCAGAGTCAACGCAGTTTGTTGAAGGCTCTGTGGCCAACGCTAGCCGAAGGCGGTCTGCTACTTTACACGACCTGCAGCGTTCTCGCGGCTGAGAATAGCGAACAAATAGAGGCATTCTTAAACGCCACGGCAGATGCGAAAAGTGAGCGCATCGAAGGGCCATGGGGAGTAGAATGCCTCGCAAGCGACGGGCGCAGTCTGGGCCGCGCGCTCCTTCCACTCGATGCGAAGGGGCCCGACGGCTTCTTCTTCGCTCTGCTCAGAAAAACATCGCCTGCGAGTCAGTCCGCATGAAGATAATCATACTAGGTGCTAATCAAGTTGGCGCCACCCTCGCCGAAACCCTTGCCGGCGAAGCCAACGACATCACTATCGTCGATGCCGACCCGGAGCGCCTGCGGGAATTAAAAGACCACATCGATATTGGCGTCATACCTGGCCAGCCCTCGCACCCTGACATCTTGGAGCTAGCCGGTGGCCAAGACGCCGATATGATTATCGCGGTGACTGAAAGCGATGAGGTGAATATGGTCGCCTGTCGCGTCGCTTACTCCCTGTTCCAAACGCCAAAGAAGATCTGCCGTATACGGGCGAGCTCCTATCTCACAAGTGAGCAGCTGCTGGGTAAGAACGGGATAGCCGTGGACGTCGTAATCTCGCCGGAGCTGATTGTCTCGAAGGCGATCTCGCGTCTGCTGCGCTTGCCCGGCTCCCTGCAGGTTCTGGATTTCGCCGAAGGCAAAGTCCAACTTGTCGCAGTGAAGGCATTCTATGGCGGTCCCTTGGTGGGGCAGGAAATTAGGCTAATTCGTCAGCATATGCCGTCGGTGGATACGCGAGTAGCGGCAATATTCCGCAAAGATAGACCGATCATTCCGGAAGGGTCTACGGTTATTGAAGCCGACGACGAGGTGTTCTTCGTTGCCGCGAAGAAAGATATCCGCGCTTGCATGAGCGAACTGCGGCGTATGGACAAACCCTATAAGCGCATTATGATCGCCGGCGGCGGCAATATTGGTTTGCGCTTGGCTGAGTCTATTGAGTCTCACTACCAGGTGAAGGTTATCGAGCGCGACGCCGAACGCTGCAAGGTATTGAGCGAGAACTTGGATAAAGCCATTGTGCTTAACGGCGAGGCGTCACAACGTGAACTCCTTCTGGAAGAGAATATCGCCGACACCGATGTCTTTCTCGCACTCACCAACGATGACGAGGCGAACATCATGTCGTCGCTGCTCGCCAAGCGCTTGGGGGCAAAGAAGGTCATGACGCTCATCAATAACTCAGCGTATGTAGACCTCGTGCAGGGCGGGGAGATCGACATTGCGATTTCGCCTCAGCAGGCAACGATTGGCAGTCTGCTTACGCATGTGCGGCGCGGCGATGTCGTGCAGGTGCACTCGCTAAGACGTGGCGCGGCAGAGGCGATGGAAGCCATTGCCCACGGCGACGCCTCGTCATCCCGTGTGGTCGGCAAGGCAATAGAAGATATCGACCTGCCCGAAGGCACGACGATCGGCGCCATCGTGCGCGGTGACGAGGTTCTAATTGCCCACGATGCCACAGTGATTGAATCTGAAGACCACGTCATTCTCTTCCTTGTAAATCGCAAACGCATCCCCGAAGTAGAGCGGCTGTTTGCCGTGGGCCTTAGCTTCTTCTAATGCACTATTCGCTGATCATAAAGATACTCGGCATGCTGCTCATGCTGTTCAGCGCGATAGCTAATCTGCCGGCCATGGCAGTATCGCTGCTCTATAGCGACGGCATGATCGCGCCCTTCGCGGAATCGTTCTTCACGGTGTTCGGCATTGGGCTATTCATGTGGCTCAGTACTTATAGAGCCAAAACAGATCTCGGCACGCGTGACGGCTTCCTTATCGTGACGCTGTTCTGGGCGGTGCTTGGCTCGGCGGGAAGTCTACCGTTTATTTTTTCCTCCGCTGTCGACCTGTCGATTACCGACGCGGTGTTTGAGTCTTTGTCAGGCTTAACCACAACCGGTGCCACGGTTATCTCCGGCCTCGATGAGCTCCCGCACTCCATCCTTTTTTATCGTCAGCAGCTACAGTGGCTCGGCGGCATGGGCATTATCGTATTGGCCATGGCGCTGCTGCCGATGCTGGGAATCGGCGGTATGCAGCTTTACCGCGCCGAGAGTCCGGGGCCTGTTAAGGACAATAAACTGGTGCCGCGTTTAGCCGAGACGGCGAAGGCACTGTGGTATCTCTACCTCAGCCTCACGCTTGCCTGCGCCGCGGCCTATTGGCTTGCGGGCATGTCGGTCTTCGATGCCATCACTCACAGCTTTTCAACCATCGCGATCGGCGGCTTTTCGACCCACGATGCGTCGCTAGGCTTTTTCAACAGCACGGCTATCGAAATCATCGCGATTGTTTTCATGTTTATCGCCGGCATAAATTTCGCGCTGCATTTCACGGCGTGGCAGCGGCGCCGAATAGATCACTACTTCCGCGACCCCGAGTTTTTGTTCTATGGGTTTATTTTGATCGTTGTGTCGGTGCTCACGGTTGCCGTGCTCAACGCCTTCGAGGTTTATCCCACGGTAGGGGAGACCTTCGTAAAAGGTCTTTTTCAGGTTGTCTCCTTCGCGACTACCACGGGCTTCGCGACCGGCGACTTCCACGAATGGCCGCTGTTTCTCCCCTACGTGCTGATGTATGCGGCCATCATTGGAGCCTGCGCCGGTTCTACCGGAGGCGGGATGAAGGTGATTCGCATCCTTCTTATCTTCAAACAGGGTTTCCGCGAGGTACAGCGACTCATTCATCCCCACGCGGTAATTCCAATCAAGCTCGGGCGCAGCCCAGTGCCCGACCGGGTCGTTGAAGCGGTGTGGGGATTCTTCGCGGTGTATGTCATGGCCTTCATGCTGATGCTGCTGGCACTTCTGGCCACGGGTCTGGATATCGTCACGGCCTTCAGCGCGGTGGGCGCCTGCATCAATAATCTGGGCCCGGGGCTCGCGAGCGTGGCGCAGACCTATGGCGGGCTTAACGACGCCGCCAAATGGATACTCAGCTTCGCCATGCTGCTTGGCCGGCTAGAAGTATTCACGCTGCTCGTGCTGTTCACGCCGATGTTCTGGCGGCGCTAGTAGAACTCGCTGTTGTCCGCCTGGCGGCGGAAGCGCTTGTATTCCCACTGATATTGTTCCGGCGCCTGTTCTACAAGGCTCTCTACGCAGCGATTAATCGCTGAAGCAGAGACCTCGAGATCGGCATCGAAAACCCCCGAGTCGGCGCGCTTAACCACGGCTTTAAAGCCCTTACCCTGAGGCAATCGCTGCGCAAAGCCACAGAACACCGCAGGCTTACCACGCTGGGCCAGGCGGCTGGTGAGAGTCATAGTGAAGGCGCTCTGGCCAAAAAAGGGCGCAAAAACGCCGCCTTCATCGGCAGGCACCTGATCTGGCAGCACGCCTACCAGTTCGCCTCGCTGCAAGGCCCCTAGCAGTATTGCTACGCCTTTGCGATTAGTTGGCGCTAACTTCACGCCGCTCTTCGCACGTACCGAGCGCAGAAGCGCGTCCATTGGTGGGCTCTTAGGCGGCTGATACATGAAGTTCGAGGCGAGCCCTTCGCAGGCATAGTAGCCGAACACCTCCCAGTTACCAAGGTGTGGGGCGAGCAGTATAACGCCATCGCCCGTGGCGGCCGCAGCCCTCAGCTCTTCCAGACCCTCAGCCTCAGTAACCAGATCCAGTGTCTGCTGCACCGGTAGCAGCCAAGCCTTGCCCATCTCCAGCGCCGTGCAGACCATTCCAACTAGGCTGCGGCGAGCTAGGGCCTCGCGGTCGGCGGGGCTTAAGTGGGGAAAGCACACATCGATATTGCGCCGGGTAGTCGCGGCGGAGCGGTTGGGGATTACGGCGAACAAGCCGCCTAAGCCTGTGGCCAGAGTGTGTAGCACACGCAGCGGCAGCACCGAGGTCAGCTTGAGAAAACCGAGGAAAAGGCCGTGCTTGAATCGCTCCTTGAAGCTCACCTTAGGATTTGTGTCTAAACTAGGAATAGTTGAATTCTCACTACGCGATGCCTGGGTCGGCTAAGTATAGTCTAGCGGCCAAAAATTGCGCAGGCTTTGCGTTCGCAGCGACTAGGCACGGGGCTGCGCGGTGGATAACTCAGGTCGAATCGAGGATAATTGCCGCCCTCTAAGTCACTGGCAGCAAGGCATAAACGTGAATAAAGCATCCGATCTGAACACCTTCCAAGGGCTCATCTTCGCTCTTCAGCAGTTCTGGGCCGAGCAGGGCTGTGTTGTCCTCCAGCCTCTGGACATGGAAGTCGGTGCGGGCACCTTTCATCCAGCCACGTTTCTGCGCTCAATAGGACCGGAATCTTGGAGCGCTGCCTACGTTCAGCCTTGCCGCCGACCCACCGACGGCCGCTATGGCGAGAACCCAAATCGTCTGCAGCACTACTATCAGTTTCAAGTGGTATTAAAACCGTCGCCGGCGAACATCCAAGAGCTTTATCTTAAGTCTTTAGAAAGCTTGGGTATCGATATGTCGATCCACGATATTCGCTTCGTGGAAGACAACTGGGAATCTCCCACCCTCGGCGCTTGGGGGCTGGGCTGGGAAGTCTGGTTGAACGGCATGGAGGTCACCCAGTTCACCTATTTCCAGCAGGTTGGGGGGCTGGAATGCTACCCGGTGACTGGCGAGATCACCTATGGCATCGAGCGCATTGCTATGTACCTGCAGGGCGTCGATAGCATCTATGACATCGTATGGACCGACGGCCCTAACGGGAAAGTGACTTACGGCGATGTGTTTAAGCAAAACGAAGTAGAGCAGTCTGCCTACAACTTCGAACACGCCGCGACCGAGCTACTGTTTGGCTATTTCGACGACTGCGAAAAGCAGTGTCAGCAACTCATCGAGAGCAAACTCGCGCTGCCCGCCTACGAGCAGGTGCTCAAGGCGTCACACTACTTCAATCTCTTGGATGCCCGCCACGCGATCTCGGTGACCGAACGCCAGCGCTTTATCCTGCGCGTGCGTACACTCTCGCGCCTCGTAGCGGAGACCTATTACGCTACCCGTGAAGCACTCGGCTTTCCGCTCATCGCTGAGGATTTCAAAGAAGCATTCGCGACCAGCCAGTCTAGTAAGAAGAAAAAGGAGGTGGCCGCATGAGCACGCGCGACTACCTTATAGAGATCGGTACCGAGGAGCTGCCACCCAAGGCACTGGCGAGTTTGTCGAAGGCTTTCTCCGGTGAAATTCTCGCCGGACTTAAGCGTCTCGAGCTAGGCCATGGCGACGCGGAAAGCTTTGCTACGCCAAGGCGCTTGGCACTGCGAGTCGAGAGTATTCAAGAAGCGCAGTCTGACAAACAGATCGAGCGCTTCGGCCCTGCGGTGAAAGCCTGCTTCGACGGTGACGGCAACCCTACCCAAGCGGCGCTAGGGTTCGCTAAGTCCTGCGGTGTCGAATTCGACGCACTAGGCCGTGCCGAGAAAGACGGTGTTGAGAAACTCTTCTATCAGGCATCGCAGCCGGGCAAACAAACAGCGACGCTGCTGTCGTCGCTGGTTAGCGATGCGCTGGACAAGCTGCCTATCCCGAAGAGAATGCGCTGGGGAAATTCCCGCGCCGAGTTCGTACGCCCGGTGCACTGGGTGGTTCAGCTGTTTGGCGATGAGATTATTGACGGCGAGTTCTTCGGCATTCGCCCGGGTCGCGAGACGCGGGGCCACCGCTTTCACACAAGCGGCGCAATCACGCTGACAGCACCTGCGGACTATGCCCAGCAGTTGGAAACCGAAGGGCATGTGATTCCTCAGTTCGACAGGCGCCGCGAAATGATTCGCGAACTCGTGATCGAAGAAGGTAAGAAGCAAAACGCGACGAGCGTGATTGATGAAGCGCTGCTTACCGAGGTTACTAGCTTGGTTGAATTTCCCGTGGCCCTCACCGGAAAATTCGAAGAGCACTACTTAGAAGTTCCTGCCGAGGCGCTCATTCTTGCCATGAAGTCGCACCAGAAGACTTTCTACTGCGTCGACAAAGACGGCAAACTGCTGCCGCTGTTTATTGCGGTGAGTAATATTCGCAGCAAGGATCCAGCTCAGGTAACAGAAGGTAACGAGCGTGTGATTCGTCCGCGCTTAGCAGACGCAAGCTTCTTCTTCGAGACCGATAAGCAGGTCTCGCTTGAGAGCCACTTAGACGCGCTTAAGAAAATCGTCTTTCAAGACAAGCTTGGCACTGTCTATGACCGCTCCGTGCGTATCGCCAAACTAAGCAAGGCATTGGCTCCTGATTGCGGCGCCGACCCGGTGCTGTGTGAGCGGGCGGCGATGCTGTCGAAATGCGATCTGATGACCAATATGGTGGGCGAATTCGCTGACCTGCAGGGACTCATGGGTCGCTACTATGCGCTGCACGACGGCGAGGCACCCGAGGTAGCCGAGGCGATTGATGATCAGTATCGTCCGCGCTTTGCCGGTGATGAGCTGCCACGGGCCAATACCGGCGCGGTGCTCGCCATAGCAGAAAAGTTAGACACGTTGTGTGGACTGTTCGCCATAGGCCAGCCGCCCACCGGCTCGAAAGACCCCTTTGCACTGCGCCGCGCAGCAATCGGCCTATTGCGAATTATGATCGAGACGCAGTTAGATTTAGACCTTAAAGAATGCATCGACAAAGCATTTGCTGGCCTAGCCTCGCTCGATGATTCTCTGGTGGATAAGAGTGGTACGGTAAAACAGCAGGCGCTTGAATTCCTGCTCGATCGGCTACAGGCATGGAGCAGCGACCGCGGTATTAGTCCGGGTGTGTTCCAATCTGTAATGGCCCTGCGACCCACGCGTCCAGTAGATTTCGACAGGCGCGTGCAGGCGGTCGCTCACTTTCAAGGCTTAGAGCAGTCGGCGGCGCTCGCAGCAGCCAATAAGCGAGTCGGCAATCTGCTTGCAAAACAATCGCTGGATGGCGAACCTGAGGTCGCAGCAGCTCTGCTAAGCGAAGCCGCTGAGTCAGCGCTTTACGAAAAACTGCTTGAGGTGGAAGCGGAAGTAGAGCCTCTGTTCGCCGCAGGCAACTACAAACAAGGGCTCGCCGCTCTCGCTGCACTGCGGCAAACCGTCGATACCTTTTTCGACGACGTACTTGTCATGAGCGACGACTCGGCAGTGCGAGACAATCGTCTGGCACTGCTCGCTCGCCTGCGTCGCAGCTTCCTGCGCGCCGCCGATATTTCCTACCTGTCGGCCTAGGCTTTGAACACGCTGATACTCGATCGTGACGGAGTTATTAACCATGACTCGGCGGATTTTATTAAGTCCGCTGAAGAATGGATTCCACTACCAGGGAGTATCGAAGCCATCGCGCAAGCGAGCATGGCGGGTTGGCGCGTTGTCGTAGCCACCAATCAGTCGGGACTTGGTCGCGGCCTTTTCGACAGCTATGCGCTCGCACAAATGCACGGCAAGCTAAGCGATCTCGTGGAAGAAGCGGGGGGCAAAGTAGAGGGTATTTTCTACTGTCCGCATAAGCCGGAGGAAGGCTGCGACTGCCGCAAACCGCGCGTTGGGCTATTGCGGGAAGCGGCTGAGGTTTTTGGTGAGGACTTTCAGGGAGCCCCATTCGTCGGCGACAGCCTACGGGATCTCGAGGCGGCGGTCGCCTTTGGCTGCCAGCCGGTCTTAGTAAAAACTGGCAAGGGCGAAGCGACGCAATCAAGGCTTTCGCAGGACCCATCGCTTCTAGGCGGTATCGAGCCCCCGATCTTCGACGATCTCGCTGCGGCTGTTAGAGCCTTGTTAGCTTGAGTGGCGAGAGAGCCACACCGGAATAATTAAACGACCAGTTTAGATATCAAGATTCTCTGCGGCCATTGCATTCATTTCAATGAACTCACGCCTTGGATCAACCTGATCGCCCATTAGCGTGTTGAACAGCTGATCGGCGTTAATAGCATCGTCGATCGTGACCTGCAGCATGCGCCTTGTCTCCGGGTTCATTGTGGTGTCCCAGAGCTGGTCCGGATTCATCTCACCAAGACCCTTGTAGCGTTGCAGGTAGTGGCCCTTCATCGCGTCTTGAGTGAGCCATTCGATTGCCTCGGCAAAATCCCTAACGGCTTTGGTCTTCTCGCCGCGCTTCACATAGGCACCTTCTTCGATAAGACCATCTAGTGTTGTGCCAAGAGTTGCCAACGCGCGGTATTCCCCTGAGTTGAAGAAATCTAGGCTAAATCCAAAGCTGCGCTCTAAGCCGTGTAGGCTCAGGCGAACCTCTGGCAGATACTGATTGCGCTCGCTGTCGTGAGTCAGCGCGAGCGTCATCGTTGTGCTCGTAGCCGGGTGGAGCTCACTAAGCTTGCTTTCAAGCGTTGCTATCCAGGCCGTCATTGCCGCCTGATCCTGCAAGGTTTCAACTGCAAGCTGCGGGCTGAATATCATCGCCTCTAGGACTTCGTTGGGGTACAGCCGCGACAGGCGGCCGATGATCGCGTAGGCATCGTGGTAGCCCTTAACCAAAGTCTCCAAGGAGTCCTCGGCGATGCCAGGCGCGTCTGCGTTGACGTGCAGCGAGGCCCCTTCGAGCGCAACCTGTGTTTGATAGCCCGCAAGCTCAGCTTCGTCCTTCAAATACTGCTCTTGCTTGCCTTTACGGATCTTATACAGAGGAGGCTGGGCAATATAGATATGTCCGCCTTCTACAAGTTCGCGCATTTGACGGAAAAAGAACGTTAAAAGTAGCGTACGGATGTGAGATCCATCGACATCCGCATCAGTCATGATAATGATGCTGTGATAGCGCAGCTTTTCCGGCGCAAACTCGTCTTTACCAATGCCGCAGCCTAGCGCCTTGATGAGGGTGCCGATCTCAGCAGAAGACAGCATTTTGTCGAAGCGAGCTTTCTCAACGTTGAGGATCTTGCCCTTGAGCGGCAGGATCGCCTGATTCTTGCGATTGCGGCCCTGCTTGGCCGAACCGCCCGCCGAGTCGCCCTCCACTATGTAGATTTCTGACAATGAAGGGTCTTTCTCTTGGCAGTCTGCGAGCTTGCCCGGCAGGCCAGCGATATCGAGTGCGCCTTTGCGTCGAGTCATTTCCCGCGCCTTGCGAGCAGCTTCGCGCGCTCTTGCAGCATCGAGCATTTTACCGACAATTTGCTTCGCATCTTGGGGATTTTCTAGGAGATACTCACTAAATTTGGCACCCATCTCCTGCTCCACCACAGACTTGACCTCCGACGACACGAGTTTGTCTTTAGTCTGTGAGGAGAATTTGGGGTCTGGAACCTTCACCGAGATAATCGCAGTGAGTCCTTCGCGCGCATCGTCCCCTGAGGTCGTAACTTCCTTGCCTTTCTTTGCGGCCACCTCTTTGTCGATGTAGCTCTTCAAGACGCGAGTTAGCGCCGCGCGGAAGCCAGCGAGATGGGTCCCGCCGTCCTTTTGGGGGATATTATTGGTGTAGGGGAAGATGTTCTCGGCGTAGGAATCATTCCACTGCAGAGCCACCTCGACAGTAATCCCGTCCTCTGGGCGCTCGTGGGCGAAGTGAAAGATCTTGTTCACCGCCGGTTTGTTCTTGTTGAGGTACTCTACGAAGGCCTGAACACCGCCTTCGTATTTGAAATGCTCTTCTTTCGCGCTGCGCTCGTCGATTAGACGAATAGAGACGCCGGCGTTAAGGAAGGCGAGTTCCCGCAGCTTCTTGGCGAGGATGTCGTAGTGAAACTCGACACTGCTGAAAGTCTCAGCAGAGGGCTTGAAGTGACACTCTGTGCCCGATGTGCTGGTTTCACCAATGACCACGAGGGGAGCCTGCGGAACGCCGTGAACGTAGTTCTGCTCCCATAGCTTACCTTCGCGGCGGATAGTGAGCTTGAGCTCCTCGGAGAGGGCGTTCACAACAGAAACCCCCACGCCGTGGAGTCCGCCCGATACCTTATAGCTGTTATCGTCGAATTTGCCGCCTGCGTGGAGCACCGTCATGATCACTTCTGCCGCGGAGACGCCTTCGCTGTGCATCTCCGTTGGGATGCCACGGCCGTTGTCTGAGACGCTGACGGTCTCACCGACGTGAATAACGACCCTGATTTCGTCGCAGTGGCCCGCTAGAGCCTCGTCTATCGAATTGTCGACAAGCTCGAAGACCATATGGTGGAGGCCGGTGCCGTCGTCAGTATCACCGATATACATTCCAGGGCGCTTGCGAACGGCGTCTAAGCCTTTGAGAACCTTAATACTATCGGAGTTATACTCGCTATTAGATTCGTCGTTGCTAGGGGTGTTGGTATCGTCGCTCATGCTCGCTCTCCAGGGCTCTTCCCAGGGTGGTTCATCTACCTAGTGTTATCGGACAAAAAGCCGATAAATCAAGTCCTTATTCTACCATGTTCCACGTGGAACTGCGCCTTTTCGGCGTCTTCCAGAGCCTCGAATAAGGCTTGGCTGGAGGCAGTGTAGAGGCTTTCTAATTCGACGCAGCTAACGAAGAGCTGGGTGTCTAAAGAGAGCAGGGCGGAGAACACTTTTGCGCGATTTTCGGGGTCGAGTTCGGCGGGCAAATCATCGATTAGGTAGAGGCAGTGAGAACCCAGTGTTTCCGAGAGCAGGCGGCCCTGTGCGATCTTAAGCGCGCTCACCAGAATCTTCTGCTGTCCTCGGGACAGAATATCAACAGCAGGGCCACGGTTCAGGCGCACGCTGACATCAGCACGCTGGGGGCCCGCTTGAGTAGAACCATAGCGGCGATCCACATCCCTAAGCCTAAGCAGCTCATCCGCAAGCGCTACGCCGTCCGCCCAACCTCGTTCATAGGTAATCTTGAGCTCGTCCTGATAGACGCCCTCGAGCTGGGCGTAGACTTCAGAAAATAAGGGCAGGAATCGCTCCATCGTTTCCGCTCTCAGCTTATCGACCTTGCCAGCGGCAACGACGAGTTCGCTGTCCCAGGCCTCGAGCTGACCCGTGTCTAACCTCGGCTGCTTCAAGAGTGCATTGCGATTCGCCAGCGCTTTACGGGAATCACGCCACGCCGCGATGAAGGAATGTTCCACGTGGAACACGCCCCAGTCTAAGAAGCGCCGCCGCGCTTTGGGGCCGCCCTCTAAGAGCTGAAACGCTGAAGAGTCTATTAGCTGTAGGGGCAGACAGCGAGCCACTGCCTCCCAGTTGCGCTGAGTCTCCTCTTGTAGGCGGAGCTGATGGCGCTTTCGCCTGCCTTTACTCAGCCCCATGCGCGTCCCGTCATGTAGCTTCGCAAAGACGAGCGCCTCATCGGACTCATGATTGATTAGGGGATCGATCTTGCTGCTGCGAAAAGAGCGCCCACTAGCTAGGAGGTGGATGGCTTCTAAGAGACTGGTCTTGCCGGAGCCGTTTTCACCGAAGAGGATATTGAGCCGAGAGGCTGGCTCTATACTAACCTTCTGCAGATTCCGCAGCCCATCGACGCTTAAGGATTGAAGGCTGCTCACCCGCAGCACTCCACTCGCTCACCAGAGAGGGTTAAAGACACCGCGGATGAACTATGGCGCATTCCAGCTTAAAGCTTCATCGGCATAACGACATACATTGCGTTGCTGTCGTCTGTAGACTCAATCAATGCGCTATTGCTGGCGTCGAGCAGGGTGATTTTCGCCTGATCGCTACGCAGCGTAGACAAGACGTCAATGAGATAGCTGACATTAAAGCCCATCTCCAGGTCTTCGCCTTGATAGTCCACCGCAACCACTTCCTCTGCCTCTTCCTGCTCTGGGTTATTGGCGAAGATCTTAAGCTCGCCGGCCGTGAGCACCACGCGTACACCCCTATATTTCTCATTCGAGAGAATAGACGCCCGTGTAAAGCCCTGTCGCAGGGCCTGGCAATCGCCCAGCACTGTCTTGTTTCCATTCTTGGGTACAACACGGTTGTAGTCTGGAAACTTGCCGTCTACGAGCTTAGAGGTGAAGGTGAAGTCTGCGACCGAGGCGCGAATATGGTTCTGACCGAACACTAGGGTGATCTCACCGTCGTCAGACAAGAGTCTGGAAAGCTCCATAACGCCCTTACGTGGCAAGATAAGCTGCTGCATCGAAGTGATGTCGTTGCTCACCTCGTGAGTCTCGAGGGCTAGCCGGTGGCCGTCTGTAGAAACGACCCGCAGGTAGTCGGGGGAGATTTCAAACAGCATGCCGTTTAGGTAATAGCGAACGTCCTGCTGCGCCATGGCGAAGCTAGTGCTGTCTAGGAGCTGCGCGAGCTTGGTCTGCGGCAAAGTAAGCGCGAAGGTATCTGCTTCTTCTTCCACGTTGGGGAATTCGCTAGCCGGCAGTGTCGTCAAAGAAAAACGGCTGCGCCCTGCCTTTACCACAAATTTATTCTCTGTCAGCGCAAACTCCAGCATCGCATCGTCCGGCAGCGCCTTACAGATATCGAGGAGCTTGCGCGCAGGGACCGTAACCGCTCCCGCCGTTTGCGCCTGATTCACACGAACACGGCCAACAAGCTCAACTTCAAGGTCGGTACCCGTGAGCGATAGCTCCTCGCCCTTGAGGACTAACAGCACATTTGAGAGTACGGGGAGGGTTTGTCGGCGTTCTACTACGCCACTTACGAGCTGTAGTGGCTTTAATAGGGCTTCGCGTGAAATAACAAAATGCATTTCTTTATCCTTAGCGGTCTGAGTCTGTAGGGCTGTTATTTGCTAGCTGGTTAGTCTGGCACTGGTTGGCTGAGCTTAAGTGTTTGAAGCCAAGTGGCTGAACCTGAGCCGCCGAACCTAACTAGAGAGCAGCCTTAACAGATTATTATAATCTTCTTCGATGTCGATCGTCTCAATTCTGAGCTTGGCGATCTGCTTACAAGCATGCATGACAGTTGTATGGTCACGGCCTCCAAATGCGTCTCCAATCTCCGGCAAGCTATGATTAGTGAGCTCTTTAGCAAGACACATCGCCACCTGCCTAGGCCTAGCAACCGAGCGATTGCGGCGCTTAGACAGCATGTCAGACATCTTGATCTTGTAGTATTCGGCCACCGTGCGCTGAATATTATCGATCGTCACCAGCTTATCTTGCAGCGAGAAAAGGTCCCGCAGCGCTTCCTTAATTAGGTCAACGCTGATTGGCTCACCTTTGAAGTTTGCGTGCGCGATGACGCGCTTGAGTGCACCTTCAAGCTCCCGAACATTCGACCTAAGTCGCTGTGCGATAAACATCGCAGAATCATTAGGCAGGCTCACGTTACCTAGCGCGGCTTTGTTCATTAAAATTGCAGCCCTGGTTTCGAGTTCGGGCGGCTCAACTGCCACGGTGAGGCCCCAGCCAAAGCGCGACTTAAGTCGCTCCTCAAGGCCGTTTATCTCTTTATGATAGCGATCGCTAGTCAGAATAATCTGCTGTCCGCCTTCTAATAGCGCATTGAAGGTATGGAAAAACTCTTCCTGACTGCGCTCCTTGCCAGCGAAGAATTGAATATCGTCGATTAGCAAAGCGTCAGCCGAGCGATAAAAGCGTTTGAATTCATCAATCGCATTGAGCTGCAGCGCATTAACCATGGTCCCGACAAACGTCTCTGAATGAAGATAGACGATCTTTGCGTCCGGCTTTTTCGCTAGCAAATGATTGCCAATAGCGTGCATTAAGTGAGTCTTTCCTAAGCCGACGCCACCATAAATAAAAAGGGGGTTGTAGGCGAAGCCGGGATTATCAGCCACCTGCAGAGCCGCGGCTCTGGCCAGCTGATTAGACTTGCCCTCGACAAAGTTCTCGAAAGTACTTTCTCGATTCAATGCACCCCTGTGACTCAATTTGCCTTCGATTATCGAACCCACAGCAGTATGAGAAGCGTTCGATTGCGCGCCAATAAGTGAACCTTCACTCTCGCCTGGTCTAGCTAAGCTCGCGCCATGCGGCTCAGGCCATTGCGTATTGCTGCCGAGCAATCCCTCTAGTTTTGGCTCCGAAGAGAAACCACGTTGCCCGGGCATCGATGCACGGCTTGGGGCGTCAGAGGCTTGCGCCCTAGCAATCTGCAACTCATCGCTTGAAGGAAGATGGTTTGCAATCAGTATTACGGGTTCGTCTTGCAGTTGAGAGTATTTGGAAGAACTTTCCAGATAAACGCTGGAGATAGCTGAAAATAGCTTACTTTTTACCCAGTCTTGAATAAAACGGTTCGGCGCGACGAGCTGAAGTTGGTAACTCGTCTCGCTCAGTTTGTCCGCAAATTCGCCGTATTTTGGCTGAAGCGGCTTTACCCAGGTATTGAATGCTTGGTCAGGCAGCTCAGAGCGAAGTCGATTCAAGCAGTCTCCCCAAAGCTCGCTTGCAGCCGGCACATGGCAATCAACGCTTGCCGGGGCTTGCCCCGTTTCCGGTAGAGCTGAAGCATTCGGGCCAGGCGCATTGGGGGCTCGTTCTGCAGTGCCGCTAGGCGATACGTTAAACGAGTGACTAGAGGCTCGGGAAGACGATACAGAAGACGACTTAAGCGCTGCGCCAGACGCACCGCGAGATGATAGTTCTGATGACGATAGAGATGCCGATAAAGATGACAATGAGAGATCTGCGTATTCTGAAGCCACAATTTGCCCTTAGCGAATGACCTGAGCATCCTGCGCTTTCCACTCCGCTCCCTCCTGCTCACTCTATTGAGTCGTATGACAGGGGTTGTCACCTAGCAAAGGCAGCGGCGTAAATTCTCCTCCTAATTGCTAACAGAGGAGGACAACTGGGCTAGCGAGCGAACTCGGTCAAATTATTCTGTTTTTTATTTCACCCCGAACTACTGGAAGGCTAAATTAACAGTTGCTGTTAAAAGCCGCAGTCAGGGTGTTTAATTTTTGTGAAGCGAAGTGTAGCCCCAAGCGAGAGACTTATCCACCGCTTAGATTATCTTTATAATTACACTAAAAGTTATTATTTTCAGTGCTTTATGCCAGTCACAAAGCATAAAAGGGAGGTCTGGGAAAATTTTACCCACAACCAACGTGAACAAAAATTGATAATAAGCTGTGGATAACTTGTGTTTAAGCTCTTCTTAAAACCCTACATGCATGGAATCGGGCTAAAACCGGCGAGTCTGGTCCCGCCTTTGTTCAGTGCTTTCCTCAACGCTACGCGAACGCGCATTGAAAAATAGGCAATTTTCGCGAATCGGCGTTGCATCCGAGCAGCAAAGGCTCTACTATTCGCGTCCGTTTTCCTTCGGGTCTTCGACTGGAACGCGCCAACCGCAGCTTTGAAAGCACGGCTGCCGCATCGAACGCTCAAGAATAGAATTGAAATTGTCAGGCTCGCGCTGGGCGCATAGGTAAAAAGACGAATAGCAAGCAAAGGTCTGACGATTTAACCCGCAAGCTAGCTACGTCTATTTATTCGCACTCTAAATTGCGACCCTAAATTGCGACCCTAAATTGCGACCCTAAATTGCACACTAAATTGCACACTAAGTTGCACCCTAAGTTTCACAACAGGTCTAAAGATCATGAAAAGAACATTTCAGCCTAGCGTACTAAAGCGCGCACGTACTCACGGATTCCGAGCTCGCATGGCGACAAAAGGCGGCCGCGCCGTTATCAATCGCCGCCGAGCAAAGGGCCGCGCGAAGCTGTCAGCCTAATCTGTTGTGAATTCTGCGCAGCTCTAATGCTGCGCTGGATTTGAGCAGCAAGCTCTCAATCTCCGATGACTGCGGGGTAGACATGCTACTCCACTGCTTCCCGAAAACAGCAAGACTGCTCAACGCGAGCGACTACAAAGCCGTTTTCGATGGCGCTCGATATAAAGTCTCTTCGCGCCACTTCCTCTTCTTAGCAATCTCAAGCCGCGGTATTCGCTCGCGCCTGGGCCTGGTTATACCTAAAAAACAGGTTGCCAAGGCCACGGCAAGGAATCGGCTGAAAAGATCCCTACGTGAACGCTTTCGGCTCTGCCAACACGAGTTTGGCATGCTGGATATAGTTGTGCTCGCGAGAAAGGATGCTGATAAACTACGGCCCCACGAGCTTAACGACACGATTGACTCTCTGCTCTCGGACCTAAAACGCCGATCGCACAAAGACCAGCAAAGACAACGCACTGCAGAAGCCAGACACCACCTCAACCACGCACCCGCGCAGGCGAAAAGCGAAAGATGAACCAATCAAACCGCTTAAACCCACTAGACCGCTTGCTCGCCTCTCCACTGTTGCTACTGATAAGAGGCTACCAGCTCAGCTTAAGCCTACTTATAGGACGGCAGTGTCGATTCGAGCCTAGCTGTTCGCACTATATGGCAGATGCCATACGTGAACACGGTGTCGTGAAGGGCATAGCCCTGGGCAGCAAGAGGCTAAGCCGCTGCCACCCTTGGCACGAAGGGGGATTCGACCCAGTGCCAAGCAAACAGACTAACGCTTCAAACACGGGTAAAATCTCGGACACCACGCACGGGTCAAACCCTTAGAGATTTTTGAACTAAGCACTGCAAACTGCAGTTAGCACACTCATCCACACTTCGAAAAAAGCAGGCTCGAATGAACCTTACAAAGTACGCACTCTACACCGCCCTTGCACTGGTCACTTATCTACTACTTTTGCAGTGGCAGGAAGACTATCCGGACAGCGTCGAACAGGCCGGCACCGAAAGACTAAGCGAGCCTGCGGCTTCTGTTCCTACTCTCAGCCCAGCTCCCACCCAAGCCCTCAGCGCCTCGAGCCAAACGCCCAACACAGGTTCCACAGCAAACGAAGTGCCCGCGCTACCCGGAGCAGAAGTGCAGCTTGAAGCCACCGCTGAGGTTGATAGAAAGATCGTAAGCATCACTACCGACACCCTAGAACTGCAAATAGACACAAAGGGGGGCGACATTGTTTATCTGGCACTCCCTGAGTACCTGAAAACCCTAACCGAAGGCGCGGACCCGTTTACGCTTTTAAGCAGCGAAGCGGGTCGCGAATACACAGCACCTAGCGGACTCATTGGTCCCAATGGAATCGATTCAGACGGGCGCGCGCAATACACCGTAGCCGCGGAAGAATTCACCTTAGAAGACGGCGAGCAGTCTCTCCAAGTCGATCTGACCACCGTGACAGACAGCGGAGTGCAGGTCACCAAGCGTTTCGGCTTTACCGCGGGCAGCTATGTGATCGATGTAAGCTACCTTATTAACAACCAGAGCCCAGAAGCCTTCACCGCCAACCCCTTCGGCCAAATACGCCGAGACAGCTTTGACGATCCTAGCGACGCAGGCGGTTTTGGTCGCACCTATCTTGGTTTCGTCTCTACAACAATCGATGACCCCTATTACGAAGTGGAGTTCGACGACATAGACGACGACGGTGCCTCAACCCAGCAAACCCTCGGCGGTTGGATGGCCTTTAGCCAACACTACTTTATTAGCGCTTGGATACCGGCCGAAACCGCGACCAACAATTTCACGACTCGCAAAAACCTGTCTGGCCAGTACTTCGGTGAATTCACAAGCCAAGCGGTTACCGTAGCCCCAGGTGAGTCGGCGCGTATCGACTCGCGTTTTTATGCGGGACCAAAAGACCAATACAAACTCGCGGAAATCTCGGACAACCTAGACCTAACGATCGACTACAGTTTTCTGTGGTTCTTAGCCGCTCCAATTTACTGGCTGCTCACTCGCATAAACTCGGTCATCGCGAACTACGGTTTCTCGATTATCCTGCTCACCATCACCGTGAAGGCGCTGTTCTACAAGCTGTCTGAAACACAGTATCGATCGATGGCCGGCATGCGCCGCGTGATGCCTAAAATGCAAAAGCTGAAAGAGAGTTACGGTGACGACCGCATGAAAATGCAGCAGGCCACCATGGAGCTTTATAAAAAAGAGAAGATAAACCCCTTCGGCGGCTGTTTACCGATGCTTGTACAAATGCCGGTATTCATCGCGCTGTACTGGGTGCTGCTCGAAAGCGTTGAGCTGCGCCACGCGCCGTTTATGCTATGGCTGACAGACCTCTCTGTACGAGACCCTTACTTCATACTTCCGCTCTTAATGGGTGGAACGATGTATCTACAAACGTCTCTGAGTCCGGCACCCGCTGATCCCATGCAGGCTAAGGTAATGAAGCTCATGCCAATTATGATGACGGGCATTTTCCTATGGTTCCCTGCGGGACTTGTTCTGTACTGGTTTACTAACGCCGCGCTGGGAATCGCGCAGCAGTGGTATATCACCCGTAAGATCGAGGCACAGTACGCAGCCAAGAACGCCTAACGCTAGGCCGCTATGAAATCATTAGAGTCGGACACAATCGCCGCGCTTGCCACTGCACCTGGTAAGAGCGGCGTATGCGTAGTTCGCATCTCCGGCCCGCTCGCAAAAGACATCGCAACGTCGCTTTTAGGTTACGAGCCCAAACCGCGTTACGCTCATTATGGAAACTTTACCGCCGCCGATGGCCAGCTGGTCGATCAAGGAATCGGATTGTTCTTTGCAGGCCCCGCCTCATTCACCGGCGAAGATGTTTTCGAAATCCAAGGTCATGGCGGCACGAGCGTTCAAAACCTATTGCTCTCCCGCGCACTAGAGCTCGGCGCTCGGCTCGCAAGACCCGGCGAGTTCTCCGAACGCGCTTTTCTTAACGACAAGATCGATTTGGTTCAGGCAGAGGCTATTGCCGATCTCATCGATGCGAGCTCTACCCAGGCAGCGCAGTCTGCACTGCGAACACTCAGCGGCGAGTTTTCAAATCTTGTTCATCAGCTAGTTAGCGATCTCACAAAAACGCGAGTAAATATTGAAGCCGCCATCGACTTCAGCGATGAAGACATCGATGTCATAAGCGATACGAGGGTTCACGACTCTCTGGAACAGCTTAGCCTGCAGCTCGCAACAACCTTGCAGCAGGCTAACCAAGGCTCTCTACTGAAAGAAGGCATGCAGGTTGTAATAGCCGGCAAGCCCAATGCTGGCAAGTCCAGCCTGCTTAACGCTCTATCCGGAAGCGACACCGCTATAGTTACGGATATTGCTGGGACTACGCGCGACCTCCTATCAGAGCGGCTGCAGATAGATGGCATGCCAATACACATTACAGACACCGCGGGCCTGCGTGAGAGCGATGATGTGGTTGAGCAGGAGGGTGTAAAGCGGGCTAGTGCCGCGATGAAAGCAAGCGATCGCATACTTCTAGTCATCGATGCCGCCCTACCCAGACCGGAAGGCTTAACCCTTTGCCTGAACGACATTCCTACCCTGCTACAAGAGCAGCCAGAGCTACTCAGTAAAACCTTGGTTGTTTGGAATAAGGCGGATCTGCTCGATGACACAAACTACGGCCATCTCAGCTGTGCGCTGCCTAAAGAGCTTTTTTCGCAGGCATTAAAAACTCAAGCCGCAGAGTCGGTAGTTCTTTCTGCTAAAAATCAAAATGGTTTGGATGCTCTGCGGGAAATTCTAAAGAGAGCTATTGGTTTCAACGCGTCTGTAGAGGGAGCGTTCGTTGCCCGAGAGCGGCACCTAGTAGCGCTACGCTGCGCCGCCAGTTTGGTTCATTCGGCGCAGAGGGCGCTTATCGATGGCCAACCTTTCGAATTAGCTGCTGAAGATCTAAGACTCGCTCAACAAGAGTTAGGCAGGATAACCGGTGAGGTGAGCAGCGATGATCTGCTTGGCGAGATTTTCTCCAACTTCTGCGTAGGAAAATAAGGAAATAGGTAAGAGTGTAGGAGGGTAAGAAAGAATACGGAGGGTTAATTGACCGATAAGGTACACAAGTCGAAACCAACGACCCACAAAACGCTCTCACCCACAGCTTGTAAAGAACAATTCCCTAGCTTGTCCATTCTCAGAAAAGGGCGTGGCGAGTGTTGAACAAACGGTGGATAGCGCAACTTAAATGCTGGAACTAGCTGTGTACAGAATGGGATAAGTCTTTAGTATTTCAACAGTCACACACCGCACCGCAAAACTATCCACATTAACGCACCGCTTTTACCAGAGCAGCACACAGCTAAACCACCGGGTTTGACTCGCCCTAAAGCACTGAATGCCTTTATAAAAAAGTGCTTTTCCACAGAAAACTGCTTAGCTAATAACAATAATAATAAACCCTTGTACTCCTCTACGCGCTGAATCAGCTCAATGGCAAAGAGGGTTAATAAGTGAATAGTGATTTGATAAGAATTAATAAGAATAAATTAACTTACTACCTGTGATTTTTCTAAAACCAATACACTAATACGCTGAAATCTATATAATTCTCAGTCCTTAATTACTAACGCCTAACGGTTCGTAATCTATGCAGCCTTCACAGCAGCGCACACAGCAGTCAAAAAACAGGGCGAGCGACAGTGCCGCAGGAAGTTCAGCGGACACAATGGAATACCCTAGCGCCTTCGACGTCATAGTGATTGGCGGCGGGCATGCCGGCACTGAGGCCGCATTAGCCGCTGCCCGCCAAGGCGTCAGCACAATGCTGATTACGCACAGCATAGACACACTGGGGCAAATGTCGTGTAACCCTGCGATAGGCGGTATCGGGAAGAGCCACCTAGTTAAAGAGATCGATGCTCTTGGCGGCGCTATGGCGAAGGCGACAGACAAAGCTGGTATTCAATTTAGAGTGCTTAACGCCAGCAAAGGGCCTGCAGTTCGAGCAACCCGCGCTCAGGCCGACCGAACACTCTACAAAGCCGCTATACGAGAGATACTTGAGGGCCAAGAAAACCTAAGCCTCTTCCAACAGGGCGTCGATGACCTGCTTATCGAAGACGGTGAAGTGCGCGGTGTGGTCACTCAGATGGGCGTCCTCATTCGAGCCTCGAAGGTCGTCCTTACCGCAGGCACGTTCTTGGGCGGCAAGATTCACATTGGGCTAGAAAACAGCGCCGGTGGCAGAGCGGGAGATGCGCCGTCCATCGCGCTGGCTCAGCGTTTGCGAGCACTCCCCTTTCGGGTAGACCGCCTAAAAACAGGTACACCGCCGCGAATAGATGCTCGCTCCGTTGATTTTACAGTGATGCAGCCACAGGAAGGTGACGAGCCTCTACCTGTGATGTCCTATCTTGGTAAGGTGAGCGATCACCCTGCTCAGGTGAATTGCTACATCACCTCAACGAATGAAGAGTGCCACGACATTATTCGCAGTGGCTTAGATCGCTCGCCCATGTACACGGGTGTCATAGAAGGCACTGGCCCTCGCTACTGTCCGTCGATTGAAGACAAGGTCATGCGCTTCGCGGATAAAAACTCTCATCAGATTTTTGTTGAGCCCGAAGGCCTTACTACTAATGAGCTCTACCCTAACGGCATTTCCACCAGCCTGCCCTTCGATGTACAGGTAGAGTTAGTCAGAAAGATAAAAGGTTTCGAGAACGCGCTAATCACGCGGCCAGGCTATGCCATTGAATACGACTTCTTCGATCCTCGCGATTTACAATACACCCTAGAGACGAAATTCGTTAAAGGCTTATACTTCGCTGGCCAGATTAATGGAACAACCGGTTATGAAGAGGCTGCGGCGCAGGGGCTCTTAGCAGGCGCTAATGCCGCACTTGCTGTTCGCGGCAAAGAGTCTTGGTGTCCGCGTCGCGATCAGGCTTATCTCGGTGTGCTCGTAGACGACCTCATTACGCTTGGGACTAAAGAGCCCTATCGTATGTTTACAAGTCGTGCTGAGTATCGGCTTACCTTACGGGAAGACAATGCTGATCAGCGCTTAACGCCAATAGGCCGTGAGCTAGGTTTGGTAGATGATCAGCGTTGGCAGTTCTATATCGACAAACAGGCACTAATTTCCCATCGCCTAGACTGGCTAAAAAAGACCTGGGTTCAGCCTAATACGCCTGAAGCCGAGCAGATTAATCTGCTATTAGAAAAACCCCTAAGCCGCGAATACAGCTTGGCTGACCTTCTCGCCAGACCGCGAGTTGAATATGCTGCGCTAACTGCTGCACTCGAAGACTATGGAGAGTCGCAGCGCAGTTACTCAGCTCACTGCGAATCGATTCCGGCTCCTGTTTCTAAGCTGAACTTAGAAGAGAATCAAATAGCCGAACTAGAGCGCCAGGTATCTGAGCAGGTCAGTATTCACATCAAATACCAAGGTTATATTGATCGCCAGCAGGACGAGATCGACAAGTTAAAGCGTAGCGAAGAGACAGAGCTACCCGCTGACCTAGACTATTCAGTGATGCAGGGGCTCTCTAATGAGTTGAAACAAAAACTCTCAGAAGCTCGCCCAGCTAACCTATCACGAGCCTCGCGTATACCAGGCATGACACCTGCGGCTGTGTCTCTGATTCTCGTTTATCTGAAGAAAAACAAGCAGCGCGCCGCGCATCCGAGCGAGGGTGCTGAACAGCGCCAAGCGGGTTAAGCGGTGGCAGACAAACTAGAAACACGGCTTGAACAGGGCATTAGAGAGTTAAAACTCGGCCTTCCCGCTACAGCTCAGCCGAAACTCATTCACTATCTCCATTTGCTAAACAAGTGGAACAAGGCGTTTAATCTTTCAGGAGTCACGTCAATAAGCGACATGCTCTCTTGGCACTTGCTCGACAGTTTGGCGGTGATGCCCCACATCCGCGGCTCGAGAATTTTGGATATCGGTTCGGGCGCTGGTCTCCCAGGGATTCCCTTAGCCATTGCTCTGCCGGATACAAAATTCGTTCTACTCGACAGCAACGGTAAGAAGACGCGGTTCCTGTTTCAAGCTAAGCTGGCGCTAGAGCTCGATAACGTAGAAATAGTCAATGAACGCGTAGACGCCTATTTACAAAAAGAAGAGGCAGGTGAATTTTCTCTGGTCACTTGCCGCGCGTTTGCCACGCTTGCTGACTGTGTGGCGATGTTGAGCCGCACCTTCGCCGCCGGTACACCGCTATTAGCGATGAAAGGCGTGGAGCCGCTTGCGGAGATTGCAGACCTCCCGAATACGGTCAAGGCTAGTGAGATCATTAGGCTCGATGTCCCGCACATTGATTCACAGCGGCATCTGGTCTTAGTGACACCGGTTTAAGAAGAATTTACAACTTAGTTTGAAAATCGAAATTGTAGAGAAGGACGCACACCAATGAGCAAGGTTTTCGCTGTAGCGAACCAGAAAGGCGGAGTCGGCAAAACTACGACTTCCGTCAACCTTGCCGCGTCGCTATCGGCGACTCGGAATAAAGTGTTGCTCATCGATCTCGACCCGCAGGGCAACGCCACCATGGGGAGTGGTATCGACAAGTCCTCACTGGAATACTCGCTTTACGATACCTTGATTGACGACTTGCCCTTTGAAGAGGCACGGGTCACGGCGGGAGACGCAGGCTATGACCTACTCCCCTCAAATGGTGATCTCGTTGCAGCTGAGGCTCAGCTTTTCTCGATGGAAGAGCGAGAATTTAAGCTAAAAAACCTGCTTGATAAGCAGCGCAGCAACTACGACTATTTCATAATCGACTGCCCCCCTTCGCTTAATATGCTTACCATTAACGCTTTGGTCGCCGCCGACGGCGTACTAATTCCGATGCAATGCGAGTATTACGCGTTGGAAGGACTCGCTGCGTTAATGCAAACAATAGAAACGATTGCTGAGCATTTAAACCCAAGCCTACATATCGAAGGTATCGTGCGTACGATGTACGATCCGCGCAATCGCCTGACCATTGAGGTAAACCGCCAGCTATTCGATCATTTCGGCGACACCGTTTATCGCACCGTGATTCCAAGAAACGTAAGGCTTGCTGAAGCCCCTAGTTTTGGATTACCTGTTATAAAATACGATAGAGCTTCCCGTGGCGCGGTTTCTTATCTTGCTTTAGCCGGTGAAATATTAAGGCGTAGCGATCAGTTAGCCTCCGAGTCCGCCGCTCCTTAAATCCACAAGGCATTTTGGAAAAATCGCTGCAGCGCAGTTCAGTGAGAGAGAGAATAAAAGACTATGGTAGAAAGCAAGCGAATGGGTAAAGGCTTAGATTTCCTTCTCTCGAGTGGTAAGAAAAAGACGGCGACTGAAGAAGCTAAAACCGCAGGTGAAGAATCGCCTGCGAAGGCGAGCTTGGACGGTGAACTCAAACACATTCCCGTAGACCTCATTCAGCGCGGCAAATACCAACCGCGCATGGATATGCACGAAGAAGCCTTGGCGGAACTAGCCGCATCTATTAAACAGCAAGGCGTCATGCAGCCGATCGTCATTCGGCCTATCTCCTCCGATCGCTATGAAATTATTGCAGGTGAGAGGCGTTGGCGAGCAAGCCAGCTAGCAGGCCTCGACACGATTCCCGCGGTCATAAAAGCAGTGCCCGACGACGCGGCTATAGCCATGTCGCTCATCGAAAACATCCAGCGTGAAAACCTTAATCCAATAGAAGAGGCGGTTGCCCTAAAACGTCTCCAAGACGAGTTTGAGCTAACTCAGCAGCAGGTGGCCGACGCAGTCGGTAAGTCCCGTACGACGGTGACCAACCTACTGCGCCTCATAAATCTAAGCCTAGATGCCCGCGTGATGCTAGAACGCGGAGACCTTGAGATGGGCCATGCGCGGGCACTCCTTGCACTCAATCAAGATCAGCAAAGCCAAGCTGCGCGCAGCGTTGTGGGCGGTGGTCTGTCTGTAAGACAGACCGAAGCGCTTGTGCGTCGGCTATTAGCGGATCCAAAACCTAAGAGCCAGGAGCAAAAGAGCCCGGACATTCGCCAGCTCGAGCAAAGCCTCGCAGAGAAGTTAGGAGCCTCGGTGTCCGTTCAGCATAGCGCTAAAGGATCAGGGAAGTTAGTGCTTAAATACAGCTCATTAGACGAACTTGATGGTATTTTGGCGCATATCAAGTAGTTTAACCGGGTTTACGCAAGCCGAACCTCGAAGCGGTGAAAAGTCGAGGGTTATAGAGTGACAAGACCTTGCTCTCGAGCTGCGTGCGCTTGTTGAACACTCAGCGCAAGGTCTCTATAATGCGCGCCTCGGTTTCGCTTCGACCCCGCAGTTGTGCGCGCATCGAATTATCGAAATGATCCATGATGATTCAGGCGCAAGGGAAAGATTGGACAGACAGCTGAGGGGAAGTGAGGGCCAGTGACGACCATCAAGCCGCCACCATTCACCCGCATCATAGTGTTTCAGTTTACCGCCACAGTGTTGTTCGCTGTACTGGTAGGGCTGACAGCGGACGCTGACAAATGGGTGATGGCCTATTCGGCCTTCGCGGGCGGACTGATTAGCGCGATACCAGGCGCTTACTTTGCTTATAAGACCTTCCAGCATCGCGGAGCTAGGTCTACGAATAAGATGATCGCCTCGGTGTTTAAGGGCGAGGCGATAAAACTGGGGTTAATCGCTGCGGGATTTGCTGTGACGTTTGCCGGCATAGACCCGATTGACCCGGTTCAAGTTTTTGCAGGGTTTGTGGTAACCCACTGCGTGGGCATTTACGGAGCCTACCGCATGACAAAAAGATCGCGGGTGGGCTAGCGAGCCATCAGCACAGCAGCAGAATAAGCTGCTTATTAAGTAGATAACCAAAAGAACGACCGCACGATTAACAGAGTTAACGATACGCAAGTCAACGAGCAGAAGATAAAACTATGGCTGAAGCAACTGGCGGCGCTGCCTACGCAAGTAGCACAGAGTACGTGTCTCACCACTTAGGGTTTCTTACTTTCGGCAAAGTAGATGGCCACTGGGGTTTCGCGCATTCACCAGCAGAAGCTGCCGAGATGGGCTTCTGGGCACTGAACGTCGACACGATGCTTATCTCGCTAATGCTTGGCGTCGGCTTCATGGCCTTTTACTGGTTTATCACTCGCAAGATGACGGCGGGCGTACCAGGCCCCCTGCAGAACTTTATCGAGCTGCTCGCCGAATTCGTTATGGAAAGTGTCGACGGCGCCTTCTTCGCCAAAAACAAATTTATTGCCCCTCTAGCGCTCACCACGTTCACCTGGATATTCCTGATGAACACCATGGACCTGGTGCCAGTAGATTGGATACCGCTTTTCGCTCAAGTAGTGGCGGGCGACTCGCACCTCTACTTTAAAGCCGTACCGACCACCGATATTAATATCACGCTGGGCTTTGCCATTGCTGTTTTCGCGATGGTTATCTACTACAGCATTAAGATCAAAGGAGTCGGCGGCTTCGCGGGCGGCTTCCTTATGTATCCGTTCCCGAAGTGGTACTTAGCTCCGCTAAACCTGCTAATCGAACTCCCTGGCTTTCTAGCAAAGCCGGTCTCACTTGCGCTGCGACTCTACGGCAACATGTTTGCTGGCGAAGTGATATTCCTCGTAATCGCCCTGCTCGGCTACTACCAGCTGCCCCTGCATTTCGCTTGGGCTGTGTTCCACATTTTGGTTATCGCATTGCAGGCTTACCTGTTTATGATGCTGACCATTGTGTATCTCAACCAAGCGCATCAGGTCGATCATTAGAACGCTTTAAACCTAATCACTGAAACCCGGGGCTGAACGGCCCCAAAAGAAAGTAAAACTTGGAGACAAACATGACCATTGAAGCAATGACTCTACTCACGGCAGCTATCATCTTCGGCATTTGTGGTGCCGGTACCGCCGTTGCGTTCGGCAACCTTGGTGGCAAGCTCATCGAAGGTTCAGCGCGTCAGCCAGAACTAGCCCCAATGCTACAAACACAATTCTTCCTGGTTGCGGCGTTCGTGGACGTTATCTCCATTATTGGTGTGGGTATCGTATTCCTGTTCATCTTCGCAAACCCTTTCATCGGCTAAATAACCGCCCAATAGTCGGCAAAAAAGCCAACTTGAAAGGAGTTTCACAATGAATTTGAATGCAACAGTCTTGGGTCAAAGCATCGCTTTCGTCCTCTTTGCCTACTTCTGCATGAAGGTGGTTTGGCCACCGGTAGTCGCAGTATTAGAAGAGCGTCGTAAGAAGATCGTTGACGGCCTGGAAGCTGCAGAGCGTGCACAGCTAGACCTAGCTGCTGCGCAGACTAAGGCGGGTGAAGACAAGGAAATTGCGAAGCGAGAAGCGGCAGAAATCCTTGAGCAAGCCAAGCGTCGCGCAAACCAAATAGTCGAAGAAGCGAAGGAGCAGGCGCGCGCAGAAGGCGAGCGTCAGCTCGCAGCAGCGACCGCGGAAATCGAGCAACAATCTAATCGCGCTAAGGAAGCACTGCGCGAGCAGGTCGCGCTTATTGCGATAGCGGGTGCAGAGAAGATCTTGCAGAAGTCGATCGATCAGGCTGCAAATGAAGACCTCCTTAAGGGTCTCGCTTCAGAGCTTTAGTCGTTAGGGCTGCGCTGAGCAAAAACTCTCAGCGCGGGCCGATAGCAGACTCGCTTAGGCACAACTAGCTTACTTACCAGGTTTATACACATGGCAGAACCTATCACTCTCGCACGGCCCTACGCTAAGGCCGTGTTTCAGGTCGCAGCGCAGAGCAATGATCTCGCTGGCTGGTCGAAAATGCTTCGCCAAGTAGCATTGGTGTGCAGCGACGAGCGAGTGCAGTCGCTACTCGCGTCACCGCTAATCACAGCGGACCAGCAGGCGCAGCACCTGACAGAGCTACTAGGTGATGAACTAACACCTGTTGCGCAAAACGCAGTAAAGGTTCTCGCCTACCACGGCCGA
Source organism: Gammaproteobacteria bacterium (assembly GCA_038104835.1). Classification (GTDB taxonomy): domain Bacteria; phylum Pseudomonadota; class Gammaproteobacteria; order Pseudomonadales; family Pseudohongiellaceae; genus UBA9145. The sequence goes on along the minus strand of JAYOBL010000002.1, from coordinate 1,974 downwards.
CTCTCTTTGGTTTCAGAGATCGTCGAGTTGTACGAAGCCCTACGCGCACAGCAAGAAAAGTCGGTAGATGCGTCTGTGACTACCGCTTTCGAGGTAAGCAGCGCAACAGTTGATGCACTAGCGGCAGCGCTTACTAAGAATCTCAATCGCGAAGTTAAACTGGTAACTAAAGTAGACCCAAGCCTAATCGGAGGCGCGATAATCCGCGCTGGCGATACGGTGATCGATAACTCGGTGCGGGGCAAACTTACCAAATTAGCCGAATCAATAAATTCCTAAACACGTCAGGATCTAGGATATAAGCATGCAAGAACTGAATCCCTCAGAAATCAGCGAAATTATTAAGCAGCGCATCGATAACCTCGACGTTTCGGTTCAATCGAAAAACGAAGGCACTATCGTCAGCGTATCCGACGGTATTATCCGCATTCACGGTCTAGCCGACGTTATGTACGGCGAGATGATAGAATTCGAAGGCGGCGTCTACGGAATGGCACTGAACCTCGAGCGTGACTCGGTAGGTGCGGTTGTTCTCGGCGACTACCTCTCGCTTGCCGAAGGACAAACTTGTCGCTGTACACAGCGCATTCTGGAAGTTCCGGTAGGCCCCGAACTCGAAGGCCGCGTCGTAGACGCGCTGGGTAAGCCAATTGACGGCAAGGGCCCAATTGAAGCCAAGCTCACTGCGCCAGTTGAGAAGATTGCTCCCGGCGTTATTGCCCGTAAATCAGTCGACCAGCCGATTCAGACAGGCCTTAAGTCTATCGACGCAATGACACCGGTTGGCCGCGGCCAGCGCGAGCTGATTATTGGTGACCGCCAGGTTGGTAAGACTGCGGTTGCGATCGATACGATCATCAACCAGAAAGGCAAAGGCATTAAGTGTGTGTATGTTGCGGTTGGCCAGAAGGCTTCTTCCGTAGCAAACGTTGTGAAGAAGCTAGAAGAGCACGGCGCACTGGAATACACGGTAATTGTTGCGGCAACAGCTTCTGACCCTGCGTCAATGCAGTTCATTGCACCCTACGCGGGCTGCTCGATGGGCGAGTACTACCGTGACCGCGGCGAAGACTCCCTAATCGTTTACGATGACCTGTCAAAGCAGGCGGTTGCTTACCGTCAAATCTCACTACTGCTGCGTCGCCCGCCGGGCCGTGAAGCCTACCCCGGTGACGTTTTCTACTTGCACTCACGCCTACTTGAGCGCGCATCACGCGTAAGCGCAGAGTACGTAGAGGCGTTTACTAACGGTGAAGTGAAGGGCAAGACAGGATCGCTAACAGCCCTGCCAATCATTGAAACCCAAGCCGGTGACGTTTCAGCGTTCGTACCGACCAACGTGATTTCGATTACTGACGGTCAGATCTTCCTCGAAACCGACCTCTTTAACTCGGGCATTCGCCCTGCGATGAACCCGGGCATCTCGGTATCGCGTGTAGGTGGTGCGGCACAAACGAAGATTATCAAGAAGCTCGGCGGTGGTATTCGAATCGCTCTCGCGCAGTACCGAGAGCTTGCGGCCTTCGCCCAGTTCGCCTCAGATCTCGACGAAGCGACACGTGCACAGCTAGAACACGGTCAGCGCGTGACAGAGCTAATGAAGCAGAAGCAATACTCACCGCTGTCGGTAGCCGAAATGGGCGTCGTGATCTTTGCGGCTAACAACGGCTACCTGAAGGATATCGAGCTGAACAAGGTTCTCGATTTCGAAGCCGCGCTACTCTCTTATATGAACAGCGAAGAAGCGGCTCTTATGGCGAGCGTCAACGAGAAGGGTGATTGGAACGACGACTTCGAGGCTAAGTTTAAAGCCGCACTAGAGAAGTTTAAGTCCACTCAAACTTGGTAAGACAATCTAAGAGCAACTGAGCATGGCTGTCGGAAAAGAAATACGAACGCAGATTTCGAGTATTAAAAATACTCAGAAAATCACTAGCGCGATGGAAATGGTCGCCGCTAGTAAGATGCGCAAGG
>JAYOBL010000029.1:2015-24010 GCA_038104835.1 Gammaproteobacteria bacterium | reverse complement strand
ACCTTTGCCTTAGTTCCGCGTCCCTTTTGGTGCCCCATCACTACGCACGGTCGCCCGTCGATCTTGGCGAGGCCGCCGATTAACGCCTGGTCGTCGGCGAACAGACGATCACCGTGCAGCTCATCGAAGTCGGTAAAGATGTGTTCAAGATAGTCTAGCGTGTAGGGACGCTGGGGGTGACGGGCGACCTGCGAGATTTGCCAAGAGCTTAGGTTGCTGTAGATCTTTTCCGTGAGCTTGGTGCTTTTAGCCCGCAGATTTTGGATTTCCTCACCAATGTTGAGATCGTTGTCGCTGCCTACCAAACGCAGCTCACTGATCTTGGCTTCAAGCTCGGCAATGGGCTGTTCGAAATCTAGGTAGTTGGGATCCATAGTCTGTCCATCGTCACTCTGTTGAGGTCATCAAATTTTGCAACTTAGCTGCCTGTCACGCGCCTGCCTGTTGCTCGCTTTCCGACAAGCTGCACCATTGAAGCACAGCAATTGAGGCCATGGCGCGGGCCAATCCACTCGATTATTCGGAGCCACTGCTAGAGGCTCACGCCCGCAACGGTCACTATGTCGGCCGCTAATATTCTATCGTGACACTGCGCCGGCCGTATTCGCTGCGCAGACGCGCCACTAAATCATTACTCGGCGCCACGCGCCATGAGTCGTCCAGTATTATACACCCCTTGGCTGCCTCGCGCTGATAGCTTATGGCTATACCGCAGCCCGACACGCCCTGTTGCTCAGCAGCATTGGGTATCTCAATGCCCGAGCCTGCCAATTGACGCGCTGCCCCCAGGCGAGCGGGTGCGAGCAACTCTTCAAGGCGCTTGGTAAATCCTGCACGCAGGCCGTTTTGCTCAAGATTCAGCATAATTCGCCGCGCTCTGGTCTGCCGAGCTTGCTCGAGAGTCATAATCTCTTTGGCACGGCCCTGCATTGCCGAATTACCGTTGTATTCATCTATACTAACCGTGCACTCGACTACCAGAATTTGATCTTTCACAAGCAGATCACGGAAGCGTTCGTATTCCTTGGCGAAGAGTCGCACCTCTAAGCGCCCACTGCGGTCATCAAGCGTGAGAAAGGCGATGGTATCCCCCGCTTTATTGCGCATGGTGCGCAGGTCTATTAGCAAGCCGGCAATCGGCTGCGTAGCACGTTCGGGCCGCAGCTTCGCCAAACGGTCCCGCGTGAGATGAGAGAGCTCAGGCAAATACTCATCAATGGGGTGTCCCGAGAGATAAAGACCCAGCGTTTCTTTCTCGGCGCGCAGACGGTCCTGCTCTGCCCAAGGTTTAATTTGCAGGCTGTCGGGCAAGGCTGCGTTCGTTGCCGTCCCCTCGGGCTCGATCTCGCCGAAAAGGTCGGCGACCCCAGACGCCTCATTCTTGCTCGCCTGCTCCGCCGCCTTCATTGCCTGAGGCAAAAGCTGGGTCAATCGAGCGCGCGCTATGTCCGGCTTACCTTCAACTAGGCTATCTAGCGCCCCCGCTCTTACCATGGCCTCGAGCGTGCGCCGATTCAATTGCACCGAGTCCACCCGTTGGCATAGCTCGAGCATGCTGGTGAAAGCCCCCTGCTCCCGAGCCGATAGGATACTTGCCACAGGGCCCTCTCCTAGCCCCTTAATCGCGCCTAGGCCGTAAACAATCTCACCGTCATCATTCACCGTGAAATTAAACTGGCCTACATTAATATCCGGCGGCAGCACCTTCAAACCCATGGCTCTACACTCATCGATAAAGGTCACAACTTTGTCGGTGTTCTGCATATCAGCAGACATGACTGCCGCCATGAAATAAGCTGGGTAATGCGTTTTTAGCCAAGCTGTTTGATAGGACACCAAGGCGTAAGCGGCGGAGTGCGATTTGTTGAAGCCGTAGCCTGCGAACTTCTCCATGAGATCAAAAATTGTCTCGGCCAACGCGGCATCGATACTGCGAGCCACTGCGCCATCGGTAAACAAGCTGCGCTGCTTCTCCATCACCGCGGGGTCTTTTTTGCCCATTGCCTTACGGAGAATATCTGCGCCGCCCAGGGTGTAGTTGCCCAGCACCTGCGCGATCTGCATCACTTGCTCTTGATAGAGAATGACGCCGTAGGTATTGGACAAAACCGGCTCTAGCTCTGGATGAGGATAGCTCACCTTCTTGCGACCGTGTTTACGATCAATAAAGTCATCAACCATTCCCGACTGCAGCGGGCCAGGACGGAACAAAGCAACCAAAGCGATGATGTCTTCGAAGCTATTGGGCACTTGCCGCTTAATGAGCTCCTTCATGCCGCGTGATTCAAGCTGAAAGATCGCTGTCGTCTCGCCGCTTTGCAACAGTCGGAACACCTGCTCGTCATTGAGGGCCAACTGATTAATATCCAGCTCGGCTTCGCCCTCGCCGCGACGCTCATTGATCATCTTAACTGCCCAGTCGATGATGGTAAGCGTGCGCAGACCTAGGAAGTCGAATTTCACGAGCCCAGCAGTTTCGACGTCGTTCTTATCGTACTGTGTAACCAGGCCCTGACCCGCTTCGTCAGTGTATAGCGGCGTGAAGTCGGTAAGCTTGGTCGGCGCGATTACCACGCCACCGGCGTGCTTGCCCACGTTGCGCGTAATACCCTCGAGCTTGAATGCCATCTCGATGATTTCTTGTGCTTCTTCATCGGAGTCGACAAAGGCGCCGAGTTCTGGTTCTTCCTCGAAAGCCTTTTTCAGAGTCATACCAGGCTCGAAGGGGATCAGCTTGGAGAGTTTGTCCGCCAGCGCATAGGGCTTGCCCTGCACCCGTGCTACATCGCGAACGACCGCTTTCGCCGCCAAAGTACCGAAGGTTACGATCTGCGATACCGCTTCCTTACCGTAGAGTTCAGCCACGTGCTGAATGACTCGGTCTCTACCATCCATACAGAAGTCGACATCAAAGTCCGGCATGGAGACACGCTCTGGATTCAAGAAGCGCTCAAAAAGGAGATCGTACTTCAGAGGATCAAGGTCGGTAATCTTAAGAGCATAGGCGACGATGGATCCCGCGCCGGAGCCACGACCGGGGCCTACCGGTATGCCGTTGTCTTTAGACCACTGGATGAATTCCATCACGATTAGGAAGTAGCCTGCGAAGCCCATCTGGTTGATGATCTGCAGCTCGAATGCCAGGCGATCCCAATAGGTCTGAATATCTTCACGGCTCTCATATTCCGAACCGTAAAGTGACAGCAGGCGCTCTTTTAGACCTGCTGTACTAATCTCGCAAAAGAACTCCTCCATGGTCTGCCCCTCAGGTACGGGGTAGTTGGGCAGGCGCGGGGTTCCGAGGTCGAGAGACAAGCTGCAGCGCTTTGCTATCTCCACGCTGTTTTCGAGCGCTGACGGAATATCGCTAAAGAGCTCCGCCATCTCTAAGCTAGACTTTAGATACTGCTGGTCGCGATAGGCCTTCGTGCGGCGTGGATCATCTAGTGTGCGGCGGTCGTTGATACAGACTCTAACCTCGTGGGCTTCGAAGTCTTCCGGCAGCAGGAAACGGACGTCGTTGGTGGCAACTACCGGAGTATCGCTTGCAGCGGCAAGCTCCACTGCCGCGTCGATATAGTCCTCTTCGCCCTCGCGGCCTACCCGTTGAAGCTCGAGATAGAAACTGTCTGGGAAAAGCTCTCGCCATGAATCAAGGTGGGCTCGAGCGTCATCAAGCTCACCAGCCAGCAATGCCGCACCGATGTCGCTGAACTGCGCGCCAGAGAGTGCGATCAGACCCTCGGTACAGCCAGCTAACTGCTCCATGCTGAGGCTGGCATCGATCCTTGCCTCGTTACTGGTGTAAATCTTGGAAATAAGGCGCGACAGAGCCAAATAGCCCTCTCGATGTTTAGCGAGCAGTAATAATCGGGTTTCGGCTCTGCCGTCCTCAGCTCGAATGAGAACATCACAGCCGCAAATGGGCTTTACTCCCCCCGATTCGGCTGCGCTGTAGAATTTGATCAACCCGAACATGTTTGCCAGATCGGTCACGGCGATCGCTGGCATTTCTAGCTCCCGTGCCTTTGCAAGCAGCGGCTTGATGCGCACGAGGCCATCTACAATCGAAAACTCGGTGTGCAGGCGCAGGTGAACGAACTCTGCGTTTTTAGGAGCATTCTGTGCTTCGATGACTGGGATGTCTTCGGGCGTGTTTTTGGCTGTGTTCTCGAACGCTTCTTCGGGCGTTTCTTCAGGCATTTCTTCGGTCGTTTCTTCGGTCGTTTCTTCGGTCGTTTCTTCGGTCATAGCGAGGTGTCGAGACTATATGACTGGAGGGTTTGTTGTAATCAGTTTACTTGAGATGCAGTGTAGCGTGAGACGCGATTAGGCTCTACTTATGACGTATAAATCTTGTTCTGATAGCACAGCCTCTCACGAGCGAGAAGCTGTTTGCGCGAGGACACGGCTCACCGGCCCAAAGGACTGTCGATGCACTGTGGTCGCACCCAATCGCTCCAGCGCCTCGAGATGAGCCTTGCTAGGATAGCCTTTATGCTGAGCGAAACCGTAGCCAGGGTACTGTCCGTCGAGCTCCTTCATCTCTCGATCTCTAAGCACCTTTGCGACAATCGAGGCCGCTGAGATGCAAGCGATCTTAGAGTCCCCTTTCACAACCGCGAGGCAGTCATAGCCCCATGAAGGGCAACGGTTACCGTCGACGAAAACAAAGTCCGGCGCGCGCTCAAGAGCGTCCACGGCACGCTTCATGGCCAACATACTTGCCTGAAGAATATTGATCTCGTCGATTTCAGCCGCACTAGCCCGGCCAACGCCAACGGCAATGGAGTTTGCCAAAATTTTCTCATACAGAGCTTCGCGTTTGGCCTCTGAGAGCTTCTTCGAATCGGCGAGTCCTAAGATAGGCCGTGTAGGGTCGAGGATAACCGCACCCGCAACAACAGGCCCGGCCAATGGCCCCCTACCCGCCTCATCGCAGCCGGCGACGAGAAGGCCTTGTGTGTCAATCTTCTGCCAAGGCTCGAGCTCGACAAAACTCATGAGGGTTGCGCCACAAGCTCGCAGATAGATTCAGCAGCACGCTCCGAGGCGTTTAGGCGCAGCGACTCGTGTATTTTCTCGAACTGCTTAAGTAGGGAGTTACGAGACTGCGGGGCGCAGAAATAGGATTGGATCTCGGCGCAGATCGCCTCCTCACTCAGCTCGCCCTGAATATATTCTGGAACTAGCTCTTCCCCAGCCAGCAAATTCGGCAGAGCGACATGCGGGATCTTTACCAGCCTTGACGCGATGAAGTGCGTGAGCGCTGCGAGCTTATAGCCCACCATCATAGGGCGGCGGAGTAATAGAGCCTCTAGGCTCGCAGTCCCCGAGGCCAGCACAAGAAAATCCGCAGCGACCATGGCCGTATGCGAATCATCGACAATTAAAAATGGGTCTCCCTCAACGAGGCCTCGCTCAAGCAGGAGGGACTCGAGACGCGTGCGTGATTCGGGGCCGCTAGCCGGGATAAGAAATTTCATCGCTGGGTAATGCGTAAGAGCGGCGACTGCGCCTGCAAGAAACTCAGGGCCTAAGCGAGAGATTTCACCAGCCCGACTACCGGGCATCAGGGCAACAACCTGCGCATCGACGGCAATAGAGTAAAGCTCTCGTGCAGCGACCTTCGCCTGTGCATTGGGCGGCGACAGCTGATCGGCAAGCGGATGCCCAACGCAGCGAACTGGGACATTGTGCTGGCGGTAAATGCCTTCCTCGAAGGGAAAAAGGGTCAGCATCAAATCAATTGAAGCGGCGATGCCGTGAATGCGCTTTTGCCGGTAAGCCCACACGCTAGGGCTGACATAGTGCACGGTCTTGATTCCGTCTTCGTGCAGCTCACGCGCAAGGCGCAGATTAAAATCAGGGGAATCGATACCAATGAACGCATCGACTTCGCGTTCGCTCATCAGCTTGCGCAAAGATTTCTTAAGCGCGAATAGTTCAGGTAGGCGTGAGAGTGGCTCAATGAAGCCCATAACGGCGAGCCGGTCCATGGGAGTGATCGACTCCATCCCCAGCTCCAGCATTTGCGGACCACCAACCCCAACGAACTGCGCATCGGGGTAGCGCAAGCGCAGAGCGGCTATTAGCCCGGCGCCGAGTATATCGCCAGACTTCTCTCCCGCAACCACGCCAAAACAATGAGCCATGGATAATCCTATTCGCTAGCGCTGAATACCCTTGGTCGAGCTGACTATCGAGTCGATAAGCGGCGTAAGCTCTTCGCAGTCCTCGCGCATCGATTCAAGCTCCGCTAGCGCCTCAGCGAGAGAATTGCCGCGGCGATACACAACTTTGAATGCCGTACGCAGAGTAGCAATAGCCTCTGCGCTAAATCCGCGGCGCTCAAGTCCAACGGTGTTCACGCTGCGCACTGCGGCAGGTTGCCCGCTAACAAGCATATAGGCAGGTACGTCTTGGCTCACGTGAGTTACACCGCCGATCATGGCATGTGAGCCTATTTTAACGAACTGATTTACGCCTGCGTACCCACCAAGTATCGCCCAGTCTGCTACCTCAACATGCCCTGAGAGCCCGGCATTATTTGCGAATACCGTGTTGTTGCCCACTAAGCAGTCATGAGCAATATGCACATAGGGCATCAACAGGTTGTCGCTGCCTATGCGTGTGATTCCTCCGCCTACGGCCGTGCCGCGGTGTAACGTGACGCCCTCGCGAAAAATATTGCGGTCACCAATTTCTAACCAGACTTCTTCACCTTCAAATTTCTTATCTGAAGGATCTTCGCCAATGGAGGAAAATTGGAAAAATCTGTTGTTAGCCCCTATGCGCGTATGGCTGCGAATAACCACGTGAGAGTCGATGATACAGCCCGGACCAATGTGCACATTAGGCCCAATGATGCACCAAGGCCCTATATGGACGCCTTCGGCGATTACCGCTGTAGGGTCGATGCGTGAACTCGAATCAATCGACATCGATCTTTCTCTCTGCACACATCAGAGTCATGGAAGCGACGAGCTCCTCGCCTACCGAAGCCGTGCCTTCGAATTTATAGATTCCTCTGCGATTGGTGATCACATCCGCTCGGAGAGTGAGCTGATCTCCCGGCACAACGGGCCTGCGCAGGCGCACATTGTCTGCGCCTACAAAATAGTACAGAAAACCGTCGGAAGGCTTCTTCTCCTGCGTCTTAAATCCAAGAACACCTGCGGCCTGAGCGAGCGCTTCAATAATGAGCACCCCTGGCATGATCGGGTTGTTTGGGAAATGTCCTTCAAAGAAAGGCTCATTATTCGTCACATTCTTATAAGCGACGATGGATTTTCCGAGTTCCATTTCCAAGACCCGATCGACTAGGAGAAACGGGTAGCGCTGGGGGAGATAGTCTTTGATTTCGTTAATATCTAAAAGCATGTGGTTCTCTATTATTATCGACACCTGAGTGCCTCGTTTAATCGACCCGCTTTTCCAGGTCTTTAAGTCTTTTTGATAAGCTGTCCAGCTGCTGAAAACGCAGCGCATTGCGCTTCCACTCTGTGAGCGGCGAAGCTAAGGTACCTGAGGCGAGAGTTCCGGCGGTTTCAATAGACTTGTGCACTAGGGTCATCGCACTCACCTGCACTTTGTCCGCAATGGTGATATGCCCGACGGCGCCCGAGCCGCCTCCAAATACGCAGTACTCGCCCACCGTGACACTGCCAGCTAGCGCGGCACAGCCGCATATAACGGTATGCTTGCCGATCACACAGTTGTGGCCAATTTGTACCTGATTGTCTATTTTCACCCCATCGCCAATGAGAGTGTCTTCGAGTGCACCACGGTCGATAGTCGACGCGGCTCCGACCTCTACATCATCACCAAGTCTCACTCCGCCCAGCTGGGCAATCTTAATTGAGCGTTCGCCATCGAAGGCGAAACCGAAGCCATCGGCTCCAATCACGCTGCCTGCGTGAACAACGACTCGATCGCCGAGACGCGCCCTGCGATACAGCACTACATTGGGATGAAGGCGCGTGTCTCTGCCTAGCTCGCAGTTATCTTCAATGACAACCCCGGTACCGATATGCGAGTTCTCACCAATAAGCACCCCCTCCCCAATCACGGCGTTCGCGTCGACTGTGACGCCGGCACCCAATTTAGCGGTTTCGGCGATGACGGCTGATGGGTGTATAGCACCAGAGGCTTGGTCATTGCTGTCATCGAATAGAGCAGTAGCTCTGGCGAAGCTTACATAGGGGTTTTTCGACACGAGGCGATTGCCTGAATACTGCTCACTCGCTTTTTCGGAGAGAATAACCGCGCTAGCCTGGCACGTTGCGAGTTGTTTACTGTAGGCGGGATTACTCAGAAAACTAATCTGACCGGGACCCGCGGCCGCAAGAGTTGATAGACCATGGATAAGGCAATCGTCATCGCCAACTAGGCGCAGTTCGAGTAGCGAGGCGATCTCAGCGAGGGTGTAGCTGCGCGCTTGCTTCACGGCGGAGGTCCTCAAAAGTTAATCTAGTTCACTAGTTGATTGAGCTTTAGGCTGGCTGAGTTCAAAGACTCATTGAGTTCAAAAGATGCCGGTAGCAGATGCGTAGCGGGCTTCATTGGCTTCTTGTCCACCGAAGGGCGCCAGTTGTCGGACCTAGGATAGTTTTTGGAGTTCTAGGCGGACGCTCTGCCTCTTGGCGAACAGAATCCAGTGGGCCGCACCCACTCGCAGCAAGGCAGCAAGAGAGGTGCAGCGCTAAGACCGCCCCTCATCTTTTCTATGTGCTACTGACTATTCTCGTTGAGCTTCGCCGTAACCTTGGCTGTGATATCTAGCACAGGCGCGAAGTAAGGGGCACTGTCAACGTTGAGGATCAAGTCATAGCCGCCTTCAGCAACGACATCAGAGACTGCGGTTGCTAGGTCAGCCTGCATGCTTTGTAAGAACTGCTGGTTCTTCTCCTGCAGCGCAGTCTGTACACGTTCTTGGATTAGCTGGATTTGCACCTGAATGTCTTGCGCGTTGGAGTTCATGCGACGCTTTTCTTCATCAGTCATGACTGCCTCATCCTGCTGGAATTTGGCGCTGAGCTCCTGCAGCTGAGTGGTCAACTCTTGCGCACGCGCTTCGTCGGCGCTGAATTCCTGCTCTAGCTCTTCTTGAACGACGCGGGCTGCGTCTGAATTGAAAAGAGCCTGTAATGCGTTCAACACGCCTATCTTCGTATCCTGAGCGAGCGCTCCCTGCGACAGCAGTGTCAGGCAAAGTGCGGCTACCAAGGTCTTCAATGTTTTCACGTGTTATCTCCAAATCCTAGCAAGTGTATAAATGAGGCTCGCTTATCGCTGCTGCTCGCAGCGGGTATCGAGCACTGCTTCGAGGCACACAAGGTGCCCCTCTGTTCGTTTTACTACCTAGAAACCCTGTCCTACGGTGAAGTCGAACGTTCTTGTGTCATCGCCCTCTTTACCGAAAGGTTGAGCGACATAGAATGTGAGCGGGCCAAAGGGTGACAAATAGGTCACGCTCACACCAGCCGATGCCCGCATTTCGTTAAAGTCAAAATCCGAACAGTTCTTAAGTAGCTTCCGTCTCTCGGTGCAGTTCGACGAGAACACATTGCCTGCGTCGATAAAAAAAGCAGAGCGGATGCGACTTCGGTCATCGATGAACGGCAGTGGAAACAGCAGTTCCAGCGTTGCAGTTGCTAATATGTTACCACCAAAACTATCGAAGTCTTCATCGAGGAAGAAGTTTTCTACCGCCAGCGCCACCTCAGGATTGCCATTGGCATCGATCGCCTGCGTGCCATCTGCATTTAAAACAGGCACCGTGCTATAGCCAAAGTCGTTCGACAGGCCTACCGCTGAGCCGTCTTCCCCTTTGATGATATTACCCTCGTCATCTTTTAGCAGGCTAATGCCGCGCTGCGTCAAATAGCGGGCGCCGGGTGTGCTTTCTGGGCCGAGGCTGTTCTCTTCGAACCCTCTAACCACGCCTGCCGCGCTCAGGCCGCCGGCGAAAAAGTTGTTAAAGAACGGCAGCTCCTCGGTATCGCCGTAGCCTAGACCGTAGCCGAGATTAGTTCTGAGCGAGACAACCCACTCCCGATCCTGAGAGATCGGCCAGTAGAACTGGCCATTGTAGTTAATTCGCGCGTACTCGAGATCGGAACCCGGTAGCGTCACCTCAACCCCAAGGCTGTGAAGGAAGCCGGCGTTCGGGAGCTGACCTCTATTCAGAGTGTTGCGGAAGTAGTTACCGGTGAGAGTAAAGTTATCGAAGGTATCGCCATAGCGATCTACGAATCCGCTCTCAGGGTTCGCTTGCAGCTGCTCCGGGGTCAGATCGGCGACATTGCCTAGAACAGAATCGACAACGGGGCCGTCGAACGCATTGCCGTTCGCCGGGGTGATAATGTAGCTATCCACTCCTTCGAAGAGCGTAGGGCTGGAGAGAATTTCCTGCACCGACCCCGTGCCAGCACTCAGCTCGGTATGAGTGAAGCCCAAATCGAAACCGAGGCTCTCGATTTCGCTCAGCGGATAGCTAAAGCTGGCCGAGGTCCCGTAAGAGCTCGTGTTGAAGTTAGAAACGTTAAATGGGGAATCGATAGCCCGGTAGAATATATTGAAGCCGCGACTCACACCGTCTGGAGTGAAATACGGGTCAACATATTGAAAATTTAAGCCCTCTTGGAAGCGACTCTTGTTCACCCCAATGCCAATAGTGCGGCCCGTGCCGAGGAAGTTTTGCGCCTGCAGGCTGGAGCTTAAGAAGAAGTTACCGCCGCCGCCTGTTCCGACCTGAAAGCTGACCGCGCCGAAGTTTTGCTCGAGTACGTCGTAGTTCACATCGATCTGATCTTCAACGCCAGCAACCTCAACGGTGTCGACTTCCACTGTTTCGAAATAGCCGAGCCGCTCTAGACGGACCTTGGATTGCTCTATCTGCAGCGAAGACGCAGGGGCGCTTTCCAATTGCCGCATTTCACGCCGCAGAACCTCGTCGGCGGTAGACACATTGCCGGCAAAGCTAATGCGGTTTACGTAGGTGCGATTTCCAGGTTCGATGAAGAAAGTGACGTCGACGGTTTGTTCGTCGTCGTTAATCTCAGGCACACCCGTTGCCTCGGCGAAGGCATAACCTAGATTGCCGAGAAACTGCACCATAATCTCTTCGGTGCCTGTCACGAGACCCTGAGAATAAATCTGCCCAGAGCGTACGAAGAGCGCGGCTCGCAGTAGATCTTCGGCGTCAACTAGGTCACCGGCGAGCTCTACGTTGCGAACAGAATAACGCTTGCCTTCGTTAATATTAACGGTGATGTAGACTTCTTTTTTATCAGGCGTAATAGCGATTGGCGTAGAGTCTATGTTGAACTCAACGTAACCGTTATCGAGATAGAAGGATTCCAGCCGTTCAAGGTCGCCGGAGAATTGCTCACGGGAATAGCGATCGCGGCGACTCATGATGAGGTAGAAAGGCTTTGTGCCGAGCTCGAAAAGCTGCAGGAGCTCTTCCTCGGGATAGGACTCGTTACCCACAATGTTAATGTGGCGGATACGAGACTCTTCGCCTTCGTTTATATCGAGCTTAATGCTCACGCGGTTACGTGGCAGCTCCTCAACTTCAATTTCGACCGCAGCTCCGTAGCGGCCGCGGGAGGAGTACACATCCTGAATGCCCTGACGAATAACCTCTAGCGCTGCGCGGGTAAAAATCTGCCCTTCGGCAATATCCGCCGTACCCATATTCTCAATAATGTCCTCAGTCTTAAGAACACTATTGCCTTCAATCGTGATCTCAGCAACCGAGGGGCGCTCGAGGACCGTAACGACGAGGATGTTTCCTTCGCGGGCAACTTCTATCTCGTCAAAATACTCCGAGGCCGACAAATCGCGGATGATCTGCGCAGAGGTCAGAGCATTCACCTCATCGCCGATACCCACTGGCAAAAGGTTATAAATAATCCCCGGCGAGATTCTCTGATAGCCGTCGACAATGATGTCGGCGATCGTAAAATTCTGCGCATGCAGAGGGCCGGCCAAGCCAAAGGCCAGCAGGAAACAGTAGACCAGTTTCTTCATTCGTTGTGCTATCTCGGATAATCCATGTTGGGGCGCAGCGCACCCCCTCTGAGGCCAGTGAATGCGACCTGCGAGGTCCATTGTCTTTTTCGAGGGGGTCGCTACAAGTGCGGCCGCCCTAATTAATACTCTGTTGCCTTGCGACAGAAGCCGCCGTGATCTCTTTGCGCCGCTTCTTCACTCGCAGTGATTAAGGTATCTAGCCCGCAGCCCGAGCTAATGTCACTCAAAATAGAACGCTTCTGGCCTGTTTTTATTGCAGAAGCCTTTAGTCCTTCTACTACAAAAGCCTTCATATTATAAAAGCCTGTTCACGTCGTTGTAGACCGCCAGCATCATGATGCCGCCAATCAGCAATAAACCAATCTGCAGTCCCATCGCCTGCACTCTCTCTGGCACTGGCCTACGGGTCACGATTTCGATCAAATTGTAGAGAATGTGACCGCCGTCCAGCACCGGTATCGGCAGCAAATTCATAACGCCTAGGGAGATACTTAGCAGCGCCAAAAAGCCCAGATACACATTAAGCCCATAGGACGCGGTCTCTCCCGCAACCTGAGCGATTGTGATCGGCCCGTTAATATTCTTCACGGAAATTAGCCCCACGACCATCTTCTTGACGGACGCGAGCACGAATACCGATTTTTCATAGGTTTCTACAACCGCCGGCATTATCGCCGAAAGCGGATTGTACTTCACTTCTCGGCGCATCTCCTGCGGAACAAGCTCGCTGTAGCTGACTTGCTGCACCGATGCGCCGATAAAGCCGTAAGTGACACCTGCTTGATCCTGCGTTGTCGCGGGGGTCAGCTGCAGCTGCAAAACTCTTCCACTGCGTTCGACCTCTATAGCCAAAGGGAGTTCCGGACTGGCACGAACTAACTCGACCCACTGCGACCAGCTGCGTATCGCCACGCCGTCAACCGCGAGGATTCGATCTCCGCTTTGCAGGCCCGCTGACTCGGCCGCACCATCGGCCATCACTTCACCAAGCACGGGCGGGATATCGAGCTGTGAGATTCCGAGGTCACGCAGGGGCCGCGGCTCCGTTTCGTTCGCCATCCAGCCCATAATCGGCACGTTGATTACGCGCCTGTCACCCGCACCACGCTCGACCTCAAATTCTAGCTGGCCGGTTTCCCCCATGCGCGCGAGTAGCTGCATGGAGACCTGCTGCCAAAGGAGTGTTTGCTCGCCATCGATTGCAATAATTTCATCGCCCGCAGAGAGCCCTACGCTTTCTGCCACAGAACCCGGCGCAACCGAGCTGATCACCGGGGCGACACCTGAGATGCCGTAAACCACGTTGATCAACCAAAATACGACTATCGCGAGGAGGAAATTGGCTATTGGGCCTGCCGCTGAAATGGCCATGCGTTGCCATACGCTCTTGGCGGCAAAGGATTTCGAGGCATCCTCGGGGTCCACCGCCGCGGGGTCAGCAACCGAAGTGTCCTCTTGGCCCAGCATTTTAACGTAGCCGCCCAAAGGGATTGGGGCGATCACATACTCGACACCGTCTTTCCCTACCCAGGTCTTAACAGCCTTGCCGAATCCGATAGAAAACTTGAGCACCTTCACTCCGCAGCGCCTAGCCACCCAGAAGTGGCCAAACTCATGCACTGTCACTAGAATTCCAAGAGTCACTAGCAGAGCGGCAACACTGCTGACCATACTCACTAGGCTATCTATCATGGCTTGTCTCCGTACCTGACGATGGGCTCAAAAATTAAATTATTCTATTGCTAATCAATAAATTAGCTAGCTTTCTTGCCTGCGCGTCTGCGTCTCGGATAATAGCGAGACTCGACGCGGGTTCACAAGGGATTTGTGCCATCACCTGGGCATTAATCTCCGCGATACCTAAGTAGTCGAGGCGCTCTTCTAGGAAAGCCGCCACCGCCTCTTCGTTAGCTGCGTTCAGCAGGGCCGGCGCAGTCCCACCTGCTTTCGCCGCCTCTATGCCTAGGCTAAGGCATGGAAAGCGCGCTAGATCTGGCGCGAGAAATTCTAACGCTGGCTGAGACTGAAGATTCAGCCGCGGCGCCTGTGTCTGGATTCTCTGCGGCCAAGCAAGGCAATGAGCAATAGGCACCCGCATGTCTGGGCTGGCCATCTGCGCGAGCACCGAACCGTCATTGTAATGTACGAAAGAATGAACTATGGATTGAGGATGAATAATTACCTCAAGCTGCTCAGGCGGAAGGCCAAACAGCTGGCACGCTTCAATATACTCAAGGCCCTTGTTCATCATTGTAGCCGAATCTACCGAAATCTTACTGCCCATCGACCAAACCGGGTGGGCGCAAGCCTCCGCCGGTGTTATCTCAGAAAATTCGCCCAGTGGCGTACGCAAGAAAGGGCCACCTGAGGCGGTCAGCACCAGTTTGTCGACGTGGCGAAACTGATCATCGCTGATACCCGCCGAAACAGTGGGGAGGCACTGAAAAATCGCGTTGTGCTCACTGTCCACCGGCAGCAGCGTTGCGCCGGATTCGCGCGCGGCGGTCAGCAGCAGCTCGCCCGTCATAACCAGCGCTTCCTTGTTAGCCAAAAGCAGCTTTTTTCCCGCACCGGCAGCGGCGAGCGTCGAATCCAACCCGGCGGCCCCAACGATTGCGGCCATCACAATATCCACGTCCGGCGCAGACGCAATTTGCGCAAGTCCCTCCTCGCCAACCAGCACCTCAGTAGCACTGCCCTGCTCCGCCAAGGCCGCGCTTAGCTCAGGTCCGAAATTGCGATCGCAGATTACTGCATAGCGCGGCTTAAATTCCAGGCACTGAGCCAACAGAGCTTGGACGTTCGTGTTAGCGGAAAGGGCAAATACGCTGAGGTTCTCTACCTCGCGCACAATGGCGAGCGTACTCTGGCCGATCGAGCCGGTCGCCCCGAGGATGCTCAGGCTTGCCGCTTTGTCGAGTCGCGTCAAACTCATGCTGCCACTCCTCTTAGCAGCACAAGCATGAAAGCAACGCAGACCGGAGTCGCCGCCATAAGGCCGTCGATACGGTCTAACAAACCACCATGGCCGGGGAGAATAGCCCCGCTGTCTTTGATCTCGCAGTTGCGCTTAAGCATGCTTTCGACAAGATCCCCAATCACAGCGAAAAAGGCGACGATGAGTGCCAGTGCGGCGAATGCTACAAATTCAAGCTGCGAGAGCGGCTTCACATAATGATCTAGGGCGAGAGCGAAACCAATAGACACCAGTAGGTTAAGAGCCACGCCTCCCCAAACGCCTTCCCAAGTTTTGTTGGGACTCAGAGCCGGCGCCAGTTTGCGCCGGCCAAGCCATTTGCCGGCGAAAAACGCCCCAACATCCACTGCCGCCACCATGATCACAACCATAATCACTAGGGCACCGTTGGCGAATAGGGCCTTTAAAGAAACCAGCCCTAACCAAGTACACAGCAAAGCGACCATCCCCATCACAGAAATACGAGACTTATCGTTCCAAGAATTCGTTGATTCAGGGTAGCGGGAGATAGCCGCCACCATAAGTGACCAGAAAAGCGTGCCCAGCAAACTAATCCCAAGGGCGAGTTCGGCATCGAAGGAATCAGATACGGCAATACCAAGCCCCGCCGTTAGAAAAACCATGGAGACTCCCAGCGAGACCACAAAGGTGAGCCGAGCGACGCCCGTTAGCGAGGCGAAGGCGCCCCACTCCCATGCCCCGACTAACACAAGCGCTCCAGCGATCGCAGCGAAAGCCAGCAAATTAACATTGGTGGTTATTGCGATAAGCGCGCCAAGTAGGACGAGCGCTGTGATAATCCGCTGCTTAAGCATGGTGAGCGCTCCCGGTCACGTCGCTTACGTTCTCGGCATGACCGCCAAAGCGACGCTGCCGCGACGCGAAGTCGATTAGCGCGCGCTCTAAATCCTGTTCGGTAAAGTCAGGCCAATAGGTGTCGCAGAAATACAGCTCAGCGTAAGCTAACTGCCAGAGTAGGAAGTTGCTCAAGCGGCGCTCGCCACCGGTGCGGATACACAGATCGGGCTCAGGCATTTGCGCGCTACTCAAGTGGGCATCTAAAGCGTCTACGGTAACCGAGGCATCGAGGTCAGCATCGGGTGTCAAGCTCGCGTAAAGCGATTTCGCGGCCTGCACAATATCCCATCGTCCCCCGTAGTCAACTGCAACGGCAACGGTCATCACCGTATTGCCTGCCGTCTTACTTTCTAGCTGAGCCATGCCTTTCTGCAAGAAACGGGAGAAACCACTACGATTGCCCATAAAGCGAATACGCACGCCATCGGCATGGAATTGCGCAACTTCATCACGGCGCATGACTCGCAGAAAAAGCGCCATCAGCGCGCGCACTTCTGCCTCCGGCCGCAGCCAGTTTTCGCTACTAAACGCAAAAAGAGTAAGGTAATCGACTCCTTGCCTAAGGCAGGCGCGCACAACGTCACGGGCAACCTCAGCGCCTCGGCTATGGCCCTCCGACGAGCGCAATCCCTCTCGCTGAGCCCAGCGGTTATTGCCGTCCATAATTATAGCGACATGCTTAGGCACGCTGCCGCCTGCAGCCCCATCAGCAGTTTGAGTGTCTTTAGCGGAGGGAGAGCCTTCAGCGACAAGAGAGCCTTCAGCGACAAGAGAGCCTTCAGCGACAAGAGAGCCTTCAGCCAGCGGACTTCCCTCACTCAAACCAGAGCGAGCCGTGTCAGGCAGGGATGAAGACCGAGGATGAGGAGCCATTATAAGAACAACGAGTGAGTCATGGTGAGCCGGAAGAAAGCGCAATAACCGTTGGACAACAGTATACCCGCTTTAACTCCCCGTGCACGGACACCGTGCGTCACCCACCCGCGACTGCCGATCAGATCAACAGCAAGTCTTGTTCTTTAGCTTGATAGGCGGCCTCGATGGCGGCCGTCGTTTTGTCCGTCAGCTTTTGCACTCGCTCCTCAGCGCGGCGCTGATCGTCTTCACTGATCTCTTTTTCTTTCTCGAGATCCTTAAAATCTGAGTTCGCATCGCGCCTAATGTTGCGCACGGCTATGCGGGCATTTTCCGCCTCGTTCTTCGCCTGCTTGGTGTACTCGCGGCGCGTCTCCTCGGTTAGGGCAGGCATTGGCACGCGAATGGTATCGCCATTATTCGACGGATTGAGGCCGAGATCAGACTTCATAATGGCCTTCTCGATATCACCAATGAGCGGCTTCTCCCACGGCGAGACGATAAGGGTACGCCCTTCCTCTACGTTCACGTTTGCCAACTGGTTAAGCGGCGTGTCGGAGCCGTAGTAAGACACCATTACTGAGTCGAGGATGCTCGGATGGGCACGGCCAGTGCGAATTCGCTTAAAGGCCTCGTCGAGAGCGAGTAGGCTTTTCTGCATCCGCTCTTCGGCGTCGGCAATAATGTCGTCGATCATAGTGCGTCTCGTCTTTTGGTTTTTGAATTAGTCTATCAGCGTGCCGTCGGCATCGCCCATTACGTTGGCTAACAGCGCCCCTGGACTATTCATATTGAATACTTTTATCGGAACGCCGTGATCACGACTGAGACAAATAGCTGTGAGGTCCATGACCTCAAGCTTCTTCTCGATTACGTCGTCAAACGTGAGGTGTTCATACTTCACCGCTTCCGGGTCGATCTTAGGATCAGCCGAGTAAACGCCATCTACCTTGGTGGCCTTTAAGATTAGATCCGCATCGATCTCGATGCCGCGCAGACAGGCTGCAGAATCGGTAGTGAAGAAAGGATTGCCCGTACCCGCGGAAAAAATGACCACGTCAGAAGCGTTGAGGTGGCGAATCGCTGTGCGTCGGTCGTAGTGTTCAACAACCCCGCTCATTGGAATCGCCGACATGACACGAGTGGGAATGCTCGCGCGCTCTAGGGCGTCACGCATCGCCAAGCCGTTCATCACGGTAGCGAGCATACCCATATGATCACCGGTGACTCGCTCCATTCCAGCAGCATTGAGCGCCGCCCCGCGGAATAGATTGCCGCCACCAATGACCAATCCAATCTGCACACCGAGTCCGACCAGCTGACCGATTTCTACGGCCATGCGGTCAAGCACTTTCGGATCGATACCAAACTCCGCATCGCCCGTTAGAGCCTCACCGCTGAGCTTGAGGAGTATCCGTTTATACTTTCTATCGTGCTTAGGCATCCTATGCTCCTCGTTCAAATCGGCTGCGTGAGTTGTTAATCCCTAGGCGCTGCCTGCTACCTGTGCTGCCACTTCGGCCGCGAAGTCCATCTCTTCTTTCTCGATGCCTTCACCCACTTCGAAGCGAACGAAGCTGACAACGTCAGCACCTGCCGCTTTCAGTAGCGAAGCGATAGTCGAGTCAGGATCTTTAACGAACTGCTGCTCGAGGAGGCTAATTTCAGCGACATACTTCTTCAGGCGGCCACTGATCATCTTCTCAATGATTTCCTCAGGCTTACCGCTCTCGCGAGCCTGCGCTGAGTAGATCTCGGACTCTTTCGCAAGAACTTCCTCAGGCACGTCCTCGGCACGCACGACCATTGGATTGACCGCAGCGATATGCATGGCGATGTCTTTTGCCAGAGCCGAATCGCCACCGCGAAGCGAGATCAATACGGCAATACGGTTGTTGCTGTGGACATAGCTTTCGACAATGCCTTCGTTCGCATCGGCGAACTCAAGGCGCTCAATGCGGCGAATATTGATATTCTCGCCGATCTTTTGCACGAGCTTTTCACGCGCGTCTTCCAGGCCGCCCGCAAGCACTGCAGCCACGTCTGCGTCCTTGTTGTCGAACGCCGCATCGACCGCGCTTTGCGCAAATCCTAGGAAGCTCTCGTCGCGTGCAACAAAATCGGTTTCGCTGTTCACTTCAACGATAACGCCGTAATTGCCGTCTGCGGCAACCTTAGTGGCCACAATACCGTCTGCCGCCACTCGGCTCGCTTTTTTCGCTGCTTTCATTCCGCTCGCTTTGCGCAAGTCGTCGATTGCTTTTTCGATATCGCCGTCAGCCTCTGCTAGCGCTTTCTTGCAGTCCATCATGCCAAGACCAGTCCGCTCGCGGAGATCCTTAACCATTGCAGCAGTAATATTAGCCATGTCTTATGCCTCTAATTAATTGAGCTACGCGCCCTGCGCGCAGTTTTGAATAATTGATAACAACGTTGATTGAAGATGCCGCAGGTTGCGGTCTCCCTTCCTGCCCACCTTTATCGCCTCTTGCCTCTCGTTTCTCGTCTCTCGCCTCATTGCATTTTTGAGCCTCTTAAAACTCACAGAAAGGGGGCTCGCGCCCCCTAACTTAAGTCTTAAGAATACGAGCGCCGACTGTGAGGCTTCGTAGACTAGGTCGAGCCTAGCTCGCCGCAGGCGTCTCTTCGGAATCGGCCGCGGCTTGTTCTGCCGCAGGTTCTGCCGCAGGAGCAGGCTCAGCCGCAGGAGCTGCTTCTTCTGCCGCGGCAGGGGCCGCTTCAGCAACCGCCTCTTCCACTTCAACGAATTCGCTCGTCACGGCAGCACCACCATTGCGCTTCTGGCCTTCTATGCAGGCGTCCGCTACGGCTGCTGCATAGAGCTGAATTGCTCGCTGAGCGTCATCATTGCCCGGAATGACTATGTCGATGCCATCAGGGCTGCTGTTAGTATCAACGACTCCGATCACTGGAATACGCAGGTTGTTTGCTTCAGTGACCGCAATGCGCTCGTGCTCTACGTCGATTACGAACAGGGCATCAGGCAAACCCCCCATGTCCTTGATACCGCCAATGCTGCGAATGAGTTTCTCTTTCGCTCGGCGACGCATCAGCGCTTCTTTCTTGGTAAGACGGTTGAATGTGCCGTCAGCTTCCTGAGTCTCGAGGTCTTTTAGACGCTTGATCGAGCCGCGGATAGTTTTGTAGTTGGTCAACATGCCGCCAAGCCAGCGGTGATTGACAAAGGGCATACCGGCGCGCTGCGCCTCTGCACCGACGATCTTTGACGCGGCACGCTTGGTGCCAACGAAGAGGATCTTGCGGTTTTTCTCTGCCATGTTGCTGATTTCTTCCAGCGCTTTGTTCATGGCCGGCACAGTGTGCTCGAGATTGATAATGTGAATCTTGTTGCGGGCGCCAAAGATGAATTGATCCATCTTAGGGTTCCAGTAGCGGCTCTGGTGGCCGAAGTGTACGCCCGCGCGGAGCATATCTTTCATAGTAACTGACATAAGTTTTCCTTGGTTTTGGGTTAGGCCTCCACTTACCCCATCGATCAACCGTGCTTCTAAAGAACACGGCACCCAGATCAGATGTGACGATAAGTGTGCGACATTAGTTTATGATAATTAAGCATTTTGCTTCATGGTTAGCCGGGGAGCGCATGGCTAGATGCCTCGTGCTCTGGCGCACCAACTTCAAAACGCCGCGCATTAAACCATAAACCCCTGCTTGATAAAAGAATTCCCTGCGAAGGATGAGCGCGGGAAAGCCGCTACGGCCTCGTATTCACTGGGCTCGTGCATTACAATTTGGCTCTTCGGGCACCGCCGCTTTCCTAGGCTTGCTGAGCCTACAAGCGCCTCTTATGAGGCTCTGCTTGTGAGGCCTGGCGTCGCAGGCCTGGCGCAGTGGATTTCACCGCGCTGTGTAAAGCACAGCCAACTCCAACAGACCTGCAACTCAGCCTGCGGCGCGAAACGTCTGGCGCAGGCTCTGAGTAACGAGAAGCAAGATCGCAAGCCAAGTGCCTGCCATCTAAATTGACGCCCTAAACCACAACTAAGCACAGCGGAACACTATGACCGTACAATTGAAAACAGCAGAGGATCTCGCAAAGATGCGCGTAGCGGGCAAGCTAGCCGCCGAGGTTCTTGAGATGATAGCCCCCCACGTTGTCCCCGGGGTTAGCACGGGTGAACTCGACCGCATCTGCCATCAACATATCGTCGACGTGCAGGATGCCATCCCCGCTCCGCTTAACTACAACGGCTTCCCGAAATCAGTCTGCACATCGGTTAACCACGTGATCTGCCACGGTATCCCCAGCGACGATAAAGTCCTGAAGAGCGGCGACATTATCAATATTGATGTCACCGTCATTAAGGACGGATTCCATGGCGACACAAGCAGAATGTTCTGTGTCGGCGACGTGCCCGAGCACGCGCAGCGGCTTATTCGGGTAACCCAGGAAGCGATGTACAAAGGCATCTCACTCGTTAAGCCTGGCACGACTCTCGGTGATATCGGCGCGATCATTCAGGCTCACGGCGAAGGCAACAACTACGCTGTGGTTCGCGAGTACTGCGGCCACGGGATCGGCAGGGTATTCCACGAGGAGCCGCAGGTGCTGCACTACGGTCGCCCCGGGACGGGCCTCGTCCTAGAAGAAGGAATGACTTTCACCATCGAGCCCATGTTCAATGCAGGCTCAAGGCATACCAAGCTGTCACGGGCCGATGGCTGGACGGTTACCACGAAGGATAGACGGCTGTCCGCCCAATGGGAGCATACGCTCGCCGTGACCGCCACCGGCTTTGAGGTATTCACCTTACGCGCAGACGACACACTGTGAAGGCAGTGATCGTAAGAGGCCTTGCTCGAAGCCCACACATGAGAGTTCTATGATGAAGGTTCGCACATGAGAGTCCCTGCGCCGCTCGACGTTGATGCTGTAACCCTAAGTAGGCCAAGTGCTGACACTTCGCTGCTCGATGTAGACGCACTGCGAGCGGCTATTGCAGCTGGGGAGGCGCCAGTGGGCTGTCTCAAAAAGGCGCTCGAGCAGGCCGGCGAAAAACTCGATCGCCGCTTTCGCGACAACGACGATATTGAAGACCTCGTGCGCGGGCGCGCCTGGGTGGTTGATCAAATTCTCAGCTGCGCTTGGCAGCTGCAGGATTGGCCCGCCGTAGAGCTTTCCCTTGTCGCCGTAGGCGGCTACGGGCGCGGCGAGCTAGCCCCCCACTCCGACATCGACATACTGCTCCTAACAAAGAAAAACCCTGACAAAAATCTCAAA
>JAYOBL010000029.1:0-2005 GCA_038104835.1 Gammaproteobacteria bacterium | reverse complement strand
CTGGCCCGAGCTCGCTGCAGGAAGAGATGTACCGCGCAACCACGGCGAAGAGAGTCTGGCCAATTAAAAAATTCATGCGCGCGAAGTGGGACGAGCAGCTAGCCCGACATGAGAAGTATCACGATATCGACTACGCCCTGCAGCCGAATATAAAGACCTCACCGGGCGGACTTCGGGATATTCAAACAATCGCCTGGGTGGCGAAGCGGCACTTTAATGCGTCCTCTTTCCGAGACTTGCAGGAGCTAGGTTTCCTCACCGAGGTAGAGCGCGCCCTTATCGACAAAGGCCAGCGCTTTCTGTGGCGCCTGCGCTACGGCCTGCATCTGCTTGAAGGGCGCCGTGAAGACAGGCTGCTATTCGACAAACAACGCGAGCTTGCCAAAATTTTCGGCTATGAAGACGACGAGCTAAGCCTTGGAGTTGAAAAACTCATGCAGCGCTACTACCGCACCGTCGGCACCGTGCGCGGACTCAACGATCTGCTGCTGCAACATTTCGACGAGGTCATCCTGCGCAGCGATGAGCGCGATCAAATCCGTCCGCTCAATAGCCGCTTTCAGGTTCACAACGACAGCCTCGAAGTGGTTGATCCGCAAGTGTTCGAGCGAGCGCCCTTCGCTCTCATTGAAGCCTTCGTGCTGTGTGCACAGAATCCTGAAATCACAGGTGTTAGAGCCTCGACTATTCGCCTTATCCGCGACAATCGCCACCGCATCGATGACGAGTTCCGGGCAGATATCCGCTGCGTGACGCTTTTTATGGAGCTGCTGCGTTCCCCTAACAAAGTCACGTTTCAGCTGCGACGCATGGCGCGCTACGGCATTCTCGGCCGCTACCTGCCTGAATTCGGCAAGATCATGGGCAAGATGCAGCACGATCTTTTCCACATCTATACAGTCGATGCGCATACCCTGCAGGTAGTGGAAAACATGCGCAGGCTTTGGCTGCCAGAGACCGCTCACGAATTCCCGGGCGTCTCTAACGTTGTTAAAAACCTGCCAAAGATTGAGCTACTTTATATCGCGGGACTCTACCACGACATCGCTAAAGGCCGAGGCGGAGACCACTCAAAGCTCGGCATGGTCGACGCGGTGAATTTTTGTGAGCGCCATCATCTGAGCAGCTGGGATGCGAAGCTTGTGTCGTGGCTGGTGGACAAGCACCTCCTCATGTCGATGACAGCTCAGCGCAAAGACATCTCAGACCCCGAAGTGATTCACGAGTTTGCCTCGATAATGGGTGACAAGCTTCATTTGGACTACCTTTACTCCATGACGGTCGCAGATATCCGCGCGACTAATCCTGAACTATGGAATAGCTGGCGTGCCTCTCTGCTGTCCCAGCTCTACACAAACACCAAGCAGGCGCTGCGTGCTGGTCTTGAGAACCCTCAGAATCGCGAAGACCGCATCGCGGATAAGAAACAAGCAGCGTCTTCGTCGCTTACCCAGAGTGGGATCTCGATGCAGGCGGTGGAGGAACTCTGGAACAAACTCGACGAGGAATATTTTATTCGCGAGTCGGTGGTCAATATCGCCTGGCATAGCGAGCTCATCATCGCCGCGGGCGGAGAAGGCCCCATCGTTGCGCTGAAAGAACTAACAAAGATCGACGGCGAGGGTGCGACACAGGTTTTCATCTACACCAAGGATGGCGACTTTCTTTTTGCCAACACAACTGCTGCGCTTGAGAGGCTCCGCCTGAATGTTCAGGGGGCGCGAATATTTACCTCTTCACACGGCTACTGCCTAGACACCTTCACAGTGCTGGAAGAAGCGGGCACTCCGGTGGGCGATTCGCCCACGCGTATCGAAGAAATCGTCAGCGCGCTGACCACGAGTCTTGCAAACAAGCACACCGCGATAGGTACACCCACCTACAGACAAACGCGAAAGGAGCGCTACTTTGCGCGCAAAGTGCTGGTCCGCTTAAGCAATCCAGAGAATCGCCTGCACTCCACCCTAGAAATTAACTGCCCCGACCACCCCGGCATCCTGGCCAC
>JAYOBL010000028.1:0-24117 GCA_038104835.1 Gammaproteobacteria bacterium | reverse complement strand
CATCGATGCCGACTGCGGCGGTTCCTGCTCCTGCGCAACCTGTCACGTTTTCGTAGACGTTGCTTGGCTGGGCAAGCTCGGTGAGATGGACCCGAACGAGGACGCCATGCTGGGTCTAAGCGCTGACCGGCAGGAAAATTCACGCCTGTCCTGTCAGCTCACGCTAAGCGACGAGCTCGATGGGCTCGTGGTGACCACACCTGAGTTTCAGTTTTAAACACTGCGCCGTGTAAGAGTGCGCATCGTGAAACAGTGAGAGGCGTGGCAAGCGGGAAGCTCGCCAACGGGTAATTTGCTGATCTTTCTTTCTAAAAGGAAGGTCAAAGGGGGATAAAGTGACTGAATCGACAGAGAATGTGAAAACAATGGAAGGAATAGACCGTCGTCCAGGCAGTAAATGGAGTCTGGTTGGCAAGGACCCGCAGGAAATACCGCTCGATAAGATTGATCTCGCGCATCCGGGTATCTGGCAGGCGAATGAGTATCTTCCGTTTCTAAAGCGCCTGCGCGAAGAAGCGCCTGTGCATTACTGCGCCGAATCCGCCACGGGTCCTTACTGGTCAGTTACCAAGTATAAAGACATCATGGAGGTCGACACCTCGCCACATATTTATTCGTCGGAGCCGACGATTGGTATTGTTGACGCCTATGAAGAATTCACTATTCCTTCTTTCATCTCCATGGACCCGCCTAAGCACGACGAGCAGCGCAGAGTTGTGCAGGGTGTGGTGGCGCCGAGCAATCTCAAGGAGCTTGAGGGTCTCATTCGCCAGCGCGCACAGACTATTCTCGATGGTCTGCCCATAGGAGAGGAGTTCGACTGGGTAGAGCGTGTCTCAATTGAGCTCACCACTCAGATGCTAGCGACGCTGTTCGACTTCCCCTTCGAAGACCGGCACAAGCTAACCTTCTGGTCAGACGTGGCAACAGCAATTCCGGGCGGCGGCATCATTGAAACCAATGAAGAGCGCTGGGAGGCTATTCAGGACTGCCTAGCTACCTTCACACGCCTGTGGAACGAGCGCATTAATAAAGAGCCGGGCAATGACCTAATCTCTATGCTCGCCCACGGTGAGGCAACAAAGAATATGCCGCCCATGGAATATCTGGGCAATATTCTCCTGCTGATTGTCGGCGGCAACGACACGACCCGTAACTCGATTACCGGGGGCGTGCTCGCGCTCAACCAGTTCCCCGAGGAATACGACAAGCTGCGCGCCGACGTGTCTCTGATTCCGAATATGGTCTCTGAGATCATCCGCTGGCAGACGCCCCTGGCCTATATGCGTCGCACGGCGAAGGTAGACACTGAGCTCAATGGCCAACACATCAAGAAGGGCGACAAGGTCATTATGTGGTACGCCTCGGGTAACCAGGATGACGAGGTGATTGAGAACCCAGAGCGACTCATCGTCGACAGGCCCAATGCCCGTCAGCATCTGTCTTTTGGCTTCGGTCTGCACCGCTGCATGGGCAATCGCTTGGCTGAGATGCAGCTACGTATTGTCTGGGAAGAGATCATGCAGCGCTTTGAAAAGGTGGAGGTCGTCGGCGAGCCCGAGCGAATCTACTCGAGCTTTGTGAAAGGCTATTCGAAGATGAATGTGATCCTGCATCCAAAGCAGGCGAGCTAAGAAAGCGAGTAAGCAGAGTTGGCTGAATGAGCGGCCTTGGATCGCTAGCGTTTACGGCATCAGTGTCCCGCGTTAGCTAGTCCATTTTCTGCGCAGGACACGCACATTCTCCCGGCGCTGGGTGTAACCGCAGGCATCGAAGTGCTCAAGCACTTCGATGCAGAGGTTTCTGCCCATACCAGTGGCGTCTCTAAATTCAATGAAGCTAAACCCCGTATCATGCTTTTTTGCTGCGAGCTCCTCCGCCTGCTTGGCGAGCTGGCTTAGGGTTTGGGGCAAGTAATAGCGATTATCCGCAACTTTCACCGCGGCGCCTTCTCTGGCGCATTGCTGCAAAATGCGCTCGAGGGGCTTTAAAGGGATGCCCGTAGCGTCGACGATCTCCCGCGTACGCGGTGGCGTGGTACCGCCGCGTAGCAGCAATGGCAGAACTTTCGCCTCGAACTCTTCACGCTCGCGGCTTTTGATCTCGTGAAAATCCGCCAAGGCCAGAAGCGAGCCGTGCTTCGCAACTTTGCCTTGGGCAATCAGTGATTCGAGCAGGGGAGCGTGCAACGGTTTGGGCACTGCAACCTGGCGTTGCAAGTGGGCTTCGTCGCAGCCGCTTGTGCTGGGCTGCTGTGTATGAAAATCGCTCAGCGCCTCAAGTAGCGCGTTCTGGTAGCGTTGGGCCTGCTCCCGCGCAATGAGCTGCTGCTTGCCTTCCCCCAGCGCTAGCAGCAGAGGCTTAGCCTCTGAGTTCTGCAGCATGGTCACGAGTTCTGCGCGCGCTTCGGTTGTGAGATTGCGAGCACGGGCGAAGCTCGTTACTTCCACCCCTGGGCCCGATTGACTTAATAGCTGCACGAGTGCGGCCTCGGCGGGCTGCGCCTCGGCTTTGAGCTGTGCGATGCGATCATCGCTGGCGCGTCCTCGGCGCGGGACGTCGATGCTGATAACTCGGCCACCACCAAGGGTCTGACGCCCCTGCGGGTCGCGCAGCACGAAGCGGTCGCCCCAGTGGCAGCTCAAGGGTTTGTCGAAACTAAATTGAACAAACTCCTCCGAGAGTCTTCGTAGCTGTGCAAGACGGTGAGAGGCGCCCAGATGCAGGTGATAATCAACGCCGGGCTTGAGGCTTGGCGGCTTACCCCCGGCATTAAGCAGCAGGCGCAGTTCAGCGTCGAAGCGATAGATGCGCAGGGTGTTGCTGCCCAGCGTATCTCCTCGGCTAATCTCACTCTGATCAAGGGTGATATTTAGGGCGCCACGCTGGCCAGTTTGTAAACTTGCCACGGTGTCGTGATCGAGGCGAATACCTCGGACCTTAGCCGCTTTGCCGCTGTCCGTATGGCAGAGCTCGATGGTAGGCGTGAGCGGTCCTGCTAGCGTTGTCCCGGTGACGATGGTGCCAAAGCCTTTTGCAGCAAAGGCGCGATCGACCAGGAACCTCGGCTGCTGCGTCAGGCCTGAAGTGACAGACTGCGAGCGTAGCGCAAGGTCTTCGAGATAGGCCGCGAGCGCTTCAATGCCCTTGCCGGTGAGATTGTCGACCTCAAACAGCGGTGCCTGGCGCAGTCCGGTGTCGCGGATCAGCGTGAGCACGTTAGTTTTTAGCTTCGCAAGATCTTGTTCGCTGCAGCGATCGATCTTGGTAATAGCGATCGCGCCAACCTTCACGCCGAGCAAATCGATAATAGCGAGATGCTCGCGGGTTTGAGGCATGATGCCGTCGTCTGCGGCTATTACAAGGAGCGCCGCGCCCACTGAGCTCACGCCGGCAAGCATATTGTTAATGAAGTCGTGGTGCCCCGGCACGTCGACAAAGCCGAGGGTGTGCTTGTCGGCGGCGCTCTGCGTCCCACTGACGGTAGAGGGTGGCGCAGTGAAGTGTCGATAGGCAAAGCCGGTGTTGATGGTTAGCCCGCGCGCTTTTTCTTCCGCGAGGGTGTCGGTCTCGGTGCCCGTAAGATGCCGAACCAAGGAGGTCTTGCCGTGATCAACGTGGCCTGCGGTGGCTATCGCAAGAAAATTCGAGAGGCTCGCAAGCATAGGTTAAGCGGAACACTTCCGCCGAGAGGTGAACGTGATGTTCTACTCGGCGTCGGAGGCCTCCCTTTGTTCCTGCGCTCGCGCTCCACGCAGAATATTCACCATGCCGTAATTGCCCTCGTGACACGCGTACTCGTAGAGCTGGCCGGCTACCTTGGTCATGGGGATCACTGCGCTCACTTTGTCGGTAAACGTCGTGGGGTCGTCAACGGTGAAAGCGTATTCAACTGTGTCTGCGGCCGTGCGGGTGAAACGCTCGGTGAGCACTTTATCAAACGCCGTGCCCTGCGAGCTGAAGCTGAAGGTGAGATCGCTGAAATTGCGGGTGATGACGACAAGCGTGTCTTTATCCCAGTAACCGCGTGAATCTCCCGACCAGAGCCGCAGATCAGCATGCAAGCTGCGATGCTCCTCGGCCGAAGCGGCGAGGGGTACTATGCGGGCATCGTGAATCATCTCGGTCAGAATGACAGCGGTGTCTCGGCTTTGAAAAATTTGTACGTTGTTGTTGTAAAGGCTCGGGAAGAAGGGCGGTCCGGCGTTGAAGCCAACAATACAGCGCTCCGACAGTCCGCGATCCTCGGGGCCATCGGTGCCTATGCCGCCGGCGAGTACTCGCGCAGGGCGGGACTCGCCGGTGTCTTCGCCGCCGTAGTTGCCGCGCTGGACGATCGCGGTGGGAGCGAGCGCTGGCAGCTGACCGTTGCGGGGATATACGATGTGCGAGGTACGCTGCATGGCGCCAATGCCTGCGTTTTCCACCCAGAAGTCGTTGTAGGACTCGTCGACTCCGGAGATAGCGAGGGCGCCGTCGGAGCTTGCGTCACGGGCAGCGGCGCGGGCTTTGATCGCCTCAATCTCCTCGCTGCTCAAGAACTCACGCTCACCAAATTCGCTAGGGCGGATCATTGGGCGATCAGAGGAGAAATTCCATACTCCCTGCAGGTCTGGCTGATCCCATTCTGTTCGGGGCGCGGTGTAGTCCTGCGCCGCTGCTACAAGGCTTAGGCTGCTAAGTGCGAGGCCCAACACGAGGCCTAGACTCGGTTTGCGGCAGCTGGGTGCTTTTGATGAATCGCCGAGTGCTGTTGGTGAATCGCCGAGAGCTTTTTTTAAACAGAGAAATGCTGAGTTCTTCATGGGCGCTCCGTAGAGAGTCTTTTTGTTCTAGTTTGGGCCTAGAAAAGTAACTCAATCGGCATGAATGCACAATTAAAAGGCGCTCCGGCGTAAAACGAAAAAAGCCGGCAGAAGCGATAAGCGCGGCTGCCGGCTTTTTGCGTGCTTTGCTACGAGGCTTTACTTGTTGCGCAGTCTGGCTTGCGCTGCCGCGAGACGTGCTACCGGGACTCGCGGTGGTGAGCAGCTCACGTAGTTAAGTCCGGTGCGGTGGCAAAAGTCGATGGACATAGGGTCGCCCGCGTGCTCACCGCATATGCCGAGTTTAATATTCGGTTTGGTCTGGCGACCGCGCTCGACAGCGAGCTCAACCAGTTTGCCTACGCCAGTTTGATCTAAGCTCGCGAAGGGGTTCTGGTTGTAAATTTCCTTGCTCTGGTACTGATCGTAGAACAGTCCCATGTCATCGCGGCTCAGGCCGAGGGTGGTCTGAGTCAGGTCGTTGGTGCCGAAGCTGAAGAAGTCTGCTTCGTGCGCAATCTCATCTGCCGTGATAGCTGCGCGCGGAACCTCGACCATAGTGCCGACGATGTAATCGATCTTGATCTTGTGTTTCTTCATGACTTCGTCGGCGACGCGGTGGACGACGGCTAGCTGATCAGCGAGCTCGGCGCGGAAGCCAACGAGTGGAATCATGATCTCGGCCTTCACCTTGACCGGCTTCTTGCCTTTGCTCACCTGAGCCGCAGCCTCAAACAGGGCGCGCGCCTGCATTTCTGTGATTTCCGGGTAGATAATGCCTAGGCGACAGCCGCGACAGCCGAGCATAGGGTTCTCTTCATGCAGAGCCTTAATGCGATCGATAACGAAGTCAAGGGGTACGCCGAGTTTTTCAGCGAGCTGGCGCCTTACGACATCGTCATGGGGCAGGAATTCATGCAGCGGCGGATCGAGTAGACGAATCGTCACCGGACGTCCCGCCATTTCCTTGAACAGACCTACGAAGTCTTTCTTCTGGAAAGGCAGAAGCTTCTTAAGCGCAGAGCGGCGCTGAACTTCATCGACCGCGAGAATCATTTGCCGCATAGTGTCAATGCGGTCGCCGTCGAAGAACATATGCTCGGTACGACAAAGGCCGATACCTTCGGCGCCGTAGGCTACGGCCTGCTTCGCCATCGAAGGTGTGTCGGCATTCGTGCGAATGTTGAGGGTGCGGTATTTGTCTGCCCAACTCATGACCGTTTGGAACAGCTCGTAGGTGTAGCTCTTGCCTGGCTTAACTTTGCCCTCAAGCACGCGCTTTACTTCCGAGTCGGCGCTTTCGATCATGCCTTTGTAGATCTGGCCGGTGCTACCGTCGATTGAAATATAGTCGCCTTCTTTGAGTACAGTCTTACCAGCGGTCAGCGTGCGCTTCTCGTAATTGATGACGATGTCGCTCGCGCCGCAAATGCAGACCTTGCCGAGCTGTCGTGCCACCAGCGCCGCGTGGGAGGAAACACCGCCGCGTGAGGTGAGGATGCCCTGCGAATGCAGCATGCCCTTAAGATCGTCTGGCGAGGTTTCGTTGCGGCAAAGCACCACTTTGTTGCCCTTGCGAGTCTCAAGCTCTGCGGTTGCCGCCGTGAATGCGATGCGTCCTGTTGCAGCGCCTGGCCCAGCGGGCAGGCCCTTGCCTATGACCGAGGCCGCTTTCAATGCCTTGGGGTCAAACACGGGGACTAAAAGTGAATCGATAGATTCGGCAGGAATCTTGAGTAGCGCCGTTTCCTGACTCATTAATTTTTCGCGCTGCATCTCGACAGCGATACGCACGGCAGCAAGGCCTGTGCGTTTGCCGTTGCGCGTTTGCAGGATGAACAGACGGCCGCCTTCGATGGTGAATTCGAAGTCCTGCATGTCTTTAAAGTGTTTCTCGAGCTTGCTGCGAACTTTGACGAGGTCCTTGAAGCTTTTCGGCAGCTCTTGTTCAAGCTGAGCGATGGCGTTGGGCGTGCGTACGCCGGCAACCACGTCTTCGCCCTGCGCATTGATTAGGTATTCACCGTAGAAGACCTTCTCGCCGTTGGCTGGGTCACGGGTAAATGCAACACCCGTTGCGCTATCGTCGCCCGCATTACCGAACACCATAGCCTGAATATTGACCGCCGTGCCCCATTCAGCTGGAATAGCGTACTGCTGGCGGTAGAGTATGGCGCGGTCATTGCGCCAGGAGTTAAATACAGCGCTGGTTGCGCCCCACAGCTGTTCCATGACGTCCTGGGGGAACGCGCTGCGAGTGCGCTTGCGTATTAATGCTTTGTACTGATCGACAAGCTGTTTGAGGTTTTCGGTGCTCAGGTCGCTATCGTTGGCCACTTTCGCCTTGCGCTTCATTTTCTCGAGGATCTCATGGAAGGGATCTTCTTCTTCTTCGCTGCGAGCCTCGACGCCCATCACGACATCGCCGTACATTTGAATAAACCGGCGGTAGCAATCCCAGGCGAAGCGCGGATTGCCAGAAATTTCAGCGAGACCCTCGACCGTTACGTCGTTAAGGCCAAGGTTAAGGATGGTATCCATCATGCCCGGCATGGAATCCCGCGCACCAGAGCGAACAGAGACGAGCAGCGGGTTACTGCGGCCGCCGAACTGCTTGCCAAGCTGAGACTCGATCTGCTTGATCGACGAGGCGACGGATTTGGCGAGCGACTTAGGATAGCTGCGGCCATTGTCGTAATAGTAGCTGCAAACCTCGGTGCTAATGGTAAAGCCCGGGGGAACCGGCAGGCCTATAGAAGCCATCTCGGCAAGATTGGCACCTTTGCCGCCGAGCAGCTCGCGCATGCTCGCGTTGCCGTCGGTCTGCTTGCCAAAGGCGTAAACATATTGTGCGGTCTGAGATTTCTTAGTTTTGGCTGGTGTCGCTTTGCTCTTCGTGCTCATAGCTTCCGTATATTCCTTAACGGCTAGCCGCGTCGCTTCCTGCGAAGGGATGAGTCTAGCGCCACAGCACGATAAACGCAGGGGCGAGGAGGCTCGCCATCAGCAAAGGCAGGTGGTGATTTAGACTGTGCGAGCGGATCACTTTCGTCGATTGCGGCGCGTAAACCTGAGCGCGCCAAAAAAGCAAAGAATAAAGCAAAGCAGAGAGTAAATCCAGATTCCGGAGGAAATAGAAGGGCTATGCGCCGCGAGGAGTAGGCGGCGCAGCGCATAGCAAGCTGTTGTTTGTAATACTTATTTAACTTGCCTTGATTAGCGCGGCAGGCTCGGTTGAGCTGCCTAGGCCTCTTCCCTTCTGTTGACTGCGACGCGCGTTAAGCGTTTCTCGAACTCTTCTCCTTCGCGCTACCGCTTCACGCAGGTACAGCGGGTAGTTCAGTAGGAGATTCCAGCGGGTTGTATAGCCCACTTTGATCTCGCGATGGCTTTCTTGGCCGCCAGCGAGCTGCGGCGCCCCTTGGTAGAGAGACGTTGGGCTAGTCATTCTATGAATGCTCTGGATGGCCTTGTTCTTTGGGTTGCTCATAAGCAGGAGATAGCGCTTGCGACAGAGGAAAATGTCCAGCACGAGCTGTGTCCAAAAGCGCAGCTGCATTGGTACCGTTTTAATAGCGGGGCCAACCCAGAGTGCATTGACCTCCATCATCTCATACGGGCTGTTTTTGAAAAAGTCATGGGTGTTCTTGCAGCTGTCTGGAACGAACATCAGTGTTCGAAACTCTGGGCGGGTAACGAGCATATAGCCACCCGCGATATGACCGTCAACGAAGGCACCTTGCACACGGGCCTGCTTGGCATAGCTTGGAGGGAGGCGAACGCCGCTGTGGTGCTCTGTCATCGATAGAAAAGTGTCTAGTTCGCTCGTGCTGGTTAATCTGCGGAATGTGATTTTAGCCATGATGAGATCCTCGGTAGGAACATGCCTACTTGCTGTTGATAAAGTTTATAGGATTGCTTTTCTGGGCCCTTCAAAATGGCGCCTTCTTCTTGTTTTGCCGAATAGACATAAAAGCCTATTAGGTAAATTAGTGTAGTCCACAGATTGGTGCTGCTATAGGCCAGGCAAGAGGCAGTCCACGTAAGAATGTAGGAGGTGTAGAAAGGATGACGAGTGAAACGAAAGGCGCCATGAGTGATGATTTTTTCCGGAGTTGTGCTCAGGGCAAATTTCAATCGCGTTGTGGTCTTAATTGAGCAAATGAATAGTGATATTGCGCACAAATATAAAATCAGAGGTACTAATATTGGAAAAACCTTGCTGTAGTCGCTTGCATAAAAACTATAAAAGGCCACCAGAAGATGGATTGCGACCACTGGGTCGTAAATCAAACTTGCCTTGATGCTCGCCGGATTCTTGGTTTGAAAAACTCGGAAGCGTGCCCAGATGAGGAGTAGGGTAATGACGGCTAACAGTGTAACCAGGGCTAACTCGGCCTCGGGTCTTATAAAAATTCTCTCTAAACGCGTGGGCATTTTTTTTCCATTTCCTTGTTCTGAAACAGCTCCCAAAAAAAATCATGGAGGCTTTAAAAAACCTAACTAAGACAGCTTTGTGAGACTTTTTCTTACAAATAATTTTTACAAAGTCTTCGCGCTAAAAGGATGCTAAAGCTGAGCCTCTTTAAGCCGTCACAAGGCTGTGTTACTTAGTGTGATGTACTTCAAATTTGTGCCTCTGACTGCCGAGCTGCTATTCCTGCTTTGTGAAATACAATGGATGAAGTTCTTGCCGCGCTTTTGAGTAAGATTTCTCGCTGCTTACAACCTTATGGTCGGAGCTTGTTAAGCTCGCTTAATAGGCAAAGTTTAGAAGTGAGAACTGGTTCCCTAAAACTAAGCGGGATTTTTCAATAACTCAGTTTTTGTACTCTTTTCACCGTCGGGGAGTGGTTAAATCACGGCAATCACGGCAAGAGCCTTTCTACTTTGGAGAATATGCAATGCGCTAATGAGTGGCTTGGCTCTGTGCTGACTCTCGGCCCTCTGTTTACTATTGGGCATAAATGCCTAAGACCAGAAGCCTCTTTGTTGTTGATGCTGCTTCGTGAGCGTCAGCGGAGTAGAGATGCGTGAACTTAAGTCGAACAAGAAGTCTTTATGAGAAGCGTCTAAAGGAAGACCCGCTTGGGTCTAAAAAAGAAGTTTTTTGTAATGAGTTTCTCAAATAATTCTCGAAAGAAGTGAAAGGTCAGGAGATAGCGTTTGGCTACACGAATCTTAGAAAGAGCTAAATATGCAGCTTATTGCCGCGACCACATTGCAGACTTTAGCTATGAACTTAGCGAAGAGGCATCGCAGGTCATTAGCGGCTGGGTCGGCCGTGCGCTAGTCCTTATTCTGCTGGTGTCTACCGTGTTGACATTCCGTGAGGCCGAGTCAACGGGAAATCCCCAAGCCTCCCTCACCCTTCTCGCCTACGTTATGCCTCTGAGCATAGTGATGCTTTATCCGATAGCTATAAACCTAGTCTCCACCCTTGAGCGCTACAGTGCTCTAATATTAGACCTACTGTGCGTGACTTCAGTGATGGGCTTCGCATTCACCGTTTATGTGCTGCTTGATTTCAGCGAGGCAGAAGCGACCCAGCAGGTGCTTAGCATTCAGCTTTCGGGGCAGGTGAGTTTCATTCTTCTGCTCGTTACTGCTTTTTCCTATCATGCGTCGTACCAGGCTACCCTGATCAAAAATCTGACGGTTACGTTTATCTTTGGTGTGCTCTTGGCGCTAATAGGGCGGGATTTTTTTGAGGTGATTGTCCTGCAACTCGTACAAGGGTTTGTGTCGGGGTCGGCGGTAAGCTGGATATTCTATGAAGGAGTGAGAGCACGCTTCTACTCGCGCGCAACCGATGCCGACACGCGTGAGCATCTCCACAAGCAGCTCTCCAAACTCGTGTACCCCCACCAGCTACAAATGATCAAGCTCGGCGAGGAGCTTGAACTTACCATGCCATTGAAAGAAGGTAAGGCGATCGTCAATGTATTCGACGTGCAGAAGTCCTCTGAAATTCGCCATGAAAAAACTCAGAAATTTTTCATGGGGGTTTTCAAATCCTTCCTAGATATTTGCATGAGCGGATACGAGCACTCTCCGCTGAGATCGCGCGCCTTTAGGCTAAAAGAGACCGGAGATGGCTTTATAAGCACCGTGGGCTATCCCTTCCTGCCGACGGAATCTCGATCACTCGCTGACAGTGCCGTGGGCACGGCGCTGAGCATGTTCGATGCCTTTAATCAGGAGGTGGGGAAGTTTAATTATTCTCGGCCTATCAAAGGTGCCATTGGCCTAGCTTATAATTCGATACAGGGGACGTTTCAAAGCGGGGGTATTCGCTCCTACGACTTATTCGGCGAGGCGATTGTACAGGCGGCGAAGTATGAAGAAATGCGGAAGCAGCCGCAGATCTGGAGGCGCTTTGAACAGCGCGCCAATGAGTTAGGTCTCGAACACTTCCACGTGCTGATCGTTCAAGAGGTTGTCTATAACTCTCTTAGTTCATCCTATCGTGACCTGTTTGTTGAGATAAATCTGTCAGGCCCCGAGTTTGCCGACCCGCCAATAGACATGCTCTACGACACTGAAGCGAGATTCCTCTATTTTCACGTGCTCGACTAGCGCATTGATGAGTTAGCTGAGCTAGCTGACCTCGCTAATGAGCGGGTCATCGCGAAAGAAGGCGTCGAGATTCTGCCGCACGAGCTCTCCCATCGCCATTCTTGTCTCTTTTGTAGAGCTGCCAATGTGGGGCAGTAGCACGACGTCATCGCGCCCAGTGAGCGCAGCGGGCACATTGGGCTCCTGCGCGTAAACGTCTAGTCCGGCGCCTGCGATCTCGCCTGCTTCTAAGGCCTTAACCAGCGCTAGCTCGTCCACGCTCTGGCCGCGTCCAACGTTGATGAATAATCCTTTGGAACCGAGAGCCCGGAAGACCTCCGTCCCTAGCCTGTTGGCTGTCGCGGGACCGCCGGGCAGCACATTGATAAGTATGTCGCTCGCTGCCGCGAGGTCCTCCAAAGAGGAATAGTAGTCGTAGTCGATCTCGCGAGGACTGCGGTTGTGATACGTCACTCGCATTTTGAATGACTCACAGCGTTTCGCGATCTCTAGGCCTATCCTGCCCAGGCCTGCAATGCCGACGGTCTTACCCGCGAGACCCATGCCGAAAGGGAAGGGGCCTTGTTGCCAACTGCCTGCGCGCACAAAGCTATCGGCGCGCACGAGTCTGCGCGCGCAGGACAAGACCAGGCCAAGGGCGATTTCCGCCACGGCATCGTCGAGCACGCCGGGGGTGTTGCTTACCCGTATGCCCAACTCGGCGGTTTTGCGGAAATCTATTCCATCTACCCCAACGCCAAAGCAGGCGATCAGCTGTAAAGACTTGAGAGTGTAAAGCAGTGGGTCGGTCGCCCAAGACGCGCTAGCGGCGGCGTGGCAGCGACCCTCTAGTTCGGCCAGCTTAGCGAGCTTGGCTTCGTGACTCAGCTTCCACAAATGTACGGTCTCAAAGGCTTGGTCCAAGCGTTCGATTGTGAGCGCATGGAATCGATTAGCAACAATAAGGATGGGGCGGGTGGTCATAATAAGCCTTTGTTTGTTACGCAAGAGCGTGAGATTGCATCCCAACAGTGTATTCCGTACATTGTCGCTTGTCTTTATTCAGTGAAGCCCAAGCTGGTGATAGCTTGTTTTTTGAGCAGTTTTAGCCCATGAGTTCCCAATCGATTTTCTCTCTCCTGCCGTCTGTGGACACATTGCTTCAGCACGAGGCGCTGGTGACTGCTCGTGTGCGCTATGGTCACGAGCCGGTAAAGCTAGCTGCGCGCTCGCAGCTCGCCGCGCTCAGGACTGAACTGCTCAGCGATAGTGATTTAGCGTCAACAAAGCTCAAGACGCTCACCCGTGAATCTATTAGCGAGCGCATTGTGCAGTCCGCTCTCGATACGCTTAGCGGAGAGTTTAAACCGCTGCTGCGTCCCGTATTCAATCTCACTGGCACGGTTGTGCATACCAATCTTGGGCGCTCACGTCTCCCCGATGCGGCCATCGCCGCGATGGCCATTGCTGCCGGCGACGCGATAGATCTTGAGTTCGATTTGCGTACGGGTAGTCGCGGCGACCGCGATAGCCGCCTCGAGGCCCTGCTGTGCGAGCTGACCGGGGCAGAGGCGGCCACGGTGGTGAACAATAACGCCGCGGCGGTCGTGTTGCTGTTGAACTCTTTGGCAAAAGACAAAGAAGTTCTCATCTCCCGCGGTGAGCTAGTCGAGATCGGCGGCGCGTTCCGCATCCCCGAGGTCATGGAGAGCGCTGGCTGCAAGCTGCGCGAGGTAGGCACAACTAATCGCACACACGCGCGGGATTTTTCGGCAGGGATTGGCGATAACTCTGCGCTGATTATGAAAGTACATGCGAGCAACTACGAGATCAAAGGCTTTACTAGCAGCGTGCCCGAAGCGGAGCTTGCCGCCATCGCTCATGCTGGCGGGATTCCCTTCGTCTCCGATCTAGGTAGCGGCTCGCTGGTCGACATGTCTCGCTTCTCATTGCCGCCAGAACCTACGGTCAGGGAAACGATTGAAGCGGGCGCAGATCTCGTGACGTTTAGCGGCGACAAGCTGCTTGGCGGGCCGCAGGCGGGAATAATTGTCGGCAAGGCAGAACTCATTGCTAAGATCAAAGCGAATCCATTGAAGCGAGCGTTGCGCGTTGACAAGACAATTCTTGCCGCGCTGCTATCGGTTCTTCAGCTCTATCGCGACCCTGGCAGCCTGCCGCTTCGCCTGCCTTTGCTGCAGGACCTCTGTCGTAAGCCAGAGGAAATCTTAGCGCTCGCCGAGCGGGTAGCGACTCCTCTACAGAGCAAGCTGGCAGAGAAATTTGCGGTGCAGGTTGTGGAGTGTAAGAGCCAGATCGGCAGTGGCGCGTTACCTCTCGAAACTCTGCCGAGCTTCGCGCTACAAATTACTGCGCCCGACAAAGCCTCCGATAGCCAGATAACAGCCTTGGCAGCGAGCCTGCGCGAGCTTGAGCGACCGGTTATCGCGCGACTCTCGGCGGGGTCACTTCTACTAGACATGCGCTGCCTGCGCGATGAGCTGGGCTTTGTCGCCCAGCTCGACCAGCTGTGCGTTGACTAGTTGACGCCACGCCGGCTAGCGACAAAGAAGCCAAGGGAAGCGAGAGAGGCGGCCAGCATCATCAACAGGAGAGGGTAGGCGGTTTGGTTGTAAATCACCGCGACCCCCTGCGCTGCGACGGCTGAAAAGGCCATCTGCAGAAAACCGGTCAGCCCCGACGCCGTGCCCGCAAATTGAGGAAACTCATTGATCGCCGCAGCCTGCGCGTTGGGTAGCGTGATGCCGTTGCCTAGCACCGCCAATGCCACTGGCGCGAACAGTGCGATGGGATGGCTTAGACCCAGCATCTGCAGGCCAAGCGCTAGCATAATTCCGATCACCCCGAGACTTGCGCCTAGGGTGATTAGCCTGTCTATGCCCCAGTGGTTGAACTGGCGCGCGACCGAATTGCCTAGCATGAAGCCAAGCGGGATGAGAATAAAGTAATAGCCGTACTCGGTCGCGGGACGCTGCAACACCGAGATCATGATCTCGGGAGCCGCCGAAATAAAGGCGAAGAAGACGACCGAGACGAAGGCGACACACAGCGCATAGCCGCGAAATGCGCGCGAGCGCATCAGGTGGATGAAATTGCGTAGCATCGCTCCGACCCCGTCGAAGGGCGCCGGTTCGGCCAGGGTTTCCGTTAGCGAAGACTGCAAAATTAGGAAAATAAGCAGGCTCAGTGCAGACATCACGAGGAAGACCGCTTCCCAGCCGAAGCGGGTCATCACCTCGCCGCCTATAGCGGGTGAGAGCATTGGCATCACCACCATAACCATAACCAGAGTAGCGATGACCTTGGCTGCCTGCTCAGGGCCATAGACATCGCGAACGATTGCACGTGCCAAAACCAGCCCTACCGCGCCGCCGAAGGCTTGGATGATGCGTCCGACTATCAGCATCTCGATGCTTTGAGCCGCATAGCAGAAAAGCGAACCTGCGAATGTAATGGCGAGCCCGATAAGCATGATCGGCTTGCGCCCGTAGCGATCAGACAGCGGCCCATAGGCAAGTGTTCCAATCGCTATGGCAAACATAGACAGGCTTAAGGTCAGCTGTGCGACCTCGGCGCTCACTTGGAATGTCTCTTTGATCACCGGTATTGCGGGTAGCAGGATCTGCATCGCTGTCGGGCCGAGGGCGGACGTGGCGGCGAGCAGAATAATGACTCGCTTGCTGAGTGTGTTGCTAGTACTCACAAAGGTCTCGGGCAGCGACGCTGCGATTTTTTAATTGCTGGGTGGTTCTGGCGCTCTCGCTCAGCCATTTACCGCGGGTTGAATGCCGCTCTCTCTACTTAGA
The DNA here is from genome assembly GCA_038104835.1 of Gammaproteobacteria bacterium. Taxonomy (GTDB): domain Bacteria; phylum Pseudomonadota; class Gammaproteobacteria; order Pseudomonadales; family Pseudohongiellaceae; genus UBA9145. Next base: position 8,927 of record JAYOBL010000028.1, on the reverse strand, counting down.
TTCGCTTAAATAAGCAGTACAAACGCGAGTGCTCATAAAATCAAAAATCGGGAAGCCCCTGTCCTTCTCCGTAGCGCTGCGATCTTAATACAACGCTGGCGCCGGTGAGGGCGGAGCGCTCTGCTTTGCTAAGCTCCACACCGACGCTAAACAGCTGCGCGGGCAGTTCAACTGCGGGTGCGGTCTCGGAAGCGCGCGCAGTGTAGCACGAAAGCGTAGAACCTTCTGACCCGGTCAGGCATAGCGAGTTGGCAGTAAGTTCAAGCGGCAAGCCTTGTTCATGGGCCAAAAAGCGCGGCGTGGCGCTAAGTTTTTCCACTAACTCTTCGGCGCCGGCACTGCCGTCGCTGAGCAGCTTCACCGGCAGCGCTGCGCTAAGGCGTCGCGCGAGGCTTGGATCTAGGCGCATGCTTGCGCTGTAATCACTGCGCGCCTCGGCGTAGCTATTCAGTTGCCAAAGCGCTGACGCTCGATGCCATAGAATGCGCGCGCTCAATAGCTTCTCTGCTGCGGGTAGTTCCCGAAGAGCCTGCGTCGCCAGCTCCGCGGTTTGAGCGTGCTGCGATTCGAGCGCGGCAACCTCGGTGAGGTAGGCGAAACGATATCCGGCGCCACGGCTAAATATGCCCGCCGTCTCTGCCTGCTCGATTACCGCCGCTGCAACGCCTGAGCCTAGCAGGCCGACGATTTCCATTTCCATCCACTCGGGAATATGCACATCGAGCGGGCCATAGGGCCGCAGTCTATCTTGCATAAGCTGGGCATTGGCGAAGAGCGAAGCAGCGCGCCGGCCTGCTCGCCAGGCATCGAAGCGCACGCTCTGTGCGCGCATGAGCAGGCTGAGGCGATCAGAACCTTCTACCGCGGAGGCTTCCTCTCTAAGGCGCTCGTACTCGACTCGTGTTGCGAGGGTTGTGATGAGCGCAGCAATCGCTTCTTTCTGAGAGTCCGCTGCACTGAAATTGCCGTTGCGGTCGGGCTGACTCAGCGCCAAATTCGCGAGCTTCGACGCGTCTTCGCCGTAGCCGGCGAGCAGGAGCAGCGTGGCGCCTGCGAGAAAGTGTTCAGCACGGTTACTAATGGCGACTAAAGGGTCCTGACGATCGCGCCAGTTCAGCATTTGCCTCAGCACGCGCGCTGATTCGGTAAATCGACCCTGCGCCACGGTAAGGTAGAGCTTTTGTATCCAGGGGTTAGCGATGCTGCTGGGGTTTGGGTAGCGCGTAGCACGATCGATAAGCGCCTCGGCCTGAGTAATTTGCAGTCGGCTCAGGGCGACTTCGGCGGCATTGCTTAGGGTTACTGTGCTGAGCTCGCCGCCTGCCGCAACGCTCGCTTCGTCCAGCGCTAGCGCCTGATCGCAAGCGGTAGCATCGGGACTGAGTAGCGGCTCGCTCAGTTCCACCGCGCACAGCGTGTTCCAGGCCTGCGCCGCTGAAAAACCGTCCAGCTCTTCGTCAGCGAGGACTCGCATTGCGCTTTGGCGCGCCTCATCGAAACGTCTAAGCTTGATGAGTGGCCAACCCTTGTAGGGCTCAAGTTTGACGCCGTAGGCCGTCTCGAGTGCCTCGAGATAGCGCAGCGACTCTTCCTGATTGCCGACCAGCTGGTGGACAGAGGAGAGCTGATTGAGGGTGAGGTAGTGCCAGAGCGGGCTACTTTGGTCGTCAGGTTCTGCCGCAAGCATGGCGTCAATCGAGGTGATGGTGCTTAGCGACTCGGCGCGATTGAGGTGAAACAGCGCTCGCGGCGCATTGCCCTCTACATTGAGCAGCACCTCTGCAAGCGCATAGTGCGCCGCTGCCGAATCGGGAGCCTGCCGCAGCCAGGATTCTGCGAGATCGCGCGCGCGAATATTTTTCTCACTCGCGAGCGCCGCGCAGATTTCTAGAGCTTGGGGCTCGACGACTGTACGAAGACCAAAGCAGAGCTGCGGGGCGGGCAGCGGAATGTCATCGAGTGATTGCGCGGTGACCAGAGAAAGTCCAAGCAGCTGACTCAGTAAGGCCACCGCCGCAAGGCGCTTCATTATGGTTCGACGCGCAGGCATCTAAGTGAGTGTGGAGCGAGCGAGCTGTTCTAAAGGAGCCGCCATGACCTCCGCCAGAAGCTCCTCCACTTTGCCAGCGCCCGGCGCTAATACGAGACGGTGAGCCAGTACGCGTGGCAGCAAGCGTTCGATATCGACTGCGCTAACGTAGCTGCGGCCGCCAAGCGCGGCTGCAACCTGCAGTGCCGGCAACAGTAGCACCATACTGCGGGTCGAGTTTCCCTGCAGTACTCGTGCGTCGGCGCGCAGCGCGCGGGAAATATCGACCAGAGCGGTCTTTATTTCCGGCGCCAGCTGTACGTGTTTGCGAAGGGCTTGCCGCGCCGAAAGGACTTCCTCTTGGCGCAGTGCTTGCGATGGCTGCGAGTTTTGCTCTGAGTTGTGGTCGAGTCCTAGGTGCGCGTCGAGAACCTGGAGTTCCGCTTCGCGGTCGATGTGCTCCATCGTGAGCTTGAACAAGAAGCGATCAAGCTGCGGCGTTGGCAGGGGGTAAGTGCCGGCAAGATCGAGCGGGTTTTGCGTTGCGATAACAAAAAACAGTTCCCCAAGCGGATAGGTTTGGTTGTCTACTGTTATCTGCTTCTCGCCCATCGCCTCGAGCATCGCCGATTGGACTTTGGGTGAGGTGCGGTTTATTTCGTCGGCGAGCACCACGTGGGCGAAAAGCGGTCCCGGGCGGAAATGAAAGCCGTTGTCGGTGGGATCGAATACGGTAACGCCTGTGACGTCCGAGGGCAGCAGGTCAGGGGTGAACTGTATGCGCCGGAAATCCGCTAGTCGCGGATTTGGCTGCTGATCCTCTGCCGGCTTGGCTAATTGGGAATTAATTGCCTCGCCCAGCGTTTTAGCGAGCGTTGTTTTACCCGAGCCTGGGAAATCTTCGAGAAGGACATGCCCGTCTGCGAGCAGCGCAATGACACACAGCTCGATAATTTCGTCCCTGCCGAGAACCTTGCAGCGCACGGCTTCGACCAGACGTTTGATCACCGAGGCCGCGCTTTGTAGTTCGTCTATGTGCTCGCTCTGTGTGCTCGTCTCGTGAGTGAGCTGTGAGGCTTCGAAGCGCCGCGCCGATTCGCTTTCGAAAGCAGCCGATTGCTGCACCGGGTCAGTGTCGTGGTTCGCCGAGCTTTCGGACTCTTTCGCGATAGTCATGTGAATCTCCGCTGGGGGCTAGCGAACCGCGAGCCAATTGAAAGGGTGGAGGGCACCGAATAGGCGGCGCCATGGCGAGACATTGCCACGCAGCTCCTGCTGAATACGCTGGTCGAGCTGCGTGAATTCCTGTGCGCTCACGCTGCTTGCCGAGCCGAAGCTCGCCTGTAAATGGAGCTGGGTTAAATGCGAGAACTGAGGCGACAGGGCGGCGCAGCGCTGAGCGAAGCTCTCTCTAGATTCGCCAAAGCGGCGCCTGATATTCAGGTCTGCGAGCCGGTCTGCGGCGGCTCGGTAGCTTGCTCTATGTCTGGCTGCAGGTGCAGCAAAGCGTGGGGCGATGCGTCGATAAAATTTGGCGACATAGCCCGCGATAATGGCCAAGCCGACGCCCAAGCCTAGCCAGTTGAGTAGCCGCTTGCTCATGCCGAGCCAGTCGAAGCCTTCCTCGGATCGCAACCGGCGGTACTCGTCGAACGACGTATCGTCACGCAGCATATCGCCAAGCATCTGCTGGAGATTGTCTTGGGGGTCGGTGCTCATATCCACTAGCGTCTGCTGCGGCGCTGGGTCGACAATAACCCAGCCGATGTCGCGAAAATAAATCTCTGGCCAAGCGTGGCCGTGTATCGCCTGAATGAGCAGAGATGAGCCGCCGCCGCGATTGCTCGCAGGGACTGAGTAGCCCACGCCCACGCGCGCGGGGATCCCGAGGCTGCGGTAGAGATAAACGGCGGAGAAAGCGAAGTGAACACAGTAGCCGGTGAGGTCGCCAAAGAGGAAAGAGGCTGCCGGGTCTACCTCGGCAGCATGGGCATTTTTCAGGCTATAGATGCCGTTTTCATCGAGATACTGCTTGATTACCCAAGCCTGTGCGAAGGGGTCCTCGGAGAACTCGGGTTTGAGCCGGCTCGTGAGCGAGAGCGCGAGATCGCGGTAGCGCGGATCTGCGGGTAGGCGTAAGTATTCCGCACGCACCTCTTCGCTCCAGGCCCGCGCACCGGTGCTGCGCCCGAGTAGCGTTTCGAAGTCGAAAGTAGGCACAGCCGACTCGGCTTCATAGGTGGAATCGAAGCGGGCGGCGTTGGGGTTGGCGGTTGCAGAGTAGGCAATCGGCGTGTCTAGGGCGAACAGAGACTTGTGTGGCGTTAGTGTACCGATAGTGGTTCGGACTCGCTGACGAGGCGTTGAATCATCGGGCGCGAGCACCTCCGCAAGGCTTGCCTCGCGGCCGCCGCCGTAGCCGTCTATCAGATCGGTGTCCATATCGGGGCGGCTCGCGTAGTCGATGCGCGTCCCGTTGAACTGCGAGTAGGCGGATTCGCGAAAATAATAGGCGCCGTCTATGGGCTCGTAATCGTCGTGAAACACCACCACGGCAACCGGCGCTGTCTTATCTTCGGGATCGTTACTGCTGTCTTGGAATGGGTTTTCCTCGGCGGCGCCATTGGCGGCAGAGCCAGCGAGGCCGAGCTCGTTGCTCAGCTGCGGAGTGGGCATTCCAACGCGCTGTATATAAACCAGCAGAAGGAGACAGGCGGCGGCAATGCTTACTAGATGATAGGCGCCGCGCAGACGGTTTTTTTCCTGCAGATTGAGCGCGGCGATTAACAGCAGCGCCGCGACACCAAAGCCCATAAGCAACTTAGCGGGGTCGAGGCCACGAATCAGGGCGTAGTCGCCCAGTAAGAACGGGCGGTCTATCATCCCGTTACGGTGTGCTGCGAGAGTCAGCGCGAGGGCTGCGGCGACGAAACATACCTCCAAAACCCTGCCGAGGCTTCCGCGCTGCCTCGCAACTCCTAGCAACAAGGCTAGTGAAAAAGCGAGGCAGCCGGCGGCAATAAACTCGCCACAGCCGTAGAGGAAGAACGGCTGAGCACCCCAGGCGAGGAGGGCATTGGCCACAGTGCCAGAGCGAAGAAGCCCCGCAAGGCCGATCCCTGTCACGGAAAATAAGAGGCTCGCGAGAAGCACTGCGGGCAGTCTTAGAGTTGGAATAAACGCGATCAGAGGGTGCGGAGCTCGCTGTGTCGCTGTGCCCCAGTGAAGCAGAGCGAAAGCCGCCGCCACACCCGCAATCGCGCCTAGGGAACCTGCGGTGAGGGTAAGCGGGAGGCTCAGCAGCCAGGCTGCGAAAGCGACTACGGTGAGTCTAGCGAGTGTTTGCAGGTGCAAAAGGCCCGTCATGATGCCGTCTCTGCTGAATGTTTGCCCAACTGTGCAGCGGAAAGCTGAGCGCCGCTGTGTCTATCGAGAACTACGACCGATTCTACGTGCTGGCTCAGAGCCGTCAAACGCTCCACTCTGGCAGACGAGTCTGCCACCGCGTAGCGCTGCGTGGTCAATAGTCGACGCCAGCCGCGTATAGGCGCAGTCATACCTTCCTGGTCGACACCAATGACTAGGCTGAGTCGGCAGCGGCGGCTACTTGCGGTTTCTATCAGACGTGTGAACGTGTCGGCGTCGTCTAAGCCGGCAAACACCACGCAGTGCTGTAGCTGCTTCTCCTCGATGAATTCATCGAGGCCGTAGTCGTGGCGGCGGCCGTCCTGTGCCTTGGAAGCGGCGATCGCGTCTAACGCACGCTCTAATTCCGAGGCGGCGCCCGGACTGGGCCCATCCGCCGCAAACTGCCAAAACTCTCCTAACAACCTAGACTCAAGCGCCAGGCGAGCGAGAGCTGCAGCTGTCTCGTCACCCTCGCCGCTTACAAGGTATGCCGAGGTTTTATCGTCCAAGGCAGCGCTACGTTCTGGCAACCGCACATTGAGCTGGCGATTGTTAGCGAAATGTTTCCAAAGGATGTCGCGAAAAGAATCCCCCGGTGCATAGGCACGAATTTCCATGCGATCGCCGTCTGCAGCGCCGCTTGGGTCGGGTATGCCGTCGTCGTTAGCGAGCGCTCGTTGCAATGTGAGCGCACGACAGGCGCCCAGGCTTGGAAGAATGCGGTAGCAGCGATCGTCTTCTAGACTCCATTCGTAGCGGCTAAGCCCGAGCGCGTCGCTGACGCGGAAATGGCGAATAAGACCTTGGCCCATGGCTCGCTGCAGCGGCGTCAGTGTCTCGCGCTGGGTGCCGTCGGGGTGATTCGTCAGCTCAGTATTTACGTGTTGAGGACGCCGCAGCTGCCATTCGAGTCTTATGAGAGGCAGCCAGCCCAGCGACGGTGCAAGTACGCCAGTGGCATTGGCGTAGCCTGCTTCAAGTTCCAGCTGGCCTGCAGCTTGGCTGCTGAAAGCGCGGGGCACCAGGCGTTTTTGAACATAAAGTCCGCCAATAACCGTTGCAAACAGGGTGGCTACAAGCACGATGAGTACGCACAGACAGAGGGCGAAAATCACAAGGTCCATCTGTCCGTAGCCGAAGCTGCGCAGCGCGCCGGCGCTGGTCAGCAGGGCAAGGCTTCCTAGCCCTGTGAGCGGGTAATGGCGGGCGAACGCGCGCAGCGCCGACCTAGCGATTCGCGCGGTTCTCAATGAGCTGCTCTACCACCGCGGGCTCGGCGAGGGTGCTCGTGTCACCAAGCGAATCGAGTTCATTGGCGGCTATTTTGCGCAGGATTCGGCGCATGATCTTCCCCGAGCGGGTCTTGGGCAGCCCGGGTGCGAACTGAATCACCTCGGGCCGCGCGAAAGCACCGATCTCCGCGGCAACGAAGCTGCGTAGCTCGGCATTGAGGTCAGCTGATTCGGCAGTGCCTGCCATCAGCGTGACGTAGGCGTAAATGCCCTGGCCTTTAATATCGTGGGGATAGCCGACCACGGCGGCTTCGGCGACGCTGCTATGCAGCACCAACGCGCTTTCTATTTCGGCCGTGCCAAGGCGATGCCCAGACACATTGATTACGTCATCGACCCGACCGGTTACCCAGTAGTAGCCGTCGGCGTCGCGGTATGCCGCATCGCCGGTGAAGTAGTAGCCGGGGTAAGTGCTGAAATAGGTGTCTATGCAGCGCTGGTGATCCCCGTAAATGCTGCGCAGTTGACTGGGCCACGACTGACTGAGCGCGAGATTACCGCTTGCCTCTCCCGCCAGCTCGTTGCCATCGGCGTCCAGCAGTACAGGCTTAACCCCAAAGAAGGGCAGGGTTGCAGAGCCAGGCTTTAGGTCGGTTACCCCCGGCAGCGGAGTGATCATGATGGCGCCGGTCTCGGTTTGCCACCAGGTATCTACAATGGCGCAGCGGCCTTCGCCCACGACATGGTAATACCATTCCCAGGCCTCAGGATTGATGGGTTCGCCAACGCTACCTAGTAGTCTCAACGAGCTGCGTGAGGTCTTGATTACTGGCTCGTCCCCCGCTGCCATGAGCGCGCGAATGGCGGTGGGCGCTGTGTAAAAGATCGAGACCTGATGTTTGTCGATGACCTCCCAAAAGCGCGAAGGATTGGGATAGCTTGGTACGCCCTCGAACATGAGCGTTGTGGCACCGTTGGCTAGCGGGCCATAAACGATGTAACTGTGGCCGGTTACCCAGCCTACGTCTGCCGTACACCAGTAAACGTCCCCTTCGTGGTAGTCGAACACGTATTTGTGGGTCAGGCTCGCGCCGAGCAGATAGCCTGCCGTGGTGTGCAGTACGCCTTTCGGCTTGCCGGTCGAGCCCGAGGTGTAGAGGATGAACAGCGGGTCTTCTGCCGCCATCAGTTCGATAGGGCACTCGGCGCTCGCCGCGCTGGTACTCTGGTGGTAGCAGACGTCACGTGCCTCGTTCCAGGGTATTTGTGCTTGAGTGCGGCGCACGACGAAGACGCTATGCACGGCCGGACAGTTAGCGAGCGCCGCGTCGACGTTTGCCTTGAGCGGTATGCGGCGGCCGCCGCGCACGCCTTCATCAGCGGTGATCACAACACGGCAATCAGAGTCTAGGATGCGGTCTTTAATCGATTCGGGGGAGAAGCCTCCGAACACGACAGAATGTACGGCCCCTATCCGCGCACAGGCGAGCATGGCGTAGGCCGCCTCGGGTACCATAGGCATGTAGATGCAAACGCGGTCGCCCTTTGCAACGCCGCGCGCTTTAAGGGCATTGGCAAGCCGGCACACTGCTTCGTGTAGCTCACGGTAGCTTATGTGTTTGGAGTCCTCTGGCTCATCGCCCTCCCAAATGATGGCGGTTTGCGCACCACGGTGCTCGAGGTGGCGGTCAATACAGTTATAGGCAGCATTGAGTTTTGCACCTGAAAACCAGCGCGAATCAGCCTGTGCGAAGTCGCCGCTGAAAACCTGCTGCCAAGGTTCATGCCAGTGCAGGAGCTGTCCTGCCTGTTCTGCCCAAAACTCTTCGGGACACTCTATTGATTGAGTATAGAGGGCTTGGTAGCTGTCTTGATCGAGATGGCTGCGAGTAATCTGATCGTCAGTGACGGGATAGGTTTTTGCGGATGACATGGCTCAATCCAGGCGCTGCGAGGCTGCGCGATGAATGGGAAAAAAGAATTTTGAGTATGCCGTAAAGGCTGCGGGGGCTCAACGCGCGGCGACGTGCTTAGCGTGACACGCGGAGGTTGTCTATGAGCCTCGTACTCCCAAGGAAGGCCGCAGCGAGAATGACGAGCTCGCTATCCGCCGGCTGGGCTGGGGTTAAGGTGTCCGCGGCGGCGATACCGAAATAGTCCGGACGCAATCCGGCGCCGCTGAGTGCCGTTCGAGCACGCTCGCAGAGAGCCTCGAGGTCTGGCTCTCCCTCCTTAATGCTTGCACCGGTGTCTTGGAT
>JAYOBL010000118.1:0-4701 GCA_038104835.1 Gammaproteobacteria bacterium | reverse complement strand
GCCTTTGACTGTGTCATACATATGCCAACGCCAGTCATCGTTAGGATCATCGCTAGCGATCGCGCAGGTGATACCGCCTTGAGCAGACACCGTGTGCGACCTTGTTGGGAATACTTTGGATATAACAGCTGTTTTATGACCCGACTGTGCGAGCTGAAGTGCAGCACGCATTCCCGAGCCGCCACCGCCAACAATGACGGCGTCGAAAGAAAGTGTTCGTAGAGCGCCCATCTAGATCCCCCAAAAAATCTGAATACCCCAAAGGAGGTAAATCAATACGAGTAACGCGCAGCCAAACTGAAAAGCAATTCGGATGAACGTCGCAGCATTGCCAAGATGCGCTGCTGTTAAATAATCCGTGGCGATAGTCCACATACCAATCCAGGCATGGGCGCACAGCGCGAGCACTGTGAGCAGGCTAAAAAGTTTTACTGCCGTGTTATCGAACAGCGCAGCCCAGGCTTCGTAATTCAGCTCAGGCGAGATCAATAGGAAACCAAAAAGAAACAGAGTGTAGGCAAGCAGAATGACTGCGCTGGCTCTCTGGGCGATCCAGTCTGAAAGACCCGATCGGCTAAAATTCGTCGCACTGCTTACCATATCCAGACTCCTGCTGCTGCGATGAGGACAATTGACGTGACTAGCGTAAGCCGTCCCGCGATAGCTGCACCGGCGAGCGTTTCACCTACTCCCCAATCCATTATCAAATGTTTTGTACCGGCCACGAGATGGTATAGAAGCCCCGATACCAAGCCCCAAACAATAAACTTACCAAGCGGAAGAGTTATCAAACGCTGCGCTTCGGCGAATCCAGCCTCCGATTCAAGTGACAAGCCGAGCAAGTAGAGCAGCAAGGCGACACCCGCAAAAATTATGACCCCAGTGACTCGATGCGTGATGGAAAGCAAAGCAGTGAGAGGCCAGCGAAAAGCGATGAGATTGATATTGACGGGTCTTGTGTCTTTCACGAGTACCTTATCCTGTTGTGTTCTTGGCTCACTGCGCTCTGGTGTTAGTTGAACGCGGCACTGCGACACCTTGTGTTTGTTACACGAGCGTTGCAGCAGAAAGCAAACCGGTTGAATTGATTAACAATTTCAAAAATTTAAGCGTCGAAATTATAGTCCTGAGAGTAAGCCTTTACAATAAAAGTCACCATGGCGACTCGAATAGCGACATTATATTGTCATAAGCGAAGAACTGCGGACTCAAAGCAGTTAACGCCCAAGCGGAGTCTATCGTTTACCCCTTTGAGTGATAAACATGCGCCACTCAGCAGGCAGGTGATCGGCCGAATAAAGCGCAGCTGAAGCACTCGTCCTAGATCCGCGCTATTTGACAATACCAGCCCTAATTCCTAGTATGGCGCCTCCTTCGCTGACCGCAGCGACCCCCTTTTTACCACTTAGCGCTAAGCCCCTCTGCTACCGCGCTGAACCCTTTTGAATTAGAGAATTTACGCAGGAGTGACACATGAGCGACAGAACTGCCAAGCTGCAGATCGACGGCATCGACAAAGTAATCGAGCTGCCTATTTATGAGGGTTCTACCGGGCCCGCAGTGGTCGATGTTAGAGGGCTGGTTAGCGAAGGCGTTTTTACCTTCGACCCCGGCTTTGTTTCGACAGCCTCTTGTGAATCCGAAATCACCTATATTGATGGCGGCAAAGGCGTGCTGCTCCATCGAGGCTACCCCATCGAGCAGCTCGCCGAAAAAGCGACGTTCCTCGAAACTTGTTATCTGCTTCTAAATGGCGAGCTTCCTAATCATGAAGAGAAGTTAGCTTTCGAGAACACTATTCGCTATCACACCATGGTCGATGAGCACATTCATCAATTCTTCAAGGGCTTCCCAAAGAATGCCCACCCCATGGCTATGCTGGTAGGTGTTGTAGGCGCTCTATCCGCGTTCTATCACGACGACTTAGATATCGACGATCCTGCGCACCGTAAACTGGCGGCTCATCGCCTGATCGCCAAGATGCCCACGCTTGCCGCGATGTGCTACAAGCACAGCGTCGGTCAGCCGTTTATGTACCCGCAAAACAACATGGGCTTCGCTGAAAACTTCCTGCACATGATGTTTGGCACCCCTTGTGAGGCGCCCAATGTAAGCCCAACGCTCGCCAAGGCCATGGACACCATCTTCCTCCTGCACGCCGACCACGAGCAAAATGCTTCGACCTCGACCGTGCGACTTGCTGGGTCAAGCGGTGCCAATCCTTACGCCTGCATCTCATCGGGTATTGCCGCCCTTTGGGGACCGTCCCACGGCGGCGCCAATGAAGCGGTTTTGGAAATGCTTTATGAAATCGGCGACGAATCGAAGATCGAAGAATTCATCGCGAAAGCGAAAGACAAGAATGACCCGTTCAGGCTCATGGGCTTCGGGCACCGCGTGTATAAGAATTTCGACCCACGCGCCACGGTCATGCGAGGTATTTGCGACGAAGTACTAGCCGAACTCGGTGTGGAAGATGATCCCCTCTTCCGTATCGCCAGAAAACTCGAGAGGATCGCCCTAGAAGACGAATACTTCATAAGCAAGAAGCTCTACCCTAACGTCGACTTCTATTCTGGAATCATCCTTAAGGCTATCGGCATTCCAACAAGCCTGTTCACAGTGATATTCGCAACGGGCCGAACGCCTGGATGGATATCGCATTGGGATGAAATGCTCAGCAATCCTTACAAAATTGGCCGTCCTCGCCAGCTTTACAAAGGCCACGTTGCTCGAGATATCCCTTAGCACATCAGGCTCTCTCTCAGTCAGGCTGAGAGGGAGCCATGCTTGCGGGCAGCGCCTATTCCACGCCCTATTCCCTCTCTAATCCCCACATTATCCCCCCGCCTCTCTCCTGCTTCCCAAACCCTACCGTGCGCAAAATCCTCCAGCGCTTCGAGCCGCGCTCACCTACCTTTGATCAATTGCGTTCGTCTTACCCGCTGATCACAGCGTATCGCTAGCATCCGAGTTTTCTACTGCGATGCGAAAACCCCGACACCAAAACTTTTATAGGGGGCTCATGAGAGCGAGAGGCAGTTGTGCAGAGGGCAGGATCATCGGGTAAAAATGATCGAACTGGCTGAGCCGTCTAATGCGAACGGAAACCGGTGCTGACTAAAGCCACATCGGTGATGAACCATCGATGAACGGGTGAGGACGGGGTGAGAGAAGCGGCATAATCACTCAGCCCCCGTGTATCGCTCGCAGTATAACGGCGGGCATACCCGTAGAGCGGAGACCTAGAACGCAGGTCGCTGAGAACCACCGCCAAATTAGCCCACGAAAGAAGCGCGACCGAGCTACGATAGAAAGACAGAAGAAAAGAATAGAAGAAGGATAAAGAGTCGTAGAGTGTAGCGCGACAAACGCAAGAGAATTGGTGGAGCCTAGCGGGATCGAACCGCTGACCTCAACACTGCCAGTGTTGCGCTCTCCCAGCTGAGCTAAGGCCCCAAGTCTTGCGAAACGGCTAGCTCCTAGGAAGTGAGCTAAACGCTTAAGGAAGCTCCTCCGTCGATGCCTGACTACTCCTAGACAACACCGTTTGAGCGAACCGCATTCTATGCAGCGCCCTGCTATGTGTCAATGCGCTTGTAAGCAGAACACTCGCAAATCCGATGTTCAACAACAATCTACTTACTATTCGTCGCTTAGCGGCGGCATCTGCTCGTAGAGCTTATCAAACGCTTTGGCTTGTTTCTTGGAGATCCCACCCAGCGCATCGATTGCGCCGCGGATCCGCGCTCGAGTGATATCCAGACCAAGCACAGCGATAGAATCGATTACCGAAAGAGACACAGCCTGTCCCGTAACTGCAACAAACAGGGGCGCTAAGAAGTCTCGCACTTTCAGGCCCATGCGTTTCGCCAAGCTCATGAGGGCAAACTCAACGCGGCTGCGCTGCCATTGCTCGAGGGATTCGAGCTCCCAAAGCGAAAACTGCAATATCTTGCGAAGTTCAACGTCATCCAGCTGTTTTGTCGAAAAGTCTTCAGGCTTCACCGGTAAATGACCCGCGAAAAAGTAAGCCGCTAAGGGAGCGACATCGCTAAGCTTTTCCACTCGCTGGCGCAGCAGAGGAACTATCGGCTCGAGGCGTTGGCTCTCGCTCGCCCAAGCCAACAATCTGGAAACAAATTCTGAATCACTACCTACCTCGCGAAGATACTTGCCATTGAGCCAGTCGAGCTTCTCAGTATCGAACACTGGACCACCCAAACTCACGCGGGAAATATCAAAAGCGCTCTGCATTTCTTCAAGGCTGAACATTTCTTCGCCATTCGGCATTGTCCAGCCCATCATCCCAAGATAGTTGATCAAAGCCTCTGGTAGATAGCCCATATCACGATAGTAGTTGATCGAGGTGGGATTCTTTCGCTTACTGAGCTTACTCTTATCTGGATTGCGCAAAAGCGGCATGTGGCAGAATACCGGCGCCTCCCAGTTAAAATATTTGTACAGCAGTACATGCTTTGGAACAGAATTTATCCATTCTTCGCCGCGTATTACATGACTAATTTTCATTAGGTGGTCGTCGACCACATTGGCGAAGTGGTAGGTAGGCAGGCCATCGGACTTCATCAGCACCTGCATGTCGATTTGCGACCACGCTATAGAAACCTCACCGCGCAGAAGGTCTGTGAACTCACACTGCCCTTCCCTTGGTACTTTCATGCGAATTACGCTCTCAACACC
>JAYOBL010000027.1:19285-24318 GCA_038104835.1 Gammaproteobacteria bacterium | reverse complement strand
GATGTACACATTACCCGCGCGAATGCCGTCTAGCAGAGCCGCCTCGCTCAACTCGCGCGCCCAGATCCATGTGCGTGGATTGCCGATTGCGGAGGGCTGTTGCAAGGGTCTGTCAGCGGTATGGTTATCGCTGCCGGCTATGCCCGTTAGTCGGTAGCCCTCGTTGAGCCGATCGTGCCAGAAGGCGATGTGTGCTTGGCCTCGGGGTAGGTCGACAAAGCCGGTATTCACAACCTCAACCGCGGCTACTGCGCTGTAGTCCGTCTCGGGCAGTCGCCAGCCACAGCCCATACAGTCTTCCCCAGAGGGCGAGCCGGGATGATTGATGGACAAGAGTGCGCCTAGGGATTTGATCTGCGCATGTAGCTCCTTCGCTCCGCGCCCGGCAGCGGGCTGCAGGCGGAAGTCGATAAACTCTGTCGTGCCAAAGGCGTTGGCATGGCCGTAGAACGTAGTGACCTCGCGTCCGGAAAGCAGCAGTGTCGCGGGGGCAAGCGCTTGAAGCTCTGCGAGCGCGGCATGATGCGAAACAGCGTTGTGTTCGCTGAGTGCGAAGAAGTCGAGCTCGCGTTCGGCGGCGGTAATTACGCTCAAGGCGGCGGGGCAGGGCAGGGTATCTCCGGCGCTGTTTGCACAGCTCCCGTCGCTGTGGGCGCTGTGCGCGTGCAAGTCGCCGACATACCAGTCCTCACCTCTGCTGCTGGCTAGTGCTGAAGTGCTAGCAGCAGTGTCGCAGTGGGTAGTGATATCAGCTTGATACTGCGCCGTGATGCCGGGGCGAATATTCGGCACGCCTAGAATTAGAGTCCATTCGCCGGCGAGAACAGGCCCGGTGGAATACGATGGCGTCGCCGCATTGTGCTCAAGAAAGAATTCGCGCTTGTTCCCTCCGCTCCAGCCGCGAAAACCTGCCGGATCTAAGAGTCCTAAATCGACCGTCGTGCGCTCATCGCGGTCATAGTCGAACTGAACCTCGATTCGCTTTACGCCTGAAGCAACTTCAAAAGGCAATTCAACGTAAGTCTCGAAATCGGCGCGGGTGAGTGTGCCCGTTAGGCTAACTGACGAATCGCAGGCCGCTTGGCCCAGGGCGCTTGGCGATAGGATGAGTGAAGGGATGAAAAAGAATGCCAAGACATACTTCGGGAAATGGCACATCGGCAGTTAACTCCGCAGCAGTGTGTGAAATGCGCAAAGTATAACGTAACGGCCTCGGCAGATTATGACAGACGCGCCCTTTGCCATGGCCCGCGATGTTGGTTAGTCTCCTTGCATCCGTTTAAAACGAGTACAGCACTATGTTAGACGTTCTTATAGTTGGCGCCGGTATTTCCGGCATCAGTGCGGCCTGCCACCTCGAGCAGCGCTGCCCTACAAAAAGCTATGCACTATTAGAGGGCCGCGAAAACCTCGGCGGCACATGGGACCTGTTCCGCTATCCGGGCATTCGTTCCGATAGCGATATGCATACCTTCGGTTTCGGGTTTAAGCCTTGGACTAATCCCAAGGCGATATCCGATGGCGAATCGATAAGGAAATATTTGCAAGAGGCGGTGGCTGAATTCAATGTGCGCGACAAGATTCGCTATGGTCACAAGGTCACGGCGGCAAACTGGGATAGCGAGCACAAGCTGTGGCGGGTGACAGCCACGCAGGCTGACGGCGAGAGTGTCGTCATCGAAACTCGCGTGCTGTTCATGTGCAGTGGCTACTACGACTATGCCAAGGGCTACACGCCGGATTACCCGGGCCTGGAATCTTTCTCCGGCCAGCTAATTCACCCTCAGCAGTGGCCGGAGGATTTGGACTACAAGGGCAAGAAAGTGGCGGTGATTGGTAGCGGCGCTACCGCGGTGACCATCGTGCCGAATATGGTTGACGATGCCGCCGAGTTAACGATGATTCAGCGTTCGCCTAGCTACGTTTTTTCGCGCCCCGCGGAAGACGCGGTAGCGAACTTTCTGAATCGAGTCCTTCCCGAGAAATGGGCTTTCTCCCTTACGCGCTGGAAGAACATTTACATGCAGAATACGACCTTCAAAACGGCGAGGAAAAAGCCAGAGAAGGTTAAGAAAGTGCTGCTCAATGCGGTGCGTAAATCGCTGGGCGACGACTACGATGTCGATAAGCACTTCACGCCGCGCTACAACCCTTGGGAGGAGCGGCTGTGCCTCATACCCGATGATGATTTTTTGACAGCGGTAAGAGAAAAGAAAGCCGAAGTAGTTACCGATACCATAAGTAATTTCGAGGCTGACGGCGTGCGTTTGGCAAGCGGACGACTCATCGAGGCTGACATTGTAGTGAGCGCAACAGGGCTCAATATGCAGTTTATGGGCGGTGTTGAGTTTTCCCTTGACGACGTCGCGCTAGATTTCAGCAAGCGTTTTTACTACCAAGGCATGATGTTTTCGGGTGTGCCTAATCTCATCCAGACCTTCGGCTATATCAATGCATCCTGGACGCTCCGCGCGGACCTTAATTCGGCTTTCGTATGCGATTTACTCAATGAGTTGGATCGCCGCGGCGCAGTAACGTGCACGCCGCAGCTGCGCGAGGGCGAGAAGAATATGCAGCCACAGGCAGCAATCGATGATTTCAATCCTGGGTACATGCAGCGCGGTCTACATCTTTTCCCCAAGCAGGGCGAGCATGCGCCTTGGCGCAACACTCAGGACTACCTGCTTGACCGCAAGCTGCTCACTCCAAAGTTGTTTGAAGACTCAGCTTTGGAGTTCGAATTCGCCGATGACGCTGTGGCGGCCTAAAGGCTAGCAGTGCTAGAACTGGTCGCTGTCGAGTTCGTCGTGGTCGGAGTAGACCCGCGTCTCTCCAGCTAGGCAGGGCCAGTCGCCGGCGCAGGAAAATTGTGGCTCATAGCCTTCGGGCATAGCTTCTAGCGAATACAGAGGCGTATTCACGTCCTCTGTCTTTACGCACTGCAGAATCTTGCGCCTACTCCCGGTGCGCGCCGTCTTCTTGCAGCTCATGCGCTGCGTATCCATGCCATACAGCTCGATGTACTTGTCGACCCGCGAGTCGATATAGACCTGCTGCTGTGGGCTCAGCTTTGTGTAGATCTGCGTATAGAGTTCCAGCCAGTCGTCGTTGTCTACTTCCAGCGCCGTACCAATCCAGGCAAGGCCTACGGGCAAGGATTGCGGGGCGTACTCGCCGCGCAAATACATAAAACCGAGCAGGTACTGTGCGTCTTTGACTCCGCGCTGCGCTGCGAGCGAGAGGTCGGCGTAGGCGGTTTCGAAATCGCCTTTCTCGTAGGCAACCGCGCCCTGTTCGAATTGGCGGAGCACCTGAGCAAAGTAAAGCTGTGTCAGCTCCGGGTCTTGTTGTGCGCTGGCGAGCTGCGTGCTACTCAGTGAAAGGAGTAGAGCCGTGCTAATGCCCGTGAGGGCGGTACCGCGAAGAAGTCTTTTCAACATCTCTGTTTTCCTCTTGCGAAGGATTAGCTGCGACGAGCTCCTGCTCGCCACTTAGGGGCCATTGTGGCAGACTTCGCGCAGGCAAGCAGCCCTCAATAAAAAACCACGCTTTAAGCCATTTATTATGAGCACCTTTCTCCCACAAGCTCCCGCGCTTTGCCCCAATCCTTTTTGCGCAATCGCTCTGGCATTAGACGCGACTCAGTGCCCCAAGTGCGATGAAATCTTGCCGGTGGGATTGCGTGACGCGCTCATGGAAGTGGATGTAGCGCACTCACGCGAGACGTGGACCGAGGCCTTAGATAAGCTCGAAGACGCCTTGAGCCTTGCGCGCCGGCAGCGCTATCGCGGCCTGCGAGTGATTCACGGTGTCGGTAGAGGGGGTGCAGGGGGCTCCAAGTCAGGCGCCTCGCAGAACTGGGACGGACCCGGGCGGATTCGCCGTGAAGTGCTCAGCTATTTAGAACAGGCCTTGGCGGACAGCGATGCGAGTCTCGAGCCCGAGCCACACAACCCCGGCGCCCACACCGTTATTTTTTAGGCTTCGTAATGCCTTGATCGCAGTGCTTATAGCGCGCGACTAATGACCATCTTCTGTACTTCGCTCGTGCCTTCGTAAATTTGACAGGCGCGTACGTCGCGATAGAAGCGTTCAACCGGAAAATCCTGCAGGTAGCCATAGCCGCCGTGGATTTGAATCGCGCTAGAGCATACTTTCTCCGCCATTTCCGAGGCGAATAGCTTGGCCATAGAGGCTTCGCTGAGGCAGGGCTGGCCGGCATCTTTCAGGGCCGCGGCATGCAGGGTGAGCTGGCGGGCGGCTTCGATTTGCGTGGCCATGTCTGCGAGTGAAAACGCCACGGCCTGATGCTGGCCTATAGGCTTGGCAAAGGCTTCGCGTTCGCGGCTGTAGGCGGTAGCTGCCTCTAGCGCGGCGCGGGCGATGCCGAGACACTGGGCGGCAATGCCTATGCGTCCGCCTTCGAGATTGCCAAGGGCTATTTTGTAGCCTTCCCCCTCGGCGCCCAGCAAATTGGTGGCGGGTATTTTGCAGTCTTCAAATACGATGTGGCAGGTGTCCGACGCGCGCTGCCCCATCTTGGCTTCGACGCTCGCCACGCGATACCCGGGAGTGTGTGTTGGCACGATAAAGGCGCTGATACCCCGCTTACCTGCATCAGGGTCGCTCACCGCAAACGCGATCGCCACGTCGGCATTCTTGCCTGAGGTTATGAACTGTTTGTTGCCGTTTAAAATGTAGTAGTCGCCTTCGCGCTGCGCCCGGGTTTTTAGCCCCGAGGCATCGCTACCCGCTTGGGGCTCGGTCAGACAAAAAGCTGCAAGCTGCTCACCGCTGGCAAGCGGCTTCAGGAACTCCCTCCGCTGCTGCTCGCTGCCGTATTGCAAGATCGGCATACAGCCCACCGAATTGGTGACACTCACTATAGTCGAGCAGGCCGCGTCGGCGACCGCGATTTCTTCAAGAACAAGCGCGGCCGCAACATAGCCGATGTCGCAGCCGCCATCGCTCTCGGGCACCAACATGCCGTAGAAGCCAAGCTCAGCCAGCCCCTTAAGAGCGTCGGCAGGGAA
>JAYOBL010000027.1:0-19275 GCA_038104835.1 Gammaproteobacteria bacterium | reverse complement strand
CGGTCCCACTGCGCTGCGAAGGGCGCGATCTTCTCCCGCGCATAGTTGCGGGCGGTGTCGCGGATGAGTGTCTGCTCTTGGCTTAACAGCATTTTTTAGCGCCTTCTATCACTAAACCGCTTACTTCCAGTCGCTCGCAGGCTCGCTGGGGTCAGAGCGTAGGAAGCGGATGAGGTCGGTGTGGAACAGTTCCGGAATCTCGATCTGCGGTGCGTGGCCGACATCGGGATACAAGAGAATCGCGCTATTTTGCAGCTGATTGGCGACGTTATTCGCTAAAGCGGGGAAATCATCGACCAAGCCGTCTTCTTCGCCGCCAATTACCAGCGCCTTAGTTGCAATGTGCTGCCAGTCATACACCACGGGATCGTCATAAAGCATCTGGCCCTGAAGGCGACGAATCTGCGCGAGTCGCGGCCAGTCGCCGCCGAGTGTCTGGCCATATTGGCGACGGACGAACTCTAGGTGAGCGGGTGGCCACTTGAGCGGGAAGTAGCGCTGATGACCGCGCAGGATGGACTGGTAGGTTGTCGTGCCGCCGCCGACAAAGGGGTCGCTCCACGGGCGCGACTGGCGCTGGTCGGTGAGGCCAATCTGATTGACCATCACGACGTGGGTGGTGATCTCGGGGTACATCATGGCGAAGCGCGAAACTGCCATGCCACCCATCGAGTGACCCCCACTCGCTGGTTCCTCAATACCTAGCTCATCGAGCAGCGCCTTCATATTGGCTGCGACCATGTTAAAGCTGTAGGGCAGAATGGGCTTGGAGCTCTTACCGTAGCCAATGCGGTCTACTGCAATCACGCGGAAGCCGGCAGCCGAGAGTGCGCGGATTGTTTCCGTATATGCCTCGGAATAGAAATTCATGCCGTGCTGAATGAAGACATTTTGCCCGTTGGCGCGGCCGCTGGGCGGCACGTCCATGTAGGCGTAGCGCAGATCCTGCTGAAAGCGGTTTATCTCGAGAAACTGCACCGGGTAGGGGTAGGGGATCTCTTCGAAGTTCGCGGACACCGCGCCCCAGTCGGCTGGTGGCTCGCTCGGGGCGACCTCTGGCCAAGACTCCTGCGCACTTGCAGGGGTGGCGGCCAGCAGCGCTGCAGCAGCGCAGCCAAGCAGCGCTTTGCGCAGGCGCGGCAAGGGTAGCGACTCTTTATTATTTGAGGTGATCATAATGCTTGTCCTCTTGTTGGTGGTTACTGCCTGAATTGAGATGGATCGCTTTTTGTTAGACGAGCTCAACGGCTAAAGCGGTGGCTTCACCGCCGCCGATGCAGAGCGAGGCGACGCCGCGCTTCTTGCCGTGGGCAGCCAGCGCTGCGAGCAGCGTGACGACAATGCGTGTGCCCGAACAGCCTATGGGGTGTCCGAGCGCGCAGGCGCCGCCGTTCACATTGACCTTGTCTGCGTCGAGCCCGAGTGATTCGATTGCCGCCATGGGGACAACGGCAAACGCTTCGTTGATCTCAAAGAGATCGACAGAATCTTTGTCCCAGCCGGCCTTGCTCAGCAGCGCGCCGATCGCGCCGATGGGCGCCATGGTGAACTCACTCGACTCCTGGGCATGCCCCGCATGGGCCACGATCCGCGCAATTGGAGTGAGTCCTCGCTTACTTGCTTCAGACTTTCGCATAAGCACAACAGCCGCTGCACCGTCTGAAATCGAGCTCGCGTTCGCGGCTGTTACCGTGCCGTCTTTGCGGAACGCAGGGCGCAGCTGAGGAATTTTGTCGAAGCGCGCTTTCATGGGCTGCTCGTCGGTATCGACGGTCACTGCCCCGCCCCTCGCGGGCACTTCCACTGGGACAATTTCGGCGTCGAAGGCCCCGCTCTCGATAGCTGCCTGCGCCTTTTTCAGAGAGCCGATGGCATAGACGTCTTGGGCTTCGCGGTCGAACTGATACTTATCGGCGCAGGTCTCGGCGAATACCCCCATGGCCGAGCCTTCGTAGGCGTCTTCAAGGCCATCAAAGGCCATATGATCAAGCACCTGGCCATGACCAAAGCGATAGCCTGCGCGCGCTTTAGGCAGAAGGTGGGGGGCATTGCTCATGCTTTCCATGCCCCCGGCCACCGCCGCGGTGGCGCTGCCTGCAACGAGCAGATCGTGTGCCAGCATGATCGATTTCATCCCCGAGCCGCAGACCTTGTTGACTGTTGTGGTGCCGGTTGATTTCGGAATGCCAGCGGCGAGAGAGGCCTGGCGAGCGGGCGCTTGACCCAGCCCTGCCGGAAGTACGCAGCCCATGATGACCTCGTCGATATCTTCGCTTGCCAGACCCGCGCGGGAAATGGCCGCGCGGATGGCGGTGGAGCCCAAATCTGTGGCCTTCACAGCCGCGAGGTCGCCCATGAAGCCTCCCATAGGCGTGCGCGCCTGGCCGACGATAACGATGGGGTCATGGCTTAGTGGGTTGCTCATAAAACGTCCTGCTCTGTGTAACGGGTGAATACTAACGCAGCTCTTGCGAGCGCAGTGGTAGCGGTCGAGTATAGCGTAAGCAGCCGATCTCGCGAACGCTGTAACCGCTATGTTTGGGACAAGCGTAGACTAGGCATCCCACGCAGTCTTTGGCACACTGCTACGGCTCCTTGGCCCCTGTCAAAAGGAAGCGAAGTCGTTAGGAGCAAAGCATTACGGCTCGGGTTTTTCCGTGCTAAGCGAAAAGACGTTAACAACAACAAAGAATAGGCAGCGCTGGCCGCGGCCAACACAGTAAGGACACAGCATGGCAATCCCCGAAATCCTCAAAGACCGACTCTCTATCCCCGTAGTCGGCTCACCGCTTTTTATCATCTCAGGACCCGAACTGGTGATTGCTCAATGCAAAGCAGGCGTAGTCGGCTCGTTCCCCTCGCTGAATGCGCGTCCCGTCGAGGTGCTAGATCAGTGGCTTACGCAGATCAACGAGGAACTTGATGCCTACAATGCGGCCAACCCAGACAATCCCGCGGCGCCTTTCGCGGTCAATCAGATCGTACACAATTCCAACGACCGGCTAATGCAGGACGTCGAGCTGTGCGTTAAGCACAAAGTGCCCATCGTGATCACCTCGCTGGGCGCACGCCCCGAAGTGTTCGACGCGATTCATTCCTACGGCGGTATTTGCCTGCATGACGTGATCAACAATAAGTTCGCTAAGAAGGCGATCGAAAAAGGCGCCGACGGCCTCATCTGTGTGGCCGCCGGTGCCGGTGGCCACGCGGGCACTCTTTCGCCCATGCCCTTCATTCAAGAGGTGCGCGAGTGGTTCGACGGCCCTGTGCTGCTATCAGGCGCCATCGCAACGGGCGACGCCGTACTGGCCGCGCAGGCCATGGGCGCTGATATGGCGTACATAGGCTCGGCGTTCATTGCGACCAAAGAGGCGAATGCCGACCCCGCTTACAAGCAGTCGCTGGTCGACTATGCCGCCGGCGATATCGTCTACACCAATTTGTTTACCGGCGTGCACGGAAATTATCTAAGGCCGTCTATCGAAGCGGCGGGACTCGACCCCGACAACCTTCCCGATAGCGACCCGTCGAAGATGAACTTCGGTTCCGGCGGCAGCAGCAAAGCGAAAGCATGGCGCGATATCTGGGGCTGCGGGCAAGGCATTAACGCGATTAAGTCCGTTGAATCAGCCGGCGATCTAGTCGCACGACTTAGGCGTGAATACGCTGCGGCTCGTGAACGCCTGCTAGGCTAAGCACTCAAGCGCGAGACCCACAAAGGCGCCCGCCCGAGCAAACGCTCAGGCTGGCGCCTTTTGCGTTTGTGGTGTCTGCACTTTCGGTGTTAAAACAGGCGCAAGAACTTTGAAAATTGGAATCAGCACAAACAGATTGTTAGACAGAGTCATAGCCAGGCTCATAGAAAAATCCACAGACGGTGCGCCGAGCGAGAAGGGGAGAGAAAATGCTGCGTTGTAAGAATAATCACAATAAGACCAAAGCGAACTCAGAGATTCACACGGGAGCCAGAGTAGCCGCGCCCGGCTACCTACGCCGCCGAGCTCTGGGACTGTGCGCTGCCATTAGCCTTGCAGCTTGCGCGCCCGAGTCCAATGACCAGGCGCTAGCGGTAAGCGACGCCGCCGCGGGCGAAGCTATCGAGGTTCGCTGGACCGAACATGGTATTCCCCATGTGACCGCGCAAACCTGGGAAGGTCTAGGTTTCGGCTTCGCGCACTCGGTTGCCTACGACGGCGTGTGTGTTATTGCGAAAGAGCTAGCCACGGTGAATGGCGAGCTGTCGGCTTTCTTCGGCGCAGACGAGGCCAATATCAACAGCGATGCCTTTCACCGTGCGCTGCTCAACGAGTCGAAAATCGACGAATACTTAGCGGCGAGCTCTGCCAATAGCACAGCCATGGACGCGGGCTATGCGCGCGGCTATAACCACTTTATTGAAACACGTGCCGCGGAACTGCCGGCTTCGTGTCTCAGCGCAGATTGGGTCAAGCCCATTGACGAGCGCGACCTCGCGAGGCTCGCCATTGGTGTCGGCATTCGCTACGGCCTTGGCCGGGTCACTACTCAAATCGCCACCGCTCAGCCGAATCAAACTGTCGCCGGCTTAGAGCCCCTCGATCTGTTCGTCGACGTAGAGAAGATTGGCTCCAATGCCTACGCCTTTGGCAGCGAGCTCACCGAGAATGGACGCGGAATCCTATTGGGCAATCCTCATTATCCTTGGCAGGGGCCTTCGCGCTTTCACATGGCGCACCTTACGCTGCCCGGCGAAGTAGACTTTATGGGCGTTGGCCTTCTTTCTACCCCGCGCTTGGCGATCGGTTTTAATGACAAAATCGCCTGGTCGCACACAGTTTCGACCGCACTGCGTTTTACCTTCTTCCGCCTCGATCTCGTGCCCGGCAATCCTATGGCCTATCAGCTTGGAGACGAGCAGCGCGAGATTCAAGCGATCGAAGTGCAAATAGAAACTCCGGAAGGCACTGTGGATAGAACGGTCTATCTTACTCACCTCGGCCCGGTGGTCGCCGGAGCGCAAACACCATGGAACGATCAGTACGTTTACGTAATGCGCGATGTGAACTATGAAAACTACCGCACGGGCGATCAGTATGCAGCCATGCAGAGCGCTAACAACGTTACCGAACTGCGACAGGCGCTCGCGGACTATCAGGCCGCGGCCTTCGTAAATACCATTGGCGCTGACAAGGACGGCGGCGCGCTGTACGCCGATATGTCCGCGATTCCCAATGTGTCTATCGAACTCATTCAGCGCTGCGCCGTAGACGTAAGCGAAGGCTCACGGATCACTACGCTGAACGGTTCTGATCCTAGCTGCAACTGGCAGGTCGACCCCGCCGCGGCGGCGCCTGGGCTGATGCCACCTTCGCAGCAGCCGAGCCTCATCACTGCCACCTATGCAGGTAATAGCAACGACTCGTATTGGCTGAGTAACCCCGAGCAGCGCCTTGAAGGCTACTCACCAATTATTGGCGATGAAAACGCTCAGCGAACGTTGCGCACGCGGTCAGGTCTCGCGTTTATTGCCGAGGTGCTAGACGCGGATGAAAAGTTTAATCAGGCCGCAGTGGAGGACCTGCTGTTTACGCATCGCCACTACGGCGCGGAGCTATTCCTCGACGAGGTGCTGGCGGTGTGCAAAGACGAGGCCTCTTTGGCCCCGGCCTGCGAGGTGCTTGCGAATTGGGATAGAACACACAGCACGGACAGCCGCGGGGCGCATATCTTTAATGAGTTTTTTGCCGAAACCAAACAGCTTTCTGCACACTACGCCGTTCCGTTTAGCAATGACGATCCGGTGAACACGCCGCGCGGATTAACCACCGATGAGCCCGCTACGCGCAGTGCGATTATCGAGGGTCTAAAAGCCGCGGTCGCACGAATCGAGCAGGCGGGTATTGCGCTGGATGCGCGCTGGGGTGATGTGCAATTCGAAATGCGCAATGGCGAAAAGATCGGCATCCCGGGCGGTAACGGCCGCGCCGGCTTATTCAGTGTGATTAGCGCCGGTTTCAGCGCCGAGCGCGGGGGCTACACGCCAATCGTTGCGGGCAATAGCTATATCCAATCGGTAACCTGGAACGACGATGGCTCGCCGAAGGCGCGGGCTATTTTGACTTACTCGCAGTCTCCAGAACCTGATTCGCCCTACTACGCCGATCAAACCAAGATTTATTCCAACAGCGAGTGGATCGACATGCCGTTCACCGACCAGCAGATCGACGCCGCGCTTATTCGTACTGAGACGCTGCGCATGAACTAGCCGAGGCTAATAACGCGCTCATAAAACCAAAAGGCCGACGCAGTGATGCGCCGGCCTTTTTAGTGTTTTCTCCGCAGCGCTGGCCCTGCTTGAACAGGTCTCCACCGCAGGGACTTAGTAGTGGGTTTAGAAAGTGCCGTTCACTCTAAACGCAAGCTCCAGACCCGTAGTGGTGCAGCGCCGCTCGGTCTCCTCAAGAATGTTCGCGCTAGTACGGCCAACGAAGCGGCGGCGTTGTCGACACTGCGAACCATTGGTTAAGGCGCCGGCGTCAAACCGGTAAGTTACGCCTTTGCGATCGCGGTATTCAGCAAAAAGATTTACGCGCGGCTCGCCAACATTGAATTCGATATCGTCGACGTCGTAGCGGAACATGCCGCCGTCTACCCTATCAAAATACTGCATACCCCAGTTCGTGCGCAGCTCAGGAATGTCGTGACGGAAGAACAAGGTGAAGCGTCCACGCTGATAGTTCAGAAAGCGGCGCTTAATGCCCAAGAAAGGATCGGTTACCTCGGAATCCTGCAGATTAAGCGAAGTGGTAATAAGCAGATTGGGCATGCCCAGCGGCGTCGCGCGCACACTGGCACTTAGATTCATGCCCATTTCGATGCCGTCGCCAATATTGCCGTTCACCGACTGCAGATTATCCTCGGACTGACTCGAATCCAGGCGGTCGATCACGTCCTCGTGCTGCGCATAGAATAGCTCTGCATTAAGCACGCCCAGATCGTCAGGGAGACGATACTCGCCATTGAAAGTGTAGCGCCACTGCCACTGTTGGCGCAGATCGACATTGCCCTCAAGCGTATTGGAATCGTTGTCGGTCTCGTCGTTGACAGCGACAAAGTCATCGAAGCTCAGCTGATTAACAATTTTCTCAATGCTGCCGCGTAGCTGTAGATTGGTGCTTGGGTTGTAGCGCAGGTCGACCTTAGGTTTAACGAAGCTGAAGTCGCGCTGATTATTCATATCCCCCGACTGAGTGATCTCAGAAGATTCGTAAAGCAGGGTGCTCTCAAGCGACAGCGTTGGGCTTAACGTCCAGTTGTGAATGGCGAAGGGCTCGTAGCGAATCTCCTCCACAGCCGAATTTGCGTTGCTTACCGTCTGTGGCACTAGGCCGCCCACAGTGGCAGAGGGTGTGCCCCCTTCGACCAAGCCGCCAAGGGAAAGGGAAGAGTCGAGCGTGGTTTGTGCGCGCTCGAGTCCGAATTCAAGACTCTGCTCCTCGAACACATTGAGTGTGTAAGACGCTCGCACGATCTGCTCTTCGGTGACAGTGGCAATGCCCAGATAAAGATTTTTCTCTTCGGTGTTGTCATCAAACATCTCAAATCGCTCACGGGCACTGTCGCGGTTGGCCTGGTTGGCTATTGCTAGCAGCTTAAAACGCTGGCCGTTGCCTAGGTTGAGTTCGTAGTCGCCGCCGATCTCCCAGTTGTCACGCTCGCTGGGAATCGCTTCGCGTTCGCTGAGCAGTGAGTTGGGTGTGACTCTGAGATTCGTCGTATAGCGCTCTACTTTTACCGGATCATTTTGGGTTGCGTAGAGCGCGTTCATGCGCAGGCTGCTGCTGTCGCTTAACTCATACCCAAGGTTCATGCTGAGCTCGTTTACGGACTGGTCTACCGTGCGGGTCTCGAGCACTAGATCGTTTAAAGAATAGTCGCCCAACATGCTGTATTCGTCGCCAATAGAGACGCGGTAGCGAGGCTGGCTACGTGTCACAAATAAATAGTCTAAGTCGCCGCGTTGGCCGCTGAGCGATAGCGTGCCTCCGGGTCGGAAATTTTGATCCTGATAGCGCTCAACGCTGGCCTCGTAGGAGATGCTGCTTGAGGACAGCTGCTCAAATAAAATCACGTTTACGATCTGACCACTGCCGCGTACATCAAGCTCCCCAGAGGTGCCGCGAATAATTTGAAACTCTTTTACCTGTGTGGCGGGGATTCGGTCGAGTTGGCCACTGGCCGAATTATTCTTGCCGGCGATGCGCTTGCCGTTAATAAGGATCTGATTGCCGTCGCCGCTACCGAGGCCGCGGCCGCCCGAGGTTGGATTGCCTGGTGCGCTAGAAGGGCCGTTGTTGCTGGGTCCGCCAGCCGCACCCTGACCCGGTATGCGGTCGAGCATGTCCAGCGCCGTGATGGGCTGCCACTGGGCAAAGTAGTCTGCGGCATAGACTACCGTCGAGGCTTCTTCGCCTGCGTCTTGAGCGCTAACTACGCCACAGCCCAGACTAAAAGCTAAGGCAATGGAAAGTGCGCCGCCGCGCAGCAAGCGCGGCGTTAGATTGAAAAGGGTAGTTGGCATGGGTCTCTCGTTGGTTCGTTGTTCTAATTTTTTATCGGATATCGCGCGTGCTCGGGCGCCGGGAGTAGTTTTCCTTCAAACGATGCGAAATTGTACAGACTTGGGGGCGATAGCGGAGGCTCTTGTTACAAACTGGCAACAAATGCCCGCATTGGTCTCGATCGAGTCGAAACTAGTGGGTCTTCTGGCTGCCTCGCAGGAACAGCCAGTAGGCGAGGAGCCCGGAGGCTACAAGCGCTAAGCTGAATAGTGCTTCCACCGGGCGCGTAGTCATAACAAACCACAGCGTCCAGCCGGTAAGGCCCAGGAAAATAAGTGGAGGCAGAGGAAACAGAAAAGTGCGGTAAGGTCGCTCTAGATCAGGCTCGCGCCAGCGCAATACGAAAATACTCGAGACCGTGGCTAGCGTGTTTAGCGCGAGAGTGAACCCAGAGAACACCAGCACGGATTCAAAGGTCGAAGAAAAAATGAACAGAAGGGTAATAAAGCACTGTGTATAGATGGCGCGCGCCGGAATCCCGCTGGCGTTGGTCTTTCCTAGTGCTGCTAACAGGGGAAAGTCCTCGCCGATCATCTGAATGACCCGAGGGCCTGCCATTACCATGGCACTCACGGTAGAAATAAGCAGCATGGCGAGCACGATTCCAGTGAAGCGCCCGCCGGTCTCACCAAAGGCCGCCTCGGCTGCGATAAATCCGACCTCAACTTGCCCCACCATGCTGTCCATGGGCGCTGCGACA
Source organism: Gammaproteobacteria bacterium (assembly GCA_038104835.1). Taxonomy (GTDB): domain Bacteria; phylum Pseudomonadota; class Gammaproteobacteria; order Pseudomonadales; family Pseudohongiellaceae; genus UBA9145. The sequence goes on along the minus strand of JAYOBL010000027.1, from coordinate 9,975 downwards.
AGGAAAGCGAAATTCAGACCGACGTAGAGCAGGGTAACGACAAAGGTGCCGGTCATGAGAATAAGTGGAATATTGCGCTGAGGATTGTCCAGCTCGCTGCTGAGATAGGTGGCTGCGTTCCAGCCCGTGTAGGCGTAGCTCACATAAATAAGTGCAACCGCGAACTCGCCGCTGCCAATTACGGCTGCATCACCGGCGGCTGGAAAAAAATTAACGGTCTGCGGTGTCTCCACCAACAGCACGGCGCCAAGGATAAATGCGAAGATAATGGCTACTTTCAGTACGGTAAAGACGAGTTGAAGTCCGCCGCTGTTACGGCGATTAGTCGCGTGTACTACCGTCAGTGCTACCACCAAAGCTCCCGCTAACAGGCGTTCACTCCAGGGTCCTGCAACACCTGGGAAGATGGAGAGCATATAAGCTGCGAAGGTCATCGCGGCCAACGCCGTGGGTCCAGCGAAGCCCACAGTCGATGACACCCAGCCCGACACAAAGCCAGCGGAGGGGTGATAGATGCGACTCAGAAAATTGTACTCACCCCCCGAGCGAGGCAGCGCCGCACCAAGCTCTGCATAGGTCATAGCGCCACACACCGCGATAAGGCCGCCTATAGCCCACAGCGCAAGCAGCGCGAATCCAGAACGAATATCTAAAAGCTGAAACCCAAGGCTGGTGAAAACGCCGGTGCCAATCATATTGGCAACCACGACTGCGGTGACGGTAGTGAAGCGAAATTTTTCTGCGGTCATTATGGATTCTTCTTGTCCTCGCTCGATAGGGGCGGCATTATCGCTGTGGAAGAGTTGGGAGTCCATGTTTGGAGTTAAGACCCAAAATCGCAAAAGTCTCAGTGCCCTGCACCGGAGTGGATTTTTCTCGGTAGCAGCTCAGAAAAAAGGAGAACAGGGACTGAGAAGGAAGTAGGAAGTAGAAAGAAGAAAAAAGGAACACGCAAAAATTTAGAAATGGCGCCCTCACTAAGTGTTAATTGGCTTTATCTCAAGAAGCAGCTAGCCGAGCACGGTGAGCTCGACCATGCCGGGGCGCATGCAATCGTAGATGCATGCTTGAACGCATGAATTAAGTACTGCGAGTATACTTCCATGCTTGCAGCGCTCAGCGCAGAATTAAAATAGTTTAAACGAGAAAAGGGAATCACTTTGAAAACTAGAATCACCGAACTACTCAATATCCAACACCCAATCATTCAGGGCGGCATGCACTATGTGGGTTTCGCTGAACTTGCCGCTGCTGTCTCTAATGCAGGCGGTTTGGGAATTATCACCGGGCTAACACAGCGCACTCCTGAGCTCTTGGCCGCCGAGATTGCCAAAGCAAAAGCGCTAACGGACAAGCCGATCGGTGTAAATCTCACGTTCCTGCCCTCGGTCAACACGCCCGACTATCCCGGCTATGTGAAAGCGATTATCGAAGGTGGCGTCACTGTGGTTGAAACTGCCGGCCGTAATCCGGTGCAGGTAATGCCGGCGCTCAAAGAAGCAGGCATTAAGGTGATTCACAAGTGCACGTCGGTTCGTCACTCGCTCAAGGCGCAGGATATTGGCTGCGATGCGGTCTCCGTAGACGGCTTCGAATGTGGCGGGCATCCCGGCGAAGATGACATTCCAAATATGATCTTACTGCCGCGCGCGGCGGACGAGTTGGAGATTCCTTTTGTCGCCTCCGGTGGTCAGGCCGACGCGCGTTCATTGGTGGCCTCGCTAGCCATGGGTGCCGAGGGCATTAATATGGGCACACGCTTCATTGCCACTAAAGAAGCGCCGGTTCACGAGAACGTGAAGCAGGCTATTGTCGCCGCCAGCGAGCTAGACACGGCGCTAGTGATGCGTCCGCTGCGTAACACTGAGCGGGTGTTGAAGAATGCCGCGGTAGACAGGCTCATTGCCAAAGAGAAAGAGCTGGGCGACGCGATTACCTTCAATGATATTCATGAGGAAGTCGCAGGCGTGTATCCGAAAATCATGCTGGAAGGCGAGATGGATATCGGCGCCTGGTCCTGCGGCATGGTGGCAGGCTTAATTCACGATATTCCAAGCTGCCAAGAACTGATCGATCGCATTATGGGCGAGGCCGAGCAGATATTGAATCAGCGCTTGGCGGGCATGCTAAAAAATTAACTGAGCTGCTTTGAGCGCAGTTGAAAACGAAAAAGGGCGCCTGTGGGCGCCCTTTTTCGTAGTCAGAAATCAGTGTTTAGAAATTCCACTGCGTGCGCAGAGTGAAGATATCCATGTCCCGGGCATAGAGGCGGATCTGATTCGATTCGTCGGTGTTAAGTATCCGCGACCAGTCGGCCATGATGCGCACATTGCGATTCGGATACCAGTTGAGTGCGACAGAGAGTGCGTCTTCTTCGCCGCCCACTACTTCGGCATAGTTAAGATCTATCTCAGCGTAGCGCGCGGCGATCTCCCAAGCGCCAATGCCGCCGTTCGCCCAGTCGAAATGCTCGTTTGGCCGCAGCCCTTTAAATTCTCCCGAACTGATTTGATAAGCGTCGGCGCGTGACTCACCGGTGAGGCTCCAGGCTGCTGCCGCGTGCCAGCCGCTAAAGGTGAGGTCTGGCGCAGCCCTTCGCGTGATTACTGTGGAGGTATGCTCAGCGAAAACGTAGAGCGGACCCTTTGCTGCCGCAAGCTCGGGGCCGAAAAGCGTTATAGACTCGGCGTCGGTAAGTGTTCCGGTGTTGACAATACTCAGCTCAGAAAAATCGGTCGTCTTGTCTTTGATCGCAATTGTCGGCGAGGCGATGTCTGCTTCTCGGTAAGCTGCGCGAATACCGAGATGAAGAACGCGGTCGTACTCAATGACCGGCGAATAGATAAAACGCCCCGATGTTCCCCAGCCTTCGTCGCCGGTTTCAAGGCCAGCCTTTAAGCCATCGCCGTAAACCCCGCCGGCGAAGAACCAGTTGTCGCCGCTGGTTTCATAGCGTGCGCCTATGGCGCGATCAAGGAATGTGGCAACTAGGAAATTATCGACGCTGCGCTCGACGAAAGGGGTGTCGTTTGTGCTCATTTCCATAGAGAGGCTATAGGGCTGTTTCTGATGGCCAAAGTAAAATGACGCACCGTCTTGTCCTAAATAGCCGAGTTTTATGTCTTTCAGCGCGACCTCATTCTTTGCGAAGTCGAACTCAGCGGCATACCCCCAGCGGCTGCTAAAGACGCCATCCAATTCTATCCGTCCACGGCGCACTTGGGTGCCACTAATGGGGTCGGTGCCAATGCGCGGGTCGTAGGAGTGGGCTACGGCGTCAGCCTGCAGTCGGCCGCCTATCTCTAACTCGAAGTCGCCGTCTGCGGAGGTAACCTTCAGGCCGCTGCCTTCGGCGAAACCGATGTTGACGACGTCTTCGGTTTCGAGCGTGTCTTTGGCAAGAAGCTCATCATACTGGGCTTGGTCGATCGCGCCGTTGCCTAACAGAATATCCAGCAGTGCCTTATCTGCCGCAAGCACGGTTGTCGGACATAGGAGTGTCAAAACAACCGCGCTGACTAGGAATTTTGCAGAGTATGTCTTCATTCCGGTTGTCTTCGCGTCCGTGTCGCAGATCGCGTAGCCGTCTCAGTTTCCAGTGGCGCCGAATCAAGAGATTCAATTTTTGATTAGGCGCACTGTAGTACCGAAATATCTCAGGGATGTGACAATGTGACAGCGAAGTCACTTTAGTGACAAGAACAAGCGAGTTGATTAAATCTCAACCGCAACCTTGTAAGTCGGATCTTCGATGATGTTTACATCGATAATTTTCTCTGCGTTTTTCAGAAGCTTAAGGCAGTCTGGACTCAAATGGCGCAGGTGAAGCTCTTTGCCCACGCGCAAATAGCGCTCGGTAATCTTATTGAGGGCCTCGATCCCTGACATATCGTTCACGCGGCTCTCGGCGAAATCGATGATCACCACGTCGGGGTCGTTCGCCACGTCAAACTTCTCGGCGAAGGCCTGCACCGAACCGAAGAATAGCGGCCCGTAGATCTCGTAGTGCTTGGTGCCCTTGTCGTCGACGTATTTGCGTGCACGAATGCGCTTGGCGTTTTCCCAGGCGAACACCAAGGCTGAGATAATGACGCCAACCAGAACCGCGAGGGCCAGGTTGTGTAGCAGCACGGTGACGCCGGCGACCAAAAAGCCGATAAGATTGTCGCGGGTGGGCATGCGTCCGATAGCGCGAATACTGGCCCATTCAAAGGTTCCAATGGCTACCATAATCATGAGGCCGGTAAGCGCTGCGATCGGCATTTTTTCGATGGTGTTGGCGCCGAACATGATGAACATGAGCAGCATGACCGAGGCGACGATGCCCGAGAGACGCTCGCGAGCGCCGGATGAGATGTTGATCAAACTCTGGCCGATCATCGCGCAGCCGCCCATGCCCGAGAAGAATCCTGTGACCACATTGGCGAGGCCCTGAGCCACCGCTTCTTTATTGCTCTTGCCGCGGGTTTCGGTGATTTCATCAATCAGGTTGAGAGTGAGCAGGCTCTCTATCAAGCCGACGCCGGCAACGATAAAGGCATAGGGAAAGATAATGCTGAGTGTCTCGAGGTTAAAGGGCACCTCGGGAATGTGGAAGGGCGGGAAGCCGCCTTGGATCGAGCTGATATCGCCTACGCTGCGGGTCTCTATATCTAGGCCCAGTACAATGGCCGTGCACACGAGGATCGCCGTCAAGGAAGCCGGGACGGCGCGCGTGAGCTTCGGCAGCCCCCAAATGATGAGCATCGTTAGCCCCACAAGCCCCAGCATCACGTTCAGCTGCTCGCCAACCATCCAGCTCGGCTCGCCGTTGGCACCGGTCACTTGGAAAGAGGCCAGCTGCGCCATGAAAATCACGATAGCGAGCCCGTTAACGAAGCCGAACATGACCGAGTGCGGCACCAGGCGAATGAACTTACCCAGCTTCAGAGCCCCTGCCAGCATCTGTATGAGTCCGGCGAGCACTACGGTTGCGAAGATATATTCCACCCCGTGGCTCTGCGCGAGGCTCACAATCACAACAGCAACCGCTCCTGTTGCACCGGAAATCATGCCCGGGCGGCCACCGAAGATTGAGGTGATTAGGCCGATGCTGAATGCGGCGTAGAGGCCGGTGAGGGGAGAAAGCCCGGCGATAAGCGCAAAGGCAATCGCCTCCGGCACAAGAGCAAGCGCTACGGTGAGGCCAGAGAAGATTTCGGTGAGGTAGTTGATTCGACCAGAGCGATCGAACAGATTGAACAAATTATTCATGGATTACCGCGGGCGCAAAAGGCGCGCACTCTACAGCAAACCACCGAATATTTGAAGGATTTTCCGAGACTTAAACTAATTTAGAGAGCTGTGCATCAACGATTTTTCTGCGTAGCACAGCGAAAACGACCCACGTCGTAGCCGCGCAGTTTCGCGTGCTTGGTTGCGCGCGCGCTCACCCGCTTACGCCACATTCGAAAAGACGAGCTTTTCATCTCGCGGCGCATGAGGCGAATAACCTGGCCCTCGTTGAGCCCATAGGCCCGCTGTATCGCCTCGAAAGGGGTCCGGTCTTCCCAGGCCATCTCTATGATGCGACTGATATCCGGATCGGGCAGGGGGAGTTGGATAGATGCTGTGGTCATAACTGTCGTCTGAGTTGCTCGCAATAATGGAGTAACGTCCCATCGGCGAATCTCGATCTTTGCCGCCAAGTTCATAGTCGACAAGCCCCGTGAGAACAGCTAACTTAAGATTCTAAAAACAATAAGGAGAACGCGCATGCAAAAGCGTCACGTACTACGCGGCCTAGGCCTTGTCTTCGCTGCCGCAATCATCGGCTGGGTGTCTACCGCCCCTTACCTCAGCAACCAAGGCCTCGGACGTCTCCCGGGTCTGATTATCGGCGGCACAGCCACCGAGGCGCCGCTCGACTTCAGCCAGTTCAATGGCAAGATCGCCGGACCCCTAATGATGAAGCAGTCCGGCTTCCCTCCCTTTGTTAACTATCTCTCTTGGGTTGGTGCGCAGGGCGGTGTCATTACCGCAACGCGACCCGACAACGGCCGTTGGGCACGCAGGGTCCGGGAAACCAATGGCGACGGCTGGCTGCGTATAGGCGATGCGACCTACGAGATGCGAGCCGAGGAAATCGAAGGCCCCGAGCGCCTTGCGATGATGCAGCTTTGGGCGGCTAAGGCCGGGCGCACACTCGATGAGCCGCTGTATGAAGGGTCGGAGCCCCTGCGCGACTGGAAGGTGTTTTTTTGGCGTCCTAGGTAGTTGGTTCGGAATTCAGAACGCGAGGGTCTGCTGTCGGATGTTCATGCCTTACAGCGCCTCGCTCAGCGATCCTGCAGCCGGCCCGAGCCGCCGAGTTCGTAATAAACCACCGGAATAAAATCGGCCACACCCCAGCCGGGGTCGTTCGTCCACTGTGCGTCATAGGCTGCCGTAGGTCTGGCATCGAGCACTTCTTCAAGCTTACGTCCCTCGCGAATGAGCGCAAGCACCCGCGCCTGTATATCTAGAATCATGTCGCGAAAGGCAATGAGATCTGCGCGCGTCATAATCTCAAGGCCGTGTCCAGGAATCACTCGCGTGCTGTCTCCTGCGAGTTCAATCGCTTTGTCCAGCGCGGCAATCGTTCCGCGGACTGTGCCGCCGTTGTAGCGGTCAACAATCGGGTAGCTCGTTGTTCGGTAGACATCGCCAAGGTGTAACACATCGGCCTTTGGAAAATAGACGAACAAATCACCATCGGTATGAGCTGGAGGAGCATAGAACACTTGTACTTCCTCGCCGTTAACGTGCAGCGTCATGCGGTCGTTGAAACTCACAACTGGGCGTGCCGACTCTGGCTCCTGGGGAACAAACGTGCCGCCATTACGAGGAAAGCGGCTGCGAGTCTCTAAGAAACGACGACGCGTATTTTCGTGGGCGAAAATCAGTGCGCCAGCCTCGGCGAGCTTGGCGTTGCCGTTAACGTGATCGATGTGAATATGCGTGTTGATAACGAACTCCACCTGCTGCGATGTAACCTTGTCGATTGCCTCTATGAGCGCGGCGTTCATTGGATCGAAAAGCGAATCGACAAGCAGCACGCCGTCGTCGCCGATCAGCGCGGCGATATTGCCACCGCCGCCGGGTCGCTGAATCATATACACATCGCCGGCGACCGGCTGAATCTCAAGCTCTACGTTAGCTAAGCCCGGCTGACCGAGTAGTTGTAAAGGCAGTGTAAGCAAGCTTAGGAGCGCGCAGGATAGAAACTGATTCCGCATTTTCGCCTCTGAAGTGGTGGATTATTGTGTGACTCGATATTACAGAATATTCGCGTACAGGCAATTGCAGAATTAGGCCAAAGTCCCCAATCAAAGCGAGACCTGAATTCAACTTGTCCATGACTGCGGTGCAGGCCATTACTCTCATTTTAAACTGCCTATGTTAGGCTTCAGCGCAATCGCAATCCCCTGGGACCTCATAATGTTAAGACTTTTAAAACTCGCCCCCTGGTTTTTACTCTCTGCGTTGGTAGCCTGCGGTGAAACACCAGAATCCCAAACGGCTGAACAGCTGAGCCGCATCGACGCGCAGAATCTCTCCGAGATCGTAAAAACCTTAGCCTCGGATGAATTTCAGGGTCGCGCGCCCGGTGGTCCCGGTGAGGAAAAAACGGTGAGCTACCTCATAGAGCAGTTTTCATCTCTAGGACTAAAGCCAGGCGGCGAGAACGGCGGATGGACACAGGCTGTGCCGCTGATTCACACGCAGTTAGAAAGCGCCGCGAACGCGCGGTTTAAGCTGGCAGCAAACGATCAGCCGCTGCGGCAGGGGGAGGACATAGAGTTCAGTACAACTAGGGCAATAGACAACTTAGACATCGATGAAGCAGGTGTTGTATTCGTAGGCTTCGGTGCCGACGCCCCAGAGCGCGGCTGGGATGATTTCGGGGGCATCGACCTCACCGGCAAGTTAGCGCTTTTTCTCGTGAACGATCCCGACTTTGCCGCGCAGCCTGAAGAGCCAGTAGCGGGCCTATTTGGCGGCAAGCGCATGACTTACTACGGCCGCTGGACTTACAAGTTTGAGGAGGCGGCACGACGCGGCGCAATCGGCGCGTTGGTTATTCATGAAACCGAAGGCGCGGGCTATGGCTGGAATGTGGCCTCCTCTTCGCCGGGTGAGAACTACGCGATCGAGCGTGCAGCCGATTCGCTGCCGCCGGTCGCGCTGCAGGGTTGGTTGCACGGCGATGCCGCGGCAGCGCTGTTCAGCGCGGCAGGCCTCTCGCTTGCCGAGCAGAGTGAGAGGGCTCGCAAAGATGAGTTCACTGCCTTCGAATTAGCCGGAGTGACTTTCAGTGCTAGCTCGCAGGTCGCGACAGAGACAATTGTTAGCAGCAATGTGCTGGCGGTGCTGCCCGGTGCGTCGCAAGCCGACGAGGCGATAATGTTGTCGGCGCATTGGGATGCCTATGGCGTGGGTGCGCCAGACGCCGAGGGTAAGACGGTCCGCCCGGGCGCTAACGACGACGCGCTAGGAGTCGCTGGGGTTATCGAGTTGGCTCGGGTGCTAAGCAACGGTCCTCAGCTTGAGCGGAGTATTGTTTTCGCCGCTTGGACGGCGGAGGAGAGCGGGCTTTTAGGCTCGGAATACTACGCGAACAATCCTCTTTACCCGTTAGAGAAAACCGCCGCCAACTTGACCCTTGATATCCTGCAGACTGCGGGGCTCGCCAAAGATGTCATTCTCGTGGGCGAGGGCCAAAGCGATCTAGAAGACGATCTGCAGCTGGCTGCAGCGCTGCAAGAGCGAACTGTGACTCCGGAAAACTTGCCTGAGAACGGGCTGTTCTTTCGCGCTGATCACTTTTCATTGGCGCGCCGAGGCGTGCCCGTATTGCTAATAATGGGCATAGCCGGCGGCGCAGATCTCATCGACGGTGGCCGAGCAGCAGGCGATCAGTGGATAGCGGACTACACCGGCAACTGCTACCACCAAACCTGCGATGCCTGGAGCGAAGACTGGAACTTAGACGGAGCTGTGCAGGACATTCAGCTGTTCGAAACAATCGTTAAAGACCTCGGCTCCAGTCAGCGCTGGCCTCAGTGGCGCGAAGGATCCGAGTTTAAAGCGCTGCGGGATGCGAGCGCCGCGCAAAGAATATAGTTGGCCTAGAGCCCCGTCCGTTGAGGAATAATTAGTGCCTGAAATCACTTTAGAAAAAACGCTCAAGGAAGAGCTAATCGTTAAGATTCAATGCTATATGGAAGAAGAGCTGGAAAAGTCCCTTGGCAGTTTCGAAGCTGAGTTTTTGTTAGATTTCTTCGCCGCGCAAATGGGTCCGCATTTTTATAACCAGGCGCTCGCGGACGTTCTGAAGGGCTTCGATCAAACTGTCGAGACATTCACCGAAACCGTTTATGGGCTCGAGAAGGATATCGATTAAAAGCTCGACTCCCAAGAAATCGTATAAACAATGCAGGCAAAAGCAAATTAAGCAGGGCTGGGCGATTCTCGAAGAAAAGGGTCAAGGTAGAGAATCGGCTGAAATTGAATTAGTGGCGCAGTAGAACTGAGAGCCTGGCAAGAGTTTGAAGTTCGACATGGCCAGTTTCGAATATTAAGATTGCGCTTATCCGTCCATCCAAAGAGAGTCAAAGAGGTTTATTATGTCTGTTAACGTCGATGTTTTCTGGTCTTTCCGCAGTCCTTATTCTTATCTCGTGACACCTGACCTGATTCGTCTGCGTGAGGACTTTGACGTGGACGTGCATCTGCGCCCGGTCCTGCCAATCGCCGTGCGGGCTAAAGAGACTTTATTTACCGGTGATAGGCGGCGCGTTCAGTACATCATTAATGATGCAGCACGACGCGCGGAATTTCTTGGCATGAAATATGGGTTTCCATCCCCTGACCCTATTGTTCAAGACATGAAAACCTTCGAAGTAGCCGAAAATCAACCTTATATTTTCCGCCTTACGGGCCTCGGTTTTGAAG